>JAMJIN010000061.1:0-19452 GCA_036784775.1 Chromatiales bacterium | reverse complement strand
GAGCCATGCTACCTCGTTTGCTTCGGGCTGCTGCAACGACTTCACCACGTCCCGAGACATGGCTGCGGCTTGCTGAACTTTCGTGCTAATCAAGTCAGGAGATGTGATCCACCTGATCAGCGACATAGCCCCATGGTGGTTGGTCTCCTCGTGACGTTGGGGATTGACCGCGATGATGCCGTAGGGATTGTAGAGTTTGTCATCACCTGAAAAACAGACCTGCAATGGTAATTTGTGCCGGTAGGCAAGCCAGGTACCCCGGTCGGCGAGGGTATAGGCACCAAGCTCGCCGGCGATCTGCATGACCTTGCCCATACCCTGGCCGGCCTCCATATACCAATCTCCGGCCGGCGTTATCTCAGCGCTATTCCAAAGTGTACGCTCCTTCTTGTGAGTGCCGGAATCGTCACCTCGGGAGATAAAAAGTCTTTGTTCCCTGGCGATTCTACTCAGTGCCTGTGTAGCCGTACGTGCATCGCCGATGCCCGCAGGATCACCTTTCGGACCCAGCAGCACGAAGTCGTTGTACATCACACTGTAACGCCGTGCGCCATAACCCTCTTGGACAAACCTGTCCTCCGCCGGGCGGGAGTGCACCAGTACCAAATCCACATCGCCATCACGGGCCATGCGCAACGCCTTGCCGGTACCTACGGCAATGACATGAACCCGATAACCCGAATCCTTTTCAAATCTCGGCAACAGGTGGTTCAGCAGACCCGAATTTTCGGTGCTGGTAGTGGTCGCCAGTCGGATCACTTGGTTAACATTTTCGGCGGCAGGAGATAAGCCGGCAGCCAGCAGCATTTGGGGGATCAACGATAGGATGAGAAATCCTGTAAGGAGCGGTCCCAGCAAATTTCCTGCCTCAGAAAAGGGGGTCGTTGCTAAAGAGCTGCAAAACCGATGCCAGTCCCTAGTTATGGATTAAGACCTGTTTTGTCTGGAACTGGAGAGCCCTTGGTGTGACGCTTGTAGCGGTCAGGCTGGGAGCAGCGGAAATTAATGAACAAAAGTGGAGTGCAAGGGAGTGGCCCAGGGGGCGAGTGCGATATAAATGCAGTGGATTGGGTCAGAATGTCGCACTTATTCCACTGGACATTAAGACGAAATGTACCAAACTCAATTAATGCGGGAGGATAGCTTTGTAGCGATGAGCTTACATTTAAAAATAAACAAGAGACATAAGAAAATACCATGGATGCGAATACGCGCGAGATGCGACATCAAGAGACGTACGCTGCGGTTGGGGCAGCGTGGAAATCCAGCACAAGAATGACGTCGGTTCTGATCGTTGATGATGAACCCGGCATTCGGAGTTTTCTACAACGTGGTCTACGAAGGCATTTTGATTTGGTAGAGGTTGCGGAGGATGTGGAGACGGCGGAGGAATTGCGGCAACGCTGCCACTTTGACCTGATCATCGCCGACATCCGGCTGCCGGGACGCACCGGAGTCGAATGGGTCACCGAACTGCGGGAGCAGGGCGGGAACACAGGCGTAATCTTCATCACAGCCCACGCGGATCTGGAGACGGCAATTGCTGCATTGCGTAGCGGCGCCGAGGACTTCATTCTGAAGCCCTTCCGTCTGGAGCAGATGGTCACTGCGGTGGAGCGTTTTCGGCAGCGACATCAGATACAAAAGGAAAATTTCATATTGCTCCGTCAGATAGAGCAGATCTATGACTGTTCAGGTTTGGTTGGTAATTGTGATCAGATTAAGAATATCTGCGAGGTGATTAAGCGTGTAGCCCCGATGCCGTCTACTGTACTGATCGAGGGTGAGTCGGGTACCGGCAAGGAGCTGGCGGCACGTGCGATCCACGATTGGAGTGGCCGTTCCGGCGGTTTTGTAGCGATTAACTGCGGGGCCATGTCGGCGGAGCTGCTGGAGAGCGAATTGTTCGGCCACGTGAAGGGGGCTTTTACTGGCGCCCACCAAGCGCGAGAGGGACTATTTACTTATGCCGACAAGGGCACCCTGTTTCTGGATGAAATCGGGGAAATGCCCCTGGCGATGCAGGCACACCTCCTGCGATCACTGGAGGAGCATAGTATCCGCCCCGTGGGTTCCAATCGCGAGGTATCGGTGGATGTACGCATCGTCGCTGCGAGCAACCGTGATCTGGGGATAGAGGTCAGCAACAGCAAATTCCGTGAGGATCTCTACTATCGTCTGAACGTGCTCTCCATCCGTATGCCCCCGCTGCGTGAACGGATAGAGGATATTCCGCTGCTGGCCAACCATTTCGTCGATATCCTCTCCTCCGAACTGGGTGTCGAGCCCCCGCTCGTTGGGGAGACGGAGATGTCAACTCTCAGCGGCTACCATTGGCCGGGCAACGTGCGTGAATTGAAGAACGTGATCGAACGCTGCCTGTTGCTGAATACCCCCCCCAGCGAGTGTGTGATGGGACTGAATGGTGGGGGGAGTCAGGCGGAAAGCACCGCTCACGCGGATAATTTGCAGCTGGAAAGCGTTGAGAAACGGCATATCCTCCTGGTGTTGGAACAGGAAGGTGGCAACAAGTCTGCTGCTGCGCGCCTGCTCGGGATCTCTCGCAAGACCCTTGAACGCAAGGCCCATGCCTGGGGCATCGGCTGAATCGGTCCCGTTCCGGTGAAGCCGATTAAAGGGATCTTCAGCGCGGTTCAGGGCACGATACGTTATAAGCTGCTGGTGCTTGTGCTCTTTCCGGTCCTGCTGATCATGCCCATCGCATTGCTGTTGGCTGTCTACTGGGGCGCGGATTTCTCATACGGTCAGCTCTTCATCAAAGTGAATACCGACCTCTCCGTATCTGACGACATCTTTCGACGGATCAGGGAGGATTACCTCAACCGGCTCGGCCGTCTTGCCGACTCCCATGCTCTGAACACGGCACTGGAGGCAGGCAGTGGCAATGCCGTCAATGCCCAACTGGATGCATTGCGGGATGCTGCGGGGTTTGCCTATCTGCATCTGCTGGATAAGCAGAGGAATCGGATGTTCACGGAAGGAGAGGCTGGAATCGTGCGGGGTCGTTCATCGCCCTCCCTGCTGGCTGCGGTTCAAGGCAGACCAAGGGTCGGGATCGAGATTTTCTCCGCTGAGGAACTCGGGCATCTACCGGATGAACTGTTACAGCGTGTGAGGATGCCCCTGATCGCGACCCCCCGGACGAAACCCACTCAACGCGGGATCGAAGATCGCGGCATGATGATTCGCGCCCTCTATCCGGTAAAAACCTCCCGCGGTGAGGTGGTTGCGGTGCTTGATGGTGGGGTGTTGCTGAACGAAAACTTCGGCTTTGTCGATACTGTGCGCGATCTGGTTTATGGGGAGGGCAGCCTGCCGCAGGGAAGTATCTGTACGGTAACCGTATTTCTTGAAGACGTGCGCATAACCACCAATCTGCCGCTGGAACCCGGCGAACGCGCGCTGGGCACACGGGCCTCCAACGAAGTGCGTACACAGGTGCTCGAACGGGGCGAAAACTGGGTAGACCGGGACTTCGTGGTAAACGATTGGTACATCTCATCCTACGAACCAATCATGGATGTCAATGGTCGGCGGGTTGGGATGCTCCATGCCGGATTTCTGGAGGCCCCGTCCAGAAACGCATTATGGCAGGCCCTTGCGGTATTGCTCTTCCTCTTTCTTGCATTGATGAGTCTGTCTGCGTTGCTGGCGGTTTTGGGTGCCAAGTCGATCTTTAAACCCCTGGAGGTGATGAGTTCAGTGGTTCGAGCTACACGTGCCGGTAAGGATGAACGGATAGGCCGGGTTGCCTCCAGGGACGAGGTCGGTGAACTGGCAGGTGAGTTTGACGCCATGCTGGATCTGCTGCGGGAGCGCAAGCAACAGATACAGGATTGGGCTGGGCAGCTGGAGGACAAGGTTGAATCACGGACCGCTGAATTGCAGCACCGGAACGACGAACTGCAGCACACCATCCGGGCGTTGCGGGAAACCCGTGAGCAGTTGATCGTAGCGGAAAAGCTGGCGGCCCTGGGTGAACTGACTGCGGGTGTGGCGCACGAGATCAACAATCCCACCGCAGTAATGCTCGGCAATCTTGACGTGTTAGTGGATGAACTTGGAGAGGCCGCCGATCCAGTGCGTCAGGAGATCGATCTGGTAATCGAGCAGATCTATCGAATAAAGGACATCATCGACGACCTCCTGCACTTCGCCAGACCTGATCACTATGCTGCTGATGTATTTCAGGTGGACGTCAATGAAGTGGTGCAGCAAACCTTGGCCCTGGTACGTCATCTGCGGAAAAAAAGCCACTTCGAAATCGAACTCGACCTGACCGCACGGCAGCAGGTGCAGATCAATCCCAAGGAACTACAGCAGGTGCTGGTCAATCTTGTCGTTAATGCGATTCATGCCTTAGGACAGAAGGAGGGTGTTGTGCGGATTGCCACCCGTGACTGGGGTGACGAAGGGGTGATGATCTCTGTGCGGGACAACGGTCAGGGCATGACGCAGGAGCAACTCGGACGAATCTTCAATCCATTCTACAGCACCAAGCGGCAGGGGAACGGCACCGGGCTGGGACTGTCGGTGAGTTACAGCATGGTACGGCGCTATGGTGGCAATATCACGGTCGAGTCGGAGCCGGGTAGAGGATCTGAGTTTTCGGTCCGGCTGCTGACGGAATCGAATCCCATCGAAGATGAAAAGATCATTACCGATCAGCTACACGCCTTTGACAATGGTCCATGATTGCGGGTTGTGTCAGGTCGGGAGCCGAATGTTGGATGCAGAGATTTACGGCTCGGTTCAGTCGTCCCCCCATACCAGTTCACCCGCCTCACTCAGATCGTAGCCGCTCAGACTGTCGGCGATAGCCTGACAGGGCTTAGAGCGGATTCGTCCCATCAGATCCTGAAACAGGCGGCGAAACCAGATGCTTCTGGGCAGGGCCAGGTCGAAGGACTCCCAACCGAAAGGGATAAAGCTGATGCCATATTCTGCGGCGGCAGAGCGTGCTCCCGGTGCCACGTCGGCCAGGCCCATGGCAATGGAGGCTGCCGCTTCACGTTCGGAAAGTGCTGTGGTACCCGTATTGAGGCGATCCGCGTTGATACCGTACTGACTCAACATTTCCAGGAGAAAGCGTTGGGCGCCGGAGCCGGGCTGCCGCAGGACCCAACGGTGGCGGTGGTCAAACAGTGGTGTAGGATCCGCATCTTCCCGCAACAGACCAGGTTTTGCCATCAACCCCTGTTCACGGCGAAAAGCCCGGATCAAAACCCACTGTCGATGATTTGGATGTTGGCGCAACAGGGCAGGATGGCGAGTATGACTTTCCGTGTTCGGTCCCCAGTGAATACAACAGGTATCCACCCGGCTGGCCTGCAGCAGTTCCAGCCCAAGGCGGGTGCCGGTGGGTGTATAGCTGATCAGAGCATGGGCGCCGGTTTCCTGGGCAAAGCCCAGAATGATCCGATAGAGCAGCGGGTCGTCACTGCCGGCAATGATCAGGCGGTCGGTGAGTAGTCCGCCATGAGAGGAGTCGAGCATCCAGCGGTCAACCAGTTCCCGCGGGAACATCCATTTACCCGGATCTTGGTGGCGGGAATCTTCCCCTCGTTGACCAACGCGTAGATCTTCTTTTCGTTCAGGTGCAGGTACTCGGCGACCTGCTTTACGCTCATAAATACATCCGGTGCTAGGAGCATGGAAGCCGACACGGATCCGATCCCTTTCAGCCTCTGGCCTGTTTTGCCAGATTGGATTGCAGGTGCGACGACCGGGACTCTAGTATTGCATCAAAGTCGATGTTTTTCACTCCATTGTAGATTAGAAAATGGTGGCCCTTGGCCCGGGCAATCAAAGTGACCCCCACCTTGCGTGCCAGGTCCAGTCCCATTTGGGTGACCCCTGAGCGGGAGAGCAATACAGGGATACCCATTTGGGCGACCTTGATGACCATCTCGGAGGTAAGACGGCCGGTGGTGTAGAAGAGTTTATCGTGACCGTCGGTAGCGTTGAGCCACATGTGGCCGGCGATGGCATCCACTGCATTGTGGCGTCCCACGTCTTCCACAAAAAGATGCATCTCAGTGTCCCGGCAGAGTGCACATCCATGAACCGCACCGGCCCGTTTATAGACCTCGTTGTGATCCTTGAGGGTCTGCAGCAGACCATAGATTCTGGATTGCCGGACAGTAACCCGGGGCAGGTGTATTTTTTCCAGATCATCCATCAGGCTGCCGAAGACAGTGCCTTGTCCGCAACCAGTGGTAACAGTCTTACGGCCCATCTTTTCATCCAGCCCGTCGACGCCGTTCAGGGTAGTGACGGCCGCTGACTCGGTCTCCCAGTCAACCTGGATCGCCTTGATCTGGTCGATTCCCGACAGCAGCCGCTGATTACGCAGCCAGCCCAGTACCAGCAATTCCGGACGGGTGCCCAGGGTCATCAGGGTGACGATCTCGCGTTTATCGAGATAGACTGTCAGGGCCCGTTCCGCTGCGATATGGCCATCACGGGTCTGACCGGACTCATCCACGGCGGTTACAGCTTCCGAGGCGTGCAGGCCTGCGTCGGTCAATTCAGGACTATGGAATGATTTTACTCTGGCCATGGTTGGTTACGTATGTCGGTAATAAGTTGTTTGATACATAAATCAGTACTGATTTATTTATCTCACCCCCCTGTTGTGTTCATGTAACGGAGCAGCCGGGGGTGGCCTTCGAGGTCGAATTCATGCCCCTTGGGTTTTAGTTCCATGGCTTTGATGATCTTCTGGTGCACCGCTCTGTCATCCAGTGGATAAGCTCGGATAATTCGGCGCAGGTCAATTGAGTGTTCCTGTCCAAGACATAACAGTAGTCTTCCTTCGGCAGTCAGTCGTACCCGATTACAGTGGTCACAGAAATTGTGGCTGTGAGGCGAGATGAAGCCCACACGGGTGTCACTGCCGTTGAGAAGATGGTAACGGGATGGCCCTCCGGTTTTCTCTGTGGTGGGTATCAGTTCGTAGCGGGTCTGCAGGTCGTTCAGAATGGCATCGCTGGAGTAGTGTGCTTCGGCCCGATTATGATCACCGATGATGCCCATAGGCATCTCTTCGATGAAGCTGATGTCCATGCCGCGTTTGTGGGCGAAATCGACCAGCTCCACCACTTCGTCATGGTTTCTGTGTTTGAGTATCACTGAGTTGATTTTGATGCGGGAAAACCCCGCTTCCAATGCCGCGTCTATACCCTTGAAGGTGCGCCTTATGTCGCCGACCCGGGTGATGGCATGGAAACGGTCCGCCCGCAATGTGTCCAGACTGATATTGATGCGCGTGACACCGGCGGCCTTCTGTGCACGGGCGTATCGGGGCAGCAGGGTGGCGTTGGTGGTCAGGGTAAGGTCCAGCAGGCCGTCCAGTTGTCCCAGGGATTCAAATACCCACATGATGTTGCGGCGGGTCAGGGGCTCACCGCCGGTGATACGGATCCTGTTCCCCCCGAGCTCGACGAAGAGCCGACCGACGCGGATGATCTCTTCCAGGGACAGTACCTGGGAGCGAGGTACGAACTGCATATCCTCTGACATGCAGTAGACACAACGCAGATCGCAGCGGTCGGTAACCGATATCCGCAGGTAGTTGATATGGCGACCGAAACGGTCGCTCAGTGCAGGGCGATCAGCTTTATCGTCGTTGGTCACGGGTTCCACGCTCACGCTGTTTACCTTTCATATAAACAGGCAAATTCCATACCGGCTCAACCGCTGTTCGGGTGGGCAAGCCAATATGGGGTGATGCTGCCTCAACGGGGATCTTGGATTCGGCTGAAGTGGTGTGATCTGTCTCACCCCTAACTGAGGGGTGGGACATTTTGCCCCGTTTTCCGTGAGCTCCGTTTCTCGGATTATTTTTCCATTTCCCATGATTTTCATGGCACCGGGGTGATGCAGGGCGCATTGGTATGCAAATTGCGTTTTTCATTCTGAACTTAATCTCCAAGAGGTGCCGCCCCATGTCTATTCTCAATTTTGACGAGACCTTGGGGAGGCTACCCGAGCGGTTTTTTGTCTCCGTGATTATGGAACGCTCCCCATCCACCAGTGCCTGGACTGATGATTGTTGGGAGGCGGTGGGTGTCACGGTGGCGGCTGACTCAGCCGCGGATAAGGTCGTAAAGATCTACGATGAGCAGGGCGTCCAGCGCTATCTCCACTCCGGTTTTAAACTCAAGCTGCATGTGGATGAGTGTGAGAGCTACTACCACAACCTGATGTCACCCACACCACGCTGTTACGTGGTGGCTGATCCCGGTGAGAACGAGGTACCTGTGCCGATGCTGGTTAGCCTCAGTTTTGATGAAGCCCATGCCTACCTGGAAGGTGATGAGACAGTCTATTCCGTCGATATTCCTCCGGAGCTCTACCGTTGGACCGAGGCCTTCGTCCTCTCCCATTACGTCCCGACAAAGAAAATCAAGCGGAAGCTCACCGACTGGAAGGAGAGTGGGCAGAGGAGAGAAAAAGCGTGACCGAAGTCGATCCCAATGCAGAAGCCGGTTTGAGAGAGGAAGACTTCCTGGCGCGCTGGTCGCGTCGCAAACAGGAGAATGGACACGACCTGGCGGAATCCGATGATCCCTCGGATGAGGGGGGCGCTGCGGACCATGGGGATGTTGCCGACACGGTAGAAGTCGCGCCGCCGGGAGACGAGGATATGCCGCCACTGGAGTCTCTCGATGAAGGTTCCGACTATACCGGTTTTCTCTCGCCTGGGGTAAGTGATCAGTTGCGTCGGCTGGCCCTGAGAAAGCTGTTTCACGGAGCCACCTTCAATGTCTGTGACGGCCTCGATGACTATGCCGACGACTTCACCAACTTCGCCAAGCTGGGTGAGATCGTTACCGCCGATATGCGTCACCGCCTGCAGGAAGAGGTGCGCAAGCGAATAGTGGCTGAGGATGTCAGTGGAGAGGCCTCAGAAAGGAAACCGCAGAGTGAAACGGGCGAAGGGGGGGATGAGGAGGGAGCAAGCTCCGTGCAGAAAGAGGAAGACGGTCATTCCCGAAACCCCGACGGACGGGTGGTTGAGGGGGAATTCGATGATGAACTCGCGGATGAAGATGAGATGCTGTTATGAATGAGCGGATAGATGATACCTCCAACTCCCGCAACCAGAAGGCTCGGCAAACTGCTCTGGCCGCAATGGAGAAGCTCCCCGTTGATCCCACCAGCCTGGTGAACTACCGATCCCGGGGCCGTGTGGCGGTGATCGGCAATAGTGAGGCGATGGAGTTTGCCCCCCGGCTGAGTGAATGGCTACATCCCCTGGTAGTGCTCCTGGAGGGGGCCGAGGAGCCGGGTGCTCCAGTGGTGCCGGTGGGTGGCAGGAGCCTTGATATCGAAGGCTACTTGGGGGCATTCAGGATTCATCTGGGAGAACAGGGTCGACCAAATGCCGAGGTCCTGGAAGTGGATATGATACTCGATCTCAGTTCCTCACCGTTACTGGTGATGCCGCTGAAACCCCCGGGTTACCTGCATTCATCCACCGATGAAATCAGCCTGGCGAGTGCATTTGAAACCCTTGCCGGCATGCGCGGTACCTTCGAGAAACCTCGCTATTTTGATTATGATCCTTCCCTCTGTGCTCATGGCCGCTCCGGCAAGACTGCTTGCACCCGTTGCCTCGATACCTGCCCGGCCGGTGCAATTACCGCCATGGCAGAGTCGATCGAAGTGGATCCCTACCTGTGTCAGGGTGGCGGTATCTGTGCCACCGTCTGTCCCAGTGGAGCGGTTCGTTATACCTACCCAGGTCTGAAGTACACCCTCGACCGGTTGCGTACCCTGCTGCGTGTCTATCGTGAACAGGTAGGGGAGCACCCGGTGCTGGCCTTTATTCCAGAGGCGAATGAGATACACCAATATCCGTCATCGGGTCATCTGCTGCCCGTGGTGGTCGAGGAGCTTGCAAGCGTCGGACTGGATGTCTGGCTCTCCGCCCTGGCTTATGGTGCACGCACCGTGCTGCTGGTGGATGGCGGCAGTATGTCCCCCGAGGTTGATACAGCATTGCGGGAGCAACTCAAGACTACCGGCGAAATCCTACAGGCACTGGGTTATCCCGACGATGCGGTACGCCTCGTCAAGGCGGATGTGTTGGAAGAGGATCCCAAGCTCGATATGCCGGCAATCGTGGCTGGGGGGCACTCTGGTATCGGCGGTAAACGCAGTACCGCGCTGATGGCTATCGACCACCTCTTCGAACAGGCTGAAAAGCCCAAACCCATGGTGATTTTGTCGGTGGGTGCGCCCTTCGGTGCTGCCTTTGTCGAAGCCGGGCGGTGCACTCTATGCTTCTCCTGTGTAGGTGTCTGCCCGGGCAGGGCGCTGCAGTCGGGTTACGAGGAACCCCGGCTTGAGTTTATCGAGTCCAACTGCCTGCAGTGCGGACTCTGCACCCGTACCTGCCCGGAGGATGCCATCTGGATCACCCCCAGACTGTTGTTCGACCCTGCCACACGCAATCATGCGCGTCTGCTGCATGAAGAGCCGCCCTTTCTCTGCACCTCCTGTGGAAAGCCCTTTGCCACCCGTTCGGTGATCGACAACATGTTGTCCCGCTTGCAGGGGCACTGGATGTTTCAGAATGAGCGAGCCCGCAAGCGCCTGACCATGTGTGATGACTGCCGTGTGATGGACATTGTGCAGGATCCGGAAGCCATGGAGTCCGATGCAAGTGGGCAGATTCGTCAATAATCCGGGGAGAGGTTCGTATTTTTATGCCTTTTTCGTCATTTTTTTCCGGCCCACCTTGGCCCGGTGATTGCGTACATAGTTATTTGAGGAAGATGTGATGACAAACCAACGCCAGGCGGTAGAGAGAGTCAGTTCCAGGCAGGATGGCCTGCAGGAAACCGATCCACGGGCGGAGGAACAACGCTACCGTGCCGGTGCCTACAGCGTTCTGGCCAGTCTGTTACGCACAGTGCCTGAGCAGTCGATGCTGGATCAGGTTGCAGCCTTCTCGGCTGTGGATCCGAACGGGGACGAAATGGCAGTGGCGATGTCGATGTTGGGATTGTCCGCCAACACTTCGAAACCCGAAGCGCTTGATGATGAGTTCCACGATCTCTTCATCGGCATGGGTCGGGGTGAACTGGCGCCCTACGGCTCCTGGTACCTGACCGGCTTTCTGATGGAGAAGCCCCTGGGACGTCTGCGTGACGATCTGGCAGCACTGGGCTTTCAGCGGGAAGAGGGTGTCAATGAACCCGAAGACCACGTGGCGGCACTCTGTGAGGTGATGGGCATGTTGATCGATGACGGCAGCACTATCACGCAACAGGCACTCTTCTTCGATGCCCATATATCGGGTTGGTTGGAACGCTTCTTTGCCGATCTCAGCGAGGCCAAGTCAGCGGTTTTTTATCGGGCGGTGGGACGTTTCGGCGTGGCATTCGTGACATTGGAGAAACGCTACCTGTCCATGCAGGTTTGATATTCAGATTGTTTTCCCTCACTGGGAGGAGAGCCAATGAAAAATGATCGAAAAGAGACTCATGACTCAGGCCGTCGGGAATTCCTGCGCGGTTCGGCCAAGGCCGGAGCCGGTGTTGCGGTGGCAGCAGCCGTACCTGGTGCGGTTGCATTAGCCAGTGACGAGACGGTGACGGTGGATATCGAGCAGAAGGGTTACCGACTGACGAATCATATCCTCGAATACTACAAGTCCACGGTGGATTGATCCGATCCGGTAGAGAGACAGGGGAATAGGAATGAAACTGAGAAAGACATCCGATCAGGTGATCGAACAGCGGGCCGGTGGTGCCTCGCAGATGAATTCTGCCGGTGGACAGGCCATGAGCCGTCGTTCGTTTCTGCGCAGCACCGGGCTGATGGCTGGTGGGGCCGCACTGAGCACGGGTTTCGCCCCGGGTATGATAAGGCGTGCCGAAGCAAAGACGGTAGAAGGAAGCAAGGTACAGGAGGTGAAGACCATCTGTACTCATTGCTCCGTGGGTTGCGGCATTATTGCAGAGGTTGAAAACGGGGTCTGGACCGGCCAGGAACCAGCCTTCGACCACCCCTTCAATCGGGGTGCTCACTGCGCGAAGGGCGCTTCGATACGTGAACATGGACACGGTGAACGGCGTCTGAAATATCCCACCAAGCTGGTCAACGGCAAGTGGAAACGCATCTCCTGGGAACAGGCGCTGAATGAGATCGGCGACAAATTGCTGGAGATTCGCAAGCAGTCCGGCCCCGATTCTGTCTACTGGCTGGGATCCGCCAAACACAACAACGAGCAGGCCTACCTGTTCCGCAAGATGGCTGCCGTATGGGGCACCAACAACGTGGATCACCAAGCCCGCATCTGCCACTCCACCACGGTTGCCGGTGTCGCCAACACATGGGGCTACGGCGCCATGACCAACTCCTATAACGATATCCACAACTCCCAGGCGATGCTGTTGATCGGCAGTAACCCGGCCGAGGCCCATCCGGTGGCGTTGCAGCATATCTTCAAGGCAAAAGAGGAGAATAATGCGCCGCTGATCGTAATCGATCCGCGTTTTACACGTACTGCGGCCCATGCGGACCATTTCCTGCGCATTCGTCCCGGTACCGATGTCCCGATCATCTGGGGCATGCTCTGGCATATCTTCGAGAACGGTTGGGAGGACAAGGAGTTCATGCGGCAGCGCGTCTATGGCATGGAAGACGTGAGAAAAGAGGTTGCCAAGTGGACCCCGGATGAGGTTGAACGGGTGAGTGGCGTGCCGGAACACCAGGTCTTCGCCGCAGCCAAGGCGATGGCGGACAACCGTCCCGGCACCTTCATCTGGTGCATGGGCGGTACCCAGCACACCATCGGTAACAACAACACCCGGGCCTACTGCACGTTTCAATTGGCATTGGGCAACATGGGTGTCTCCGGTGGTGGCACCAATATCTTCCGCGGACACGACAATGTACAGGGCGCCACCGATTTCTGCGTGCTCTCCCATTCGCTGCCGGGTTACTACGGCCTCTCAGCTGGTGCCTGGAAGCACTGGTCGAAGGTATGGGGACTGGACTACGAGTGGGTTGCCGACCGTTTCGACAAAGGCAGCTACGAGAAAAGCAAGGGCAAGGATGTCAGCCCGATGAACACCAAGGGCATCCCTGTCTCCCGCTGGATCGACGGCGTGTTGGAAGAGAAGGGCAATATCGCGCAGAAAGACAATCTGCGAGCCATGTTTTTCTGGGGTCATGCGCCTAACAGCCAGACCCGTGGCAAAGAGATGAAAACGGCCATGGAGAAACTGGACATGATGGTGGTCGTCGATCCCTATCCGACAGTCTCTGCGGTCATGCATGACCGTACCGATGGAGTCTACCTGTTGCCGGCAACCACCCAGTTTGAGACCTACGGTTCGGTGACGGCTTCCAACCGTTCCCTGCAGTGGCGCGACAAGGTGATTGAACCTCTGTTCGAATCCCTGCCTGATCACACCATCATGTATCGGTTGGCGAAGAAGCTTGGTATCGCCGAGCAGTTGTTCAAGAACATCAAGGTGAACAACGACGAACCTCTGATTGAGGACATTACCCGCGAGTTCAACAACGGCATGTGGACCATCGGATATACAGGGCAGAGTCCGGAACGCATGAAGAAGCAGCAGCAGAACTGGGGCACCTTCGACTACACCAGTCTGCTGGCTGAGGGTGGCGCCTGTGACGGTGAATACTTCGGTCTGCCATGGCCCTGCTGGGGTACGGCGGAGATGGGACATCCCGGCACACCGAATCTGTACGATCCCAGTAAGTCGGTGGCCAAGGGTGGCCTCAACTTCCGGGCCCGTTTCGGTGTGGAGCGCAAGGGTCAGAGCCTGCTGGCAAACGGCTCCTACCCTGTGGGTAACGAACTCAAGGACGGTCATCCCGAGTTCACAGACAAGTTGCTGAAGAAACTGGGCTGGTGGGACGACCTGACCCCGGAAGAGAAGAAACTGGCTGAAGGCAAGAACTGGAAAACCGATCGTTCAGGCGGCATCCAGCGAGTGGCTATCAAGCATGGCTGCGCGCCCTTTGGCAACGCCAAAGCAAGGGTGGTTGTCTGGACTTTCCCGGATCCAGTGCCAATCCACCGGGAACCCCTCTATACCAGTCGGCGTGATCTGGTGGAAAAGTATCCCACCTATGAAGACCGCAAGTCGTTTTACCGGCTGCCCACCCGCTACGCCTCGATTCAGGCCAAGGACTACTCCAAGGAGTATCCCCTTATCCTCACCTCGGGTCGTCTGGTGGAGTATGAAGGCGGTGGTGACGAGACCCGGTCCAATGCCTGGCTGGCCGAACTGCAGCAGGATATGTTCGTCGAACTGCATCCCAGGGATGCCAATAATGCCGGTGTTAAAGATGGCGACGACGTTTGGGTTGAAGGTGCTGAAGGTGCCCGACTCAAGGTCAAGGCCATGGTGACCCGTCGGGTTGGTGCCGGTGTCGCCTTCATGCCGTTCCATTTCGGCGGTCACTTTGAGGGCAGGGACCTGCGGGATAAATATCCCGAAGGAGCGGATCCCCATGTACTGGGTGAAGCCTGTAACACGGCGATGACCTACGGCTACGACTCCGTAACCCAGATGCAGGAATCCAAGTGTAGCCTGTGCCGGATCAGCAAGGCTTAACATAAGGGGATAGCAAAATGGCACGTATGAAATTCTATTGTGACGCTGAACGCTGTATCGAGTGTAACGGCTGTGTAACTGCCTGTAAGAACGAGAACGAGGTCCCCTGGGGAGTAAACAGGCGCCGGGTCGTCACCATCAAGGACGGCGAACCTGGCGAAAGATCGCTCTCAGTGGCTTGCATGCACTGTTCCGACGCGCCCTGTGCGGCAGTCTGCCCGGTGGATTGCTTCTACACGACAGACGACGGCGTGGTGCTGCATGACAAGGACATCTGCATTGGCTGCGGTTACTGCTTCTATGCCTGTCCCTTTGGCGCACCACAGTTTCCGGAAGATGGGGCCTTTGCCTCCCGGGGAAAGATGGACAAGTGCACCTTCTGTGCCGGTGGGCCGGAAGCCGATAACAGTGCGGATGAGCAGAAGAAGTACGGTTCCAACCGTCTGGCGGAAGGCAAGCTGCCGCTTTGCGCAGAGATGTGCTCCACCAAGGCGCTTCTCGCGGGGGATGCCGAGGTGGTCTCCAACATCTACCGCAAGCGGGTGGTCAACCGTGGCGCCAGTGTGCTCAACCGGGGTGTCTCCTACCAGAAGGCGTCCCTACGTAATTCAAAGGGCATGACTGGAAAAAGCAGTGTGAAAAACTGACGAGACAATCTGCGATATGACAGTGGTTGTTTGATAGCCATGATCTCTGGTGTTGCCATTGCATTGCCAAGTGGCGGTGCAATGGCCCTTTGGGGAACGATTCGATGAGGCAAATTCATTTTTCAAATCGATTCTTGATGCCAGCTCTGTCCGTGATTCTGCTGCTGGTATTGATATCGCTACTGCTCCTATATTCCCCGGTTGCTGTAGCGGATGAGGGAAAGACAGTATCGCCGATCCAGATCAGGAATCCCGCTGCAGACCTCTGGCGGGAGGTGCGCCAGAGAGAGATGGAGGGTGTTGGCAGCAGCCAGGTAAGCGGTGTGCAAAGTGGCGTGTTGATCAATCCCTATGGAGATCATTGGCGTCAGTTCAGGATGCAACAGTTGTTGCCGGTGGGCGGTTATCTCCTCGTCGGTGTAATCGGCCTGGTTATTATCTTCCATCTGCTGCATGGCCGGGTGCGGATCAAGGCTGGGGTGTCGGATCGCAGACTTCTGCGTTATTCAACCTATGAGCGCATGATCCATTGGTTCATGGCATTCATCTTTCTGTTTTTGGCCTTCACCGGAGTGGTTCTGTTATTCGGACGTTCTCTGCTTCTCCCGTGGATGGGGGCGGATCTGTTTTCTCTCCTGGCATCTGCAAGCAAGGAGGGGCACAACCTGATGGGTCCACTGTTTCTGCTCGCTCTGCTCCTTGTGTTTATCAAGTTCGTACGGCGCAATATCTATGAGCGTGGTGATCTGAGTTGGCTGTTGCGGGGAGGAGGCATCATCGGCAAGAAACCTGTGCCCTCCAATTTTTTCAACATGGGGGAAAAAAGCCTCTTTTGGATGCTGATTATCGTGGGTTCGATAATCGGAGCCTCCGGTCTGGTGCTGGTGTTTCCCATCTTCGGCCAGGGGCGTGAGATCATGGAACTCTCACATGTGGCTCACGGTATTGGTGCTATTGCCATGCTCGCAGTCGTTATCGGCCATATCTATATCGGTACCATCGGCATGGAAGGCGCTATCGAAGGTATGAGGGACGGCTACTGTGATCTCAACTGGGCCCTTGAACACCATGATCGTTGGGCCAAGAAGTGTGAAGGGAAGGGAGATGTTCTGGATGCTGAGGAGGTGGCGGCGCAGCGGGGTGAAGGTGTTTCGGTAATTGTGGCAGAGGAGACCGGGAAATGATTGCTGAGTGGATAGACGGCCCTCTTTGGTACTTCTCTTTCGGTGTGTTTCTGCTTGGTGTTCTCTGGCGCATCGTCGCGATCTTTCGTGCCGGACTTGCACCGGATCTGGCGTTGCCCAGGACGGGTGGTGGTGGGGGTTCGATCCGCACCGTGTTCAGCCGTTTCGTCCCTGAACGCACAGTCTCCAGCCGGGGCAGGCTTCAGGTAATTGCGGGTTACATGTTTCACCTGGGTTTGTTCACGCTCTTCTTTTTCGCCCAGCCTCACGTCGACTTCTTCGCTGACCGGATTACAGGTTTTGGCTGGACGGCGCTGCCTTATTGGGCCTTTATCGTATCCGCTGAGATAGCCTTTGCCGGACTGATTCTGCTCTGGCTTCATCGTGTGCTGCATCCGGTCACCCGTCTGCTCTCATCGGCAGATGATCATATCGGCACCATCCTGGTGTTTCTGGTGATGCTCACCGGCTGTCTGGCTCTGGCTCAAAGTTTTGAGCCCCTGCGGCTGCTGCATCTGGGGTTGGCGGAGTTGCTGTTGATCTATTTTCCCTTCAGCAACCTGATGCACGCCTTCACTTTTGTCTTCAGCCGCGGATACACCGGCGCCGCCATGGCTCGCAAGGGTGTGAGTGCCTGAGAGGTAGAACAAAATGAGTGAACGCTTTGAAAAGGGCAGAGAGGCATTGAGAGAGCAGATCGATGCCAGGGTCACCTCCTATTTTTCCTCCTGCATTCACTGTGGACTCTGTGCCGAAGCATGTCTCTTCTACACGGAGACCGGAGATCCCCGTTACACGCCGATCTATAAACTGGAGCCGCTGAAAAAGCTCTGGCGTCAGGAAAATACCTTCTGGGGCAGAATGGCCGTCTCCCTCGGCATTGCCAAGCCATTAACAGAAGAGGATTTTGCCGATTGGGAAAAACTGGTTTATGACAGTTGCACCCTCTGTGGCCGCTGCTCCATGGTTTGTCCTGTTGGTAGCGATATTACCTACATGATCTGTAAAGAGCGGGAAGGTTTTTCCATCGCGGGTTATGCGCCGGATGGGCTGAAAGAGGCAACCCATCGCGCTCTCACCATCGGTAGTCCAATGGGAGTCACCCTGGTGACGCTCAAGGCGACGATTGCATCCATAAAACGACACACTGGTCTGGTTATCCCACTCGATCAACAGGGTGTGGAATATATGACCCTCTTCTCCTCAATGGAGGTGATCAACTATCCCGAATATATCGAGAGCCTGGCCCGACTTTTCGAGGCGACAGGGATCACCTGGACCATCAGCAGTGAGGCGTTCGAGGCGACCAACAGCGGCATACAGATCGGTAGCAAAGATGCAGCTTCCGAGATTGTAAACCGAGTCGTCACCGCAGCAGAGAAGTTGGGTGTCGAATATGTGATCAGTCCTGAGTGTGGCCACGCCTATACCGCCATCCGCTGGGAAGGGCCGAATCTCATTGGTCGGCCATACAACTTCAAGGTGATCCATATACTCGAATTGTTGGATCAATTGCTGAAGGATGGGCGGCTTGAATTGAGTGGCAAGGACGGCAGGCCCATGACCTTTCATGATCCCTGTCAGATTGTACGCCGCGGTGGTGTGATTGACCCGCCGCGTAACCTCCTGAATAAGGTGGCCGACAATTTTATTGAGATGAGTGACCATGGAACGATGAACTGGTGTTGTGGTGGCGGTGGTGGTGTCAGTGCCAATGAGCGGGCTGATGCGTTGCGCCTCAAGGTTTTTGATCGAAAAAAGAGGCAACTTGAGGAGCTTGGGGTTAAGACCCTTGTAACTGCCTGTGCCAACTGCCGGATCATGCTGGAGGATGGGATTGAGCATAATGAAATGGAAACGGAGGTGATCGGGTTGACAGAATTGGTCTCGGAACATCTTGTTGGCGTGAAATCCGGCTCTCCGGGCAATCCCTGAAACCGTTCGAAGTTCTGAGAATTACGGGGTAATAGAGATCACTCTTCGTTGATAATTACGGACCAGATAGTCGGAAGTTCAAGTTCTTCAGAATGAGCGTATAAACCAAAGGTTTGCAAGGAATTGTTATTCCTCTGATATCACTAAGAATTGTGATTTTATCGTCTAGCTGATCTGGATCAGTACCGTTTATGTTGATTAGAGATAATCTACTAATATATCCAATGAACGGTGACTGGTATGCAAAGACTGGAGAACATAGACGTACGTATAGAAACGGCTGTCGAACCAACAGTTCAACATGGCAACGCCGTCCCTGTTCTGCATGAAATCCTTCATGCTTTGCGCCGTCTTGGTGAAACAGAAGAATCCACTACCATCGATCTGAGATCGATCCCCTTTGGCCCCGGTGATGAAGAGCTGTTGCTCGACGTACTGGGCCGTGGGGAGGTGGCAGTCAAGCTGGAAACCCTGGGCGCCAGCGAGATCTATGAAACCGCATTCGCCTGTGTCTGGATCGTCGACCACAGAAATACCGAAGGCGAGCGCATTGCCTTGCAGATCGAGATCCCCCGGGTGCCTGAGATCCTTCTTACACAGGTTGCAGATCTCACAGACTCTATTTCACGGCTCGAAAATCGTTTGCGTACTCCGGATGGGGTCGCGTCGCTGAGCAATCCTATGAACGGGAGAAGACGTGATGGCTGACTCAAAAACAGAGATTAAAACTAAAACTCTCGGCGAAAGCCTGCGGCAGCAGGGTGTGTCAAGGCGGGGGTTTCTGAAATTCTGTACCGCCACCGCTTCGATGATGGCACTGCCTCCGGCCATGGTGCCGGCTATTGCGGAGGCGCTGGAAAAGGCCAGGCGCCCCTCGGTAATCTGGCTCTCCTTTCAGGAGTGTACAGGCTGTACCGAATCCCTCACCCGAGCCCATGCACCCACCATAGAAAATCTCATCTTCGACCACATCAGTGTCCACAGAAATGACAACGAATACCTTCAATCTCAGTGATAGCAACGGATGCCGGGGCTTCTGACCGAGTGGCCAGTGGA
>JAMJIN010000417.1:0-1620 GCA_036784775.1 Chromatiales bacterium | reverse complement strand
GCAATTAGATGCGCATCTGCATCGCGGATGTCTTGTGCAATACACACCTCCGTCGATGGGGATGTGACGTTTGAGCATCCTTCTGGGTTTGATCCGTCTTGCCATTTATCGACTTCCCACGGAGGTGAGGTGTATTGGAGTTTTTCTGATTTGAGACTGGTCATCGCTGATCCTCGTGGTTGGTTGGGTGTGGCTTCTTAGTCCTTGCTGCCGTACCAGTCCTGGTTGGCGTGCCAAGCGGTCATGAACTTGTTTATGTCATCGGCTGGTAGATGTGAGTTGAAGCGCACGTAGATCATCCCACTGCTTGTATAAAGGGTTAGATAATAATACCCATACGGCCTAACCCCAATCACTTGGTCCAGGTCTACGATCGTTCCGTTGGGGAACTCGTAAAGGGGCATGTCGGAATCACCATTAACGGTTCGCCAAGCGGTTATGAATTTGGTTTTTACTTCCAGTTTTTCGTTCGCTGACGCATCTGAACCGAAGTCCACTTGGGTTATTCCTGATGCTGTATAGATGATCAGATAATTCCCCCGTGGCTCAATTCCAAACACGCTGCTCAGATATACGGTCAGTTCGTTGGGTAATTCGTAAAGGTGCATGGAGGGGTTTCCTTTTTGGGCTAGTGTTGGTGGTTGGATGGTTTCTTGGCCCTTGACTAAGCGACCATTAATTTGGTTTTTATTTCCCATTACAAGAGGATGGCGCGTCATCCGGGCGGTGCGCTCTGTGGAGCGCTCAACGTCCAGACTGAAGGTCAATTTAGTCATTGAGATTGAACCTCTTCAGCAGCGGAACAATTACGTAGTCGCTGATGAGTGCACCGAATCCGAACACTAGGCACAGTCCGCCAGCGATCATGCAGAGTGCAATCATGTTGGCAATGAATTCGGCGTTTAGGATTTCCTGCGGAGCCATTATTCAGCCGCCCTGATTTCATCAAATACCCAAAAGAATCTCGTTGCCGCTTTCCTCATCTCTTCGTGTTCGCAGGGACTGGAATCAAACAGATCAAGCGCGTGGCTTTTCTCCGCGTCACCAAGAGGCCATTCGCTGCCGGTGTCGTCGGCATAGTGATAACTGGCCTTCATTCCGTGCTGGATGAATTTATCTAAAACAATGCTCACATCAGCCACCAAACCAGCACGATTGCTATTACCAGCACACCAGCGACGATTGCTGCTGCTGCTGCGCCCAAGGCAGCGTCTTCTTCCCGATAGCTCATTTCGCTCTCTCCGTTTCTGTGTTGGTTCTGGATTTGGTCATCTCGGGGCCTTGGTTGGGTGTGTGACTGTTGCAAGGAAGAACCAAAAGTAACATCCTGTCAAGAACCAATAGTTCTATATTTAGAAATTATTCGAAATATACTCAAGCATTGGCGCGGGAAAGCTAAAATTCGACTGATTAATGAGGTCTGAGTATTTGTTCTTTCTATATTGTAGATGGCGGTAAAAACCCGAACATAATTGGCGAACAGCGGTAACCGGATGAAATAGCTGCAAATAGCGAGTCAGAAGAAACAGCCAGCGACAAAGAGTGACATCGAGAAAGAAATCGGGAAGATGTAGGGAGCCGTTGAGAAGGTGTGGTACCGGGTGTATCGACCTCGACAGT
>JAMJIN010000005.1:0-45651 GCA_036784775.1 Chromatiales bacterium | reverse complement strand
GCTCATGGGCGTGAGCCCCAACATCCTTGCCGAGTTCACTGAATTTCTTGGCTACTACGAAACACACCCCCGCCTGAACTCCAACCTACTCGCCATGATGCGATATCTCGTGGCGGCCAAAAACGACTGCAAGTACTGTGTCACCACGAGCGAAGGAATAATGATCGAAAATGGAATGGATCTGGATGACCTTCGTAACGCACAAGAAGACCCTTCCACGGCCCCCTTGCCCGCGAAAGAAAAAGTCCTGTTGATGCTGGTGTTAAAGATGGTCCTCAATTCCGATGAGGTGGAGGCCGCCGATCTGGAAATCGCCCAAGCCAACGGCTGGACGGATAGGGATATTTACGAGGCAGCCAACTATACCGTCCGTAACTACGCTGTAGACCTGTTGCTCAAGGCTCTCAAGGTGGATGGTCAGGGAGCATTCAACTGATAACCGGCCTGATACAACGACAAGGAGTGAAGCAGATGGATCAGATATCCCATCAAGGGGAAACCGTAATATCTGATGGGAGTGCAAATAATAGGGGATTGTGAGTGCCCAGAGAACTGTTTTTTGGACAGATCCAATATCCTTTGTTGGCTGACTCCAACCCCCTCTGGGTTGAATAGATCAGGCGCGCTCGTCAAACAGGGTGCCGATGGAATCGTCTGCGGCTTTCAGTACCTTGGCCGAGGCCTTGGCCTGATGCGTCTGCTGGTTCATCTCCACCATCGCCCGGGAGAGGTCGGTGGGATTCTGTTTTTCGGACTGGTTGACGCTGGCGATCTCCGAGGCGACACGGCGCATGCCCTGGAATCCCCGCTGGATGCCCTGTAGTGCCGGTCCCACGATCGAGTTGATTGCCATCTGCTGAACTCTGGTTATATTTCCTCTAACCGGGTTGTTGGCAGTTATAGTGGAATCTTTAGGCAGACCACACGGAGTTGTGACGGTCTCCTCAAAAGCTGAGAAATGCGTTCCTGATCACCTGTTTTCCGGGCTGGGCGCAGAGCATCAGGTCCACTCGTGCAGTGGTGGAAATACCAGTCGCAAACCGACCAGTTGAAAGCGCTGCTCAGGCCGGGCGCGATCCCGCAGGCTTGGCCGACGCAGCACGCGCTGGGTGTGAAGGCTGCCGCCACGCTGGGTGAAATGGTGCTCGTCAAAATCTGTTTCGGAGGTCTCCCTGGCAGGAAATGGCTGGAAGTCGGGATAGGGGTGGAAGGGATTGCTGCACCACTCCCAGGCACGCCCCTGGTTTTTTATTACCCCGGTTCGGACGGCAATTTCCCACTGGTATTCGTGTTGTAGCACGGCCCCTTCAAATTTCCCGCCCAAAGAACTGACCCAATTGGCGAAGGCCTGAGCCTCGTGATGATTGATGCCGGATACCGGCTCATCCGGCGGCAGGTCGCTGGGGCCGTTGACGCCCATGGCGTACCAGTTCCCCATTGTGTCCTGGCGCCAGTATTCTGGATGGTCGATTGGGTGTTTTTCCAGCCAGTAACGGCCTGTTTCATCCCAAAGTTCCGGGTTTTGATAGCCTTCGGCTTCCATGAAGGCGAGGAATTCGGCATTGGAGACCGGATCCAGTGCGATCCGGAAACTGGTGAGTTCCACCGCCTGGGCCGGTAGCTCATTGTCGTAGGCGGCGGGGAGATCTCTGGCGCCGACACGGTAGTGTCCCCGGGACAACTCCTTGGTTTTCCAGTGAGGGACGGCGGCATTGAGTATCTGGATGACCAGGTAGTCGCTGGTGTCTATCTGCAGGCTGCGCTGGTTCAGTAGCAGCAACATCGTTTCGTAGTGTTTGGCCTGCTCCTGCAGTAAAAACCACTGCAGCCGCTCATTGGCGAGCAGCGGATGGTCCGGCAGAGTGGCTGGATTTGCCAGCCGCATGAGGTGTTCGTCGTGGATCTCAGCAGCCCAGTTGAGCAGGTGATTGGTGGGCGGCAGTTGACTGCACTGCTCCTCGATACTGAGCTTGCCTGGCGTGAACAGATGGGCGACCCGCTTGCTCAGATCATCATCACCGGCAACGATCAGACGCAGCCAAAGGAGTTCCTGATAGACTGCTTGGCCAAATTGCCAGTTGAGTGAACCGAGTTCAGGATGGTGCTGGTGAGCCGCTTCCTCAGGAGTGAGAGACTCCACCAGTTGTGCCTGCATTTCATGCAGGTTGCTCAGGGGTCCGAGAATGGCAGATGAGGTCATGATGGTGCGGCTCTTCGATTGTTGCAGGGCGGGCTATGTTAGCCGATGCTGATGATCTGTTCGAGTGCGGGAGCGAGCGCCCCTCTATTTTACAGTCGCGTTTCAGGATGAAGTTGAGAAAGCAGACGGCTCTTGTCGAACCAGCGTGCGGCGCCGAAACCACCGATAAAATAGAAACGTACCGGCTGTAGTCGGTAGAAGCGAAAATTCAGCGTTTCGAAGTAGGGGCGTGTGTCGGGAAAGTCGCGGAAATAACGTTCCACCAGGGAGGGTGCCGGTGTTTCGATCTGTGCGGCGCGCGCCAAACAGGAGAGGCGGGCGAGCTTCTGCACATCTCCGCTCCCCTGTTCCATGACGGTAAGGCAGCAGGCGCTGACTTCGTCCAGGTTTTTTGTATGCTCCGCCAGGTGCGAGAGCAGTAGAAGCAGATTGCCTTCTCCATCCAGGCAGAATGGCACCACCGAACCGAAGGGAAACCCAGGTTCACCTTTTGATTGGGTGGATAGTACGCCGGAAAAGCTCTCTGTCCAGAGATCGATTGCGGACTGAAGTTGTGTGGTGGCTACTGGTTCGGATGGCATGATAGGTCGTTGGCGGCGAAGTGTTTTTCGCATGGTAGGAAAAATAGGGAATAGAATATCCCAAACAGGGATAAGGTCTCCAGGATATAGGGGGCGCTGCGGGGCGGCATCTATGTCCGGTTATCGGTGAACTACTGCTGGACCTCGCCGATCTTCTCCCTCACGGAACGTATTTTCTGCTCCAGTCGGTTGTCCTTGCCAATTCTGATATCAAATTTCAGTGATGAGTAGATGCGTTTGCAGCCTTGCGCCTCCAGTACCCGGTAGGCCTGCTCGACAAGATCGAGTGCTTCACGAATATCGCCGGTTTCAATGATGGTCCCCATAGCTGTCAGGCGGTAACTGATGCCGCTCTCGCGAATCATCCTGATGACCTGGCTGACCTCCGTGCTGACGCTTTCACCCCGGTCGGTGGGGAACATGCTGAATTCAAGGAGTACTGACATTGGGTCTACCTCGTTAGGTTTGCTGGGATGGCCGATATAGAGTGACTGTTATTGAATGATTTTGCACGGCCCAAGCGGCTCCTGGCAGGACGAAGTTCTCAGGTGTCCGTCAATATCCAACGCGTGCCTGTTCTCTCTAATTGTGAATTTTCGGTAGGTCCCAGTTTACAATTATTCACAAGTCGCGACTTTGTCAGCTTAGGATAATCCCCTATGCTGGCGTTCTTGAGTACTTATATAGATGGGTTTTATCGATTATCAGGGTTCTGAATCTCTGCGATGGCTATACTTTCAATTCTGTCTGCTGATAGGAGAAGAAGTTATCAAGCCGGGAAAATAATAATTTATCTGACCAATTTCGGGAAATGAAACATGGAAATATCCGTAGAACAAATTCTTAACGCCTATGTGATCCCCTGGGGAACCAAGATCATCCTGGCGTTGCTGGTCTTCGTCATCGGTCGCTGGGTCGCCCGCCTGCTGGTGCGGGGACTGGAGAAGGTGATGGTTAAGGGCAAGGTTGATCAGATGCTGATCAGCTTTCTCAGCAATATCGCCTATGTATCGCTGCTGGCAGTCATTGTCATGGCCGCCCTTGAACAGTTGGGGGTCAATACCACTTCCGCGTTGGCCATTCTCGGTGCAGCCGGCCTGGCAGTCGGTCTGGCGCTCAAGGATTCGCTCTCCAGTTTTGCCGCAGGTGTCATGCTGATCATCTTCCGCCCCTTCAAACTTGGCGATCTGATCGAGGCGGGTGGCGAGATGGGTGTGGTAGAGGAGATCCGTATCTTCCATACAATGTTGAAGACCGGTGATAACCGCGAGATCACAATGCCCAACGCGCAGATCTATGGCGGAACGATTGTAAACTACTCTGCCAGGGATACCCGGCGCATCGATCTGGTGATCGGTATCGGTTACGACGACGACATCAAAAAGGCACGTGACCTGATCAACGACGTCCTGGCTGCAAACGACACTGTGTTGGAGAATCCGGCACCGACGGTTATGCTGCTGACGTTGAATGACAGCAGTGTCGATTTTGCTGTGCGCCCCTGGGTCAAGTCCTCTGATTATTGGACTACCCGGGCGGATCTGCTGGAGATGATCAAAACCACCTTTGACAAGGAAGGTATCAGTATCCCCTATCCGCAACAGGATATTCATCTGTTTAAAGCAGACGCCGCCGCCTGAGCGGACGTTTATTGAATTAGGAAAAATTGGAGAGAAAAATGGATTCGACAAAAAAGATGACAATGCGTCTTGCGGCAGTGCCGTTCATGCTTTCCGCTGTAGCGGCAACACCGGCCTACGCGGTTGAGGATGGCTTCATCCACGAACCGGGCAAGAGCGTCATTCATACCAACTATGGTGAGTGTTGGGGATCCAACTATTATGACGCAGGATTTCCTATCGACCCCGCCTGCTATGGCGATGCAGATGGTGATGGTGTCGTCGATCCCCTGGATGCCTGTCCCGGTACCCCCAAAGGAACCAAGGTTGATGAGAAGGGCTGTGCCCTGATGAAGGACTCCGATGGTGATGGTGTCACGGACAATAAGGATCAATGCCCCGGCACACCGAAGGGTGAGAAGGTTGATGCGGTTGGATGCGCTTTGGACTCCGACGGTGACGGCGTTGCCGATTATAAGGACAAGTGCCCGGGTACCCCGGCCGGCGCCAGCGTGGATTCCAACGGTTGTGCCTTGGATTCCGACGGTGATGGCGTGGCGGACTATAAGGACAGATGCCCTGACACCCCCGCAGGTGAAACAGTTGATCCGGCGGGATGCAGTCTTGATTTCACCCTCGTTGGTCATGCGAACTTCAAGCTCAACAGTGCTGAATTGAGTGATAAGGCCAAGATGGCGTTGGATGCAGTCGCGGCAAAGATACTTTCACATTCACGTGGTAGTGCAGTGGAAGTCATCGGACATACCGATAGCACGGGATCTGCCGAATATAACCAAGTGCTTTCGGAGCGTCGTGCAAGATCTGCTGAGCTCTATCTGGAGAGTAAAGGTGTTTCGGCTGACCAGATTACCTCCAAAGGTATGGGTGAGGCTCAGCCTGTGGCCGACAACGGCACGAAGGACGGCCGTTATCAGAACCGGCGTGTCGAGATCGATGTGAAATAAAACAACACTTCAGGATCAAAGTGGATGGGCGGCGGTGCCTGGTTGGGGTGCCGCCGCTCTGCAACATGAGTCCAGACAAAATAATAAGCAAGGAGAAATATAGTGCGAATTGCTTGTCTTGAAGATGACCCGGTGCAATCCGTTGTGCTGCGTGAATGGATGGAGTCGGAAGGGTATGTCTGCCGTACTTTTGCAGATGCGAATGCCTATATCCGGGAGCTGAGGCATGAATCCTACGACCTGTTGATCATGGACTGGGAACTGCCTGATGCCACAGGCATCGAGGTGCTCTCCTGGGTGCGCAAGGAGGTGGATTGGAACATACCTGTGCTCTTTGTCACTCACCGGGACAGCGAAGGGGATATTGTCGAAGCACTGGAACGGGGAGCAGATGACTATCTCGCAAAACCGATCTCGCGTGAAATAACCCTGGCGAGGGTGAAAGCCCTGGCACGCCGTAAAACCGGACAGACTTCGCGCAATGACGCGCTTGAAATTGGCAATTTCAAACTCATCAGGGATGCCAAGATGATTGTCAGCGGTGAGATATCTATCGAGTTGACCGAGAAAGAGTTTCAGCTGGCATGGATTCTTTTTTCCAATGTCGGTCGATTGCTCTCCCGGGACCACCTGCTGGAGACGGTTTGGGGGTTTGGCCCGGGGCTGGTGACCCGCACCGTGGATACCCACATGAGCCGATTGAGGCGTAAACTGGGTCTGGTGCCGGAAAATGGCTGGAGACTCAAGGCGGTCTATCATCAGGGGTATCGTCTGGAACAGCTGCAAAAAGATGGCATGGTGCCTGCCGTTACTATCTGAATTGCATAATTATTCGGCATATTCCATCGGTCAGTAATGGCCGATGGCAGTGTTGAATAGACCTGGAGTAGAACAACCTCTTATTACAACGTTTTTCCGCAGCGCCCAGGCCTTCACTTCCTGCTAAATAATCGTGAAATTGGTGCAGTCTGTAGAGGGAGTTGTCTGATACGGTTCAATCCGTAAGAATGTTGTCTTCCCTCCACCATTCGGTTGAAATTTCTGTTGGTCTATCACCTCATGAAAGATAGATAGATGTTGCGTTATACCCGTTTTCTTACCGCGATCTCACTATTGATCCTGATCCTCTCTTCAGTTCAGGCTGAGGATTGGGTTTATCGCATGAGGGGTGGTGACTCACTCTCGAAAATCAGTGCTCAATACCTGAAAAATGAGATCTCAACCGTTAGGTTGCAGTACTACAATCAGATCGAAAATCCCACACGGATTCCATTGGGTACTGAAATCAAGGTGCCGCTGGAGTGGCTGCAGCTTACCCCGAGTCCGGCAGAGGTGCTCTCTCTTGAAGGTGAAGTAAGCATTGTTCGTGCGGGGGAGAGTGATCCCGTTTTGCTTTCCGAGGTGGACCAGCTACAGATTGGCGATGTGGTTACCACCGGTAGACAGAGCAGCCTTGCACTCAGGTTTGCTGATGGCTCCCGGTTGATGCTTGGCCCTGAGACTCGGGTCTCAATGGACACACTCTCTGCTTTTGGTGAGGCGGGCATGGTCGATACCCGGGTGCGGGTGCAGTACGGACGGGTGGAGAGTGAAGTGGAGCCTTTGCAGGGTACAGGTGCCCGGTTTCAGATTACCACCCCGGCGGCGGTTACCATGGTACGGGGCACCGGCTTCCGCGTCGGTGTCGAGTCCGTGAGCGGCCTGACGCGCAATGAGGTGATGAAGGGCCGGGTGGCCGTTGACGGCGGTGGGGAGAGCCTGGATGTCGATGCAGGGTTCGGCACCATGATCGAACCCGGGAAGCCCCCGCTAAAGCCCCGCCCCCTGCTTACCCCGCCCGATATCAGTAGCCTTGGGGTCGAGATGGACCTGCCTGCAGCGCCTCTCCGCTGGCCAGGGCTGGAGGGTGCCGAAGCCTATCGGGTGCAGCTTTTGCGGGGGGAGCCGGGTGCCGGGGTCATCGTGGAGCAGGTGCTTGCAACCCCTGAATTCACCCTGCCGAAAGTAACTCCCGGCAGCTACCGCATTCGTGTGCGGGGCATCGACGAATTGGGATTGGAGGGGCTGAGTGCGGAACACCGGTTTTTGCTGAACGAACTGCCCCCCCTGCCATCCCCTCCCCCACCACCGGTGAAGCTGGAAATTCCGGTGATCGAGGCGCCCCAATTCAATGGTCCCTGGATGTGGGTTCGCTGGAACGCCGTTGACAAGGCTTGGGGTTACCGTTTTCTCGTCGCCGCGGATCCCGCGTTGCAGCAGCGCCTGCTGCAACGGATTGGCACGAATACCGAACGGGCGCTGCCGGTTCCCTGGCCGGGTACCTACTACATCCGTGTGGATGCGCTGATGGAGAGTGAGGACGATGTGCGGCAATCGCAGGTCTATCGCCTCGACCTGCCTTTATCACAACCTCGTCCATGAGTCGTTCTGCCCAGGTTTTCAGGTTTCCCGAGTGGTCGCTGTTGGCGCTGGTCGGCCTGATCCTGCTGTTGGTCTATAGTAATTGGCTGTGGCGCTGGGACCAACTCATCTACGATCTGCAACTCAACCTCTGGCACACTTCGCCGGCTGAGGATGTTGTGATTGTCGCGGTGGATGACAGAAGCCTGGAGGCACTTGGCCGCTGGCCCTGGCCGCGGGATCTGCATGCCCGTCTGATCGACCGTCTGACCGCTGCAGGTGCGAAGGTTATCGCAATGGATATCCTGTTTGCAGAGCGTGACAGGGAACACCCTGAGAGAGACCGTCTGCTGATTCAATCCACCGCAGCCAGCGGCAGGGTCTTCTTTCCCGTGGTCATGGAAGAGTATCGACTGGGCGGGCAACTGGTGGAGACCTCGCCACTGCCTGAGCTGTCCGCGGTGGCTGCCGGTCTCGGGCATGTGCATATGGAACTGGATGCGGACGGGATCGGCCGCAGCATCTACCTCTATGAAGGGGTAGGGGCTGCCTACTGGCCCCATATGATGCTCTCTGTTCTGCATTGGCTGGATCCTGAGCGTTGGCAGATGAACAGGCCGGGTCTGCATCAGGCGCAGCGCCAGTCAGTCATGCAGCCGATCTTTCGTGATCAGCACCGATTGATTCCTTTCACCGGTCCGGCAGGGCGCTATCCCCGCTACTCTTACAACCAGGTGCTGGCAGGGGATTTTTTGCCCGCTGCGTTTCGGGATCGTGTCGTGTTGGTGGGCGTTACCGCTACCGGTCTGGGAGATGCGCTGCCCACTCCGGTCTCCGGTCACGGTCAGCCGATGGCCGGGGTGGAGATCAATGCCAATATCCTCGAGGCCCTGCGAACGGACAGGGTTCTCAGTCTGGTGGAAATGCCCTGGAGAGTGTTGATTTCAGGGGGGGTGGTGGCAATTGTATTTCTTCTCTACGGATTGGTGCGTCCCCACTTGGCGCCGCTGGTGACCTTGGCGCTGTTGTTTTCTCTGCTTGGTCTGGTGTTGTTGGCGCTGCATGTTCTGCGTATCTGGTTTCCGCCCTCGGCGGCGTTATTGGGCCTGGTGTTGAGCTACCCGTTATGGAGTTGGCGCCGTCTGGGGCAGACCATTCGCTATCTGAATCAAGAGATGGAGAAGCTGCAGCAGGAGCCCCAGCTGATGCCTTCGGCGAAGTCCCTTGAAGATCTGCGTCAGGGGCTGAGGTTTCTCCAGCGGATCACCAAATTGAACGGCTGGATGGTCTGTGACACCAATGGCGCGCCGATGTTTGCCGAGGGCGCTTTCCCTGCGACAGAGTCGCTCCCACAGGGAGAGGCTCAATGGCACAGTCCTGGGGTTTGGCGGCGTTTTGGCCCCGATCAGTGGATACGGGTCTCCCGGGGTGAGACGAGCTGGATGCTGGGCCTGCGCTGGCCCGCAGATGAATTTCCTCAGGGAAGAGAGTTGCTGATGCTGGAGGATTTTGCGGCGAAACTCTCTTTGCCTGAAAAATCCCCTCCACGGGGAACGCTGGAGTCTGTCGAGCGCCGTATTGAGCAGGTGCGCCATGCCCATGAGCGACTGCACAATCTGCGCAATTTCATCGAGAATGCGATCAGCCAGATGGACGATGGTCTGCTGGTGGTTGATGCCATGGGGCAAGTGGCAATGGCTAATCCCCGAGCCGCTTTCTATCTTGGTCAGACGGATGCGGTTTCCCTGATTGGCATGGATGCCGAAACGCTGTTGAGCCGACTGGACATCCAGGGTGGTTACTGCTGGAGTGAACTGATGCAGCGTGTGTTGCTGAACGAACAGCCGATCCGTTTCGAGGCGCTGCGTTTGCCGGATACCGAGTTGTTCGTGCAGATGAAACCCCTCGACCAGTCCCTTGCCGGCAGTTTCGGTATGATCGTGACGCTCTCATTTATCGGTGCACTCAAGCGCACTGAACGGACCCGTGCCAAGATGCTGAGTTTTCTCTCTCACGACATTCGTTCTCCCATCACGTCGGTGCTCTCCCTTACACAGTCCCGGCAGGCAACGGAAGGCACAGCGGAGTCGCTGGCCAAACAGATACGGCCATTGGCGCAGCGTTCATTGCGGCTGGCGGATGATTTTCTGCAATTGGCCCGGGCAGAAGCGGTGGATGCCACCACGTTTGCAGATACCGATTTCGTTTCAGTGGTCTATAGTGCTGTCGATGAGATTTTTATCCAGGCGCAGTCGCGTGGTATTCGTATCGGCCAGAAGATCGAGTGTGAAGAGGCCTGGCTCAACGGTAATGCCGGGATACTGGAACGTGCCGTGCAGAATTTGCTGGGCAATGCGGTCAAGTTCTCGCCCGAAGATTCGGTGATTACCGTTCACCTGACCTGTCTCGACAGTGAGATAGTCTGCTGTATCAGGGATCAGGGACCGGGTATTGCCGAAAGCCAGTTGGAAACTATTTTTCTGCCTTTTCAGCATGGTGATCAGACTACCGAATACCAGCGCACCGGCGTTGGTCTTGGGTTGAGTTTCGTCAAGGTGGCGGTCGAGAAGCACGGTGGCACCATCGAGGTATGCAACAGTGAAACAGGGGGCGCGGAATTCTGTCTGCGTCTCCCGTTTGATCCGGAGTTGTGATTGTTTGCTCCCGGCAAATCGGGGCATAATGCGCGCTTGAGCAGACCCTGCGGAGAGTGAAATGCCGAAATACCGTTCCCATACCACCACCCATGGACGCAACATGGCCGGTGCCCGCGCCCTGTGGCGGGCTACCGGGATGCAGGACGACGATTTCGAAAAGCCGATCATCGCCATTGCCAACTCCTTCACCCAGTTCGTGCCGGGTCATGTCCATCTGAAAGATATGGGGCAGTTGGTGGCCAGGGAGATCGAAAAGGCCGGTGGCGTTGCGAAGGAGTTCAATACCATCGCGGTGGATGACGGCATCGCCATGGGGCATGGTGGCATGCTCTATTCGCTGCCGTCGCGGGACATCATTGCCGATTCCGTGGAGTATATGGTCAATGCTCACTGCGCGGATGCGCTGGTCTGCATCTCCAATTGCGACAAGATCACCCCCGGTATGCTGATGGCTGCCCTGCGGCTCAATATACCAACGGTTTTCGTCTCCGGTGGACCGATGGAGGCGGGTAAGGTCACTCTCTCCTCCAGAGGAGAGATCAAACTGGATCTGGTGGATGCCATGGTCTCCGCTGCCGATCCCAATGAGAGCGACAGCGACGTGGCGGCCATTGAACGTTCGGCCTGTCCCACCTGCGGCTCCTGTTCCGGCATGTTCACCGCCAACTCCATGAATTGTCTGACCGAGGCCCTGGGCCTGAGTCTGCCGGGCAACGGCTCCCTGGTGGCCACCCATGCGGCGCGCAAGGCGTTGTTTCTGGAGGCCGGGCGGCTGATTGTCGATCTCTCCCGCCGCTACTATGAGCAGGATGAGGAGTCTGTTCTGCCGCGCTCAGTCGCCACATTTGGAGCTTTTGAGAACGCCATGACACTGGATATCGCCATGGGCGGCTCCACCAACACCGTGCTGCATCTGCTGGCGGCGGCCCACGAGGCGGGCGTCGATTTCACCATGCAGGATATCGACCGGCTGTCACGCAAGGTGCCAAATCTGTGCAAGGTTGCACCGAGCACCCAGCAGTACCACATGGAAGATGTGCATCGTGCAGGTGGAGTTATCGGGATCCTTGGGGAGTTGGATCGCGCAGGATTGCTGAACCGGGATTGCGGCACCGTACACAGTGGCAGCATCGCAGACGCCCTCGAACGCTGGGATGTTCAGCGGACTTCGGACCCACAGGTTCGGGAGCGCTATCTGGCGGGACCCGGTGGCGTTCCGACCCAGGTCGCATTCAGCCAGAGTGTAAACTGGCCGAGTCTCGATACCGATCGTGAAAACGGCTGTATCCGCGATTTGGCACACGCTTACTCCCAAGATGGGGGGCTGGCGGTGCTCTTTGGCAACCTGGCGGAGCAGGGCTGTATCGTGAAGACTGCCGGGGTGGATGAATCGAACCTTACCTTCAGTGGTCCCGCCCGGCTTTTCGAAAGCCAGGATGACGCGGTGGAGGCGATTCTGGGTGACAGGGTTTCGGAGGGGGATGTGGTGATCATCCGTTATGAAGGTCCCAAAGGGGGGCCCGGCATGCAGGAGATGCTCTACCCCACCAGTTATCTGAAATCGAAGGGGTTGGGCAAGGCCTGTGCCCTGATTACCGACGGCCGTTTCTCCGGGGGCACGTCGGGGTTATCTATCGGTCACTGTTCGCCTGAGGCGGCGGAAGGGGGCAATATCGGCCTGGTACAGGAGGGAGACACCATCGATATCGATATTCCCAATCGTCGCATCAGTGTCGCAGTTTCCGTTGAGATTTTGTCTGCCCGGCGTCAGGAGATGGAGCAGCGGGGCAGTGCCGCCTGGCAGCCGCAAAACAGGCAACGGCCAGTCTCACAGGCACTACAGGCCTATGCGGCGCTGACCACCAGTGCGGCGCAGGGTGCGGTACGGGATCTGTCCCAGCTGAAAAAATAGCGCCTGGAGGGCGGGTTGGTCGTGCCTGGTTAGGTTGGACTGTTGTGATGGCTCATAATCGTTGAGCCGGTTTTCCTGTTAATTGGGGTATTCTTAAAGTGTCATTTGATTTGAAGCAGTGTTACATCTTCTCCCGTCTCGACGAGGGGCAGATAGCCCGGGTCGAAGCGATGAGTCAGGTGATCGAACTGGAGGATGGCCAGCATTTGTTTCAGGTGGGTGACATGGCGGATCGTTTCTATCTGGTGACTCAGGGGCAGATCAAGCTCTACCGTTTGGCCATGAACGGGAATGAGAAGGTCATCGAGATCATCACGCCGGGTCATACATTTGCCGAAGCGCTGATGTTCCAGGAGAGCCCGAACTTCCCGGTCAACGCCACTGCCATTGGTGGTGCTGAACTGCGCTCATTTGACAGCCAGTCCTTCCTCGATATGCTGCGGGAGTCCACCGATACCTGTTTCCGGCTCATGGCAAGCATGAGTCAGCGGCTCAAGCATCTGATCAAGGAGATTGACGATTTGACCTTACAGAGCGCCACCGGGCGGGTGGCAGGGTTTCTCTGGGGTAATTGGGATACGGAAAAACAGAACGGTAACATGATCGATCTGCGAGCCCCCAAGGGGGTGCTTGCCTCTCGGCTGTCGGTAAAGCCCGAGACCTTCTCCCGTATCCTGCATAACTTTTCCGAGCAGGGGCTGATCAGGGTAAACGGCAGTCACATCGAGATTATCGATGCGGAACGACTCTTTAAGCACGCCGAATCCGCCGGTGTCTGCGGTGGCAGCCTGGCGCCGTGACGGCGACTGTTACAACCGAATTTCAGGGCAGGGTACGTGTGTTCCCGGTGGATAGAGCGCAGTAAAAATTGCTCAATGGCTCAGGTTTGGCAATAGCGTAGCCCTGACCATAACCGATGCCGATTTCTTTCAGCATTGCGAGAGTGATACCGTCCTCGACATATTCGGCAATGGTATCCATGCCCATGATTTGGGCGACTTCATTGATCGCTTTTACCATGGCGAAATCAACGGGATCGCTGGCAATGTCGCGTACAAACTCACCATCTATCTTCAGATAGTCCACCGGCAGGTGTTTCAGGTAGGCGAAGGAGGACATGCCGGTGCCGAAGTCGTCTAGGGCAAAGCGGCAACCCAGGGATTTTATGCGTTCGATGAACTGTTGCGCCTTGGAAAGGTTGGAGATGGTTGCCGTCTCCGTCACCTCAAAAAGGAGCCGGCAGGGATCCACGCCACTGCTTTCAAGCTGAGATTCCAGTACTTTCAGAAAGCCGGGGTCAGTGATCGACTGGGCCGAGAGGTTGATGGAGACAAAGCCGTCATCCAGCGGGGTGCAGCTCTCCATCCACTGCAGCGTATCCGAAATGACAAACCGATCCAGATCGATCATCAGACCGTAACGTTCAGCGGCAGGAATAAAGGCGCCAGGCAGCATCATCTGCCCATCCTCCTGTTCCATTCTGAGCAGGATCTCCAGGTGAAAGCTGCTGTTGCTGTTTGAGCGGATGGGTTGGATCTTCTGGCAATAGAGTAGAAATCGCCCCTCGTCCAGTGCGTGCCGAATGCGGGAAACCCACTGCATTTCGCCATAGCGTTGCTCGATTATCTCATCCTCCTCGGAGTAGACATGGACCCGGTTGCGCCCCCCCCCTCCTTTGCCGCGTAACAGGCGCTGTCAGCGGCGCTGAGGATCTGGGTCAGGTCATGATATCTGGCATTGAAGGGAACCACTCCGATACTGACGCCGATGGTGAAAGGCTTATTGTCCCAGGTGAAACGGAAGTTGCGCACTGAAAGGCGTATCTCTTCCGCCAACACAATAGCCTGCTGTTGGGGGCAGTATTCAAGCAGGATGGCGAATTCATCGCCGCCCAAGCGTGCCACGACGTCGGTACGGCGGGCGATCTCAAGCAGCATCTGTGTGAGTTGGCGGAGCAATTCGTCACCCGCAATATGGCCGCAGGTATCGTTGACCACCTTGAACTGATCCAGATCCAGATACATCAAGACGTGTTCGGCATCATCGGTATGGGCCAGTTCCATCGCCGTCTGTAGCCTGCGCTCGAACTCCAACCGGTTGATCAGACCTGTCAGCGCATCATGGGTTGCCTGCCAGGAGATGCGTTGTGCCATGTGCTGAGCCTCGGTGATGTCCCTGACTACCAGCACATTTCCGGCATTCTTATTTCTTTCGCCGCTGATCACTGCCACTGATAACTGCACGATGCGGGTGGTTTTTCCATCGCTTTGGGTGAGAGTCAGTGGCCGGTTGTCCAGCATGGTAATCTCTTCAGTGGTCAGACACTGGCCCAAAGGGAGGTTGACTGGCTCGCCAGTGGTTTCATCGGACAGATCGAGTATGTCGGCAAGCAGGCAGTCCAGTGCATGTTTAGCCCCCCAGCCGGTCAGTTCCTGGGCCGTGTGGTTGAGTGCGGTAACCACGCCTTGGGCATTGGTTGTAATGACGCCCTCGCTGATCGAGGCCAGAGTGGTTTCCGCCAGCTCCTTGCGCGCACGCAGCTGTTGGGTCTGTGAGGCCACCTCTATTTCCAGCTGATCTTTGGCTGCCAACAGGGCATGTTCAGCACGCAGGCGGTGCGTTTTTCCCCGCAGGATCAGTCCAACCATGAACATGCTTGAGATGAAGAAGACAAGGAATACCCATCCGGCCTGAGTGATGACCTCTTTTTCAAAGCCGTTGAAGGTTGCCGGAGCGCCGATATCCACCAGCTCCCAAAGCGTGCCGGGTACATTTTGCCTAGCCAGAATGCGCTGGGCCATTTCTTCCGTAAGAGTGGGATTCTCCAGTTGCAATTCGTAGCGGTTTCCCTCTTCGGTAATCTCGATCAGGTTGGGCTTTTCGGTATTGAGCAGGATTAGTTGGTGCTGATGCCGGTGAGAGATTCGTAACAGATTTTGCAGCAGCGTGGTCTGAAAACTGACAAAAAACACCAGGCCATCCTGTCTGCCGGTGGTGACCATAATATCGAAATGGTACTGATTCGGGTTTGGGTGAATCTGAATCAAATCGCTCTTACCAGCGGCAAAGTCACTGATCTTCAGTTGACACAGTTCACCGACAGCGCCGCTGAGATCGTCATAAAGTGGAGAACCGCCACTGTCAGCCAGGGTGAAGGCAAAACCGTCGGGGAAGTAGCTGAGTACACGTTGGTTGAGCCTCTCCTGGGCTTCCTCATCTTCAGGGTTCGTGTTGATCGCATTTATCAACCCGGACTCATAATTGGAGAAGATGTGTAGCAAACGGCGTTTTTCGCCGATCATGCGGCTGATCTCGTTGGCGGTCATCTTTACTGAGTTGGCAGCAAGATCCATGTGGTGGGCGCGATTGGCCTCTATGCGTTGAATAACGATGCCTGCCAGCAGCAGCGCCAGCAACAGCATGAAGAAAACGACATAGGTGATAGTGAGATTTTTTGAGGTCAGTTTCATTGATTCGCTGTTCCGAGGTCTTGCAAACTAAGGTTTTGCCCTGAAACAGCTTGGGCTGAGCTACTCAATAGAGTTGAGTCGGCAGCAGTTGGAAAATCTTTACACTATTTTTATTCCGGGAATTCTTGAATTTTAGCGGGATTCGCCCCATCTATTGGAATATTAAGGTTTTATTGTGGAGTTTTTCTCATGCGTATGGATCGTTTGACCAGCAAGTTTCAGATGGCACTGGCAGATGCCCAGAGCCTGGCTGTCGGCCGTGACCATCAATTTATAGAGCCGGTGCATCTGATGAGCGCCCTGCTGGATCAGGAGGGTGGAACCGTGCGCCACCTGCTGACTCAGGCTGATATCAATGTCAATCAGTTACGTTCGGATCTTGGCGCTGCACTGGAACGCCTGCCAGGCGTACAGGGGGCTGAAGGGGATCTGCATATCTCCAACGATCTTGGACGGCTGTTCAACCAGACCGACAAGCTGGCCCAGCAGCGCAAGGATCAGTACATATCCAGCGAGCTTTTCGTACTCGCAGCTGTTGACGACAAGGGTGAGATCGGCGGGTTGCTGCGCAAGGCGGGTGCCGACAAGGCGCGGCTGGAGCAGGCCATAGAGAAGATGCGGGGAGGTCAGAAGGTGGATTATCCCAATGCGGAGGATCAGCGCCAAGCCCTGCAGAAATACACCATCGACCTCACCGAGCGGGCGGAGCAGGGCAAGCTGGATCCCGTGATCGGGCGGGATGATGAGATCCGCCGTACTATCCAGGTGCTGCAGCGCCGCACCAAGAACAACCCGGTGTTGATCGGCGAGCCTGGCGTGGGCAAGACCGCCATTGTCGAGGGGCTGGCCCAGCGCATCATCAATGACGAGGTGCCGGAGGGGCTGAAAGGCAAACGGCTGCTCTCCCTGGATATGGGGGCACTGATCGCCGGGGCGAAGTTTCGCGGTGAGTTCGAAGAGCGTCTCAAGGCGGTGCTCAATGACCTCTCCAAACAGGAGGGGCAGATCATCCTCTTCATCGATGAGCTGCACACCATGGTGGGTGCCGGCAAGGCAGAAGGCGCCATGGATGCGGGCAATATGCTCAAACCCGCCCTGGCCCGTGGTGAGCTGCACTGCGTCGGTGCCACCACGCTTGATGAGTACCGTCAGTATGTAGAGAAAGACGCCGCCCTGGAGCGTCGTTTCCAGAAGGTGCTGGTGGACGAGCCAAGCGTGGAGGACACCATCGCCATCCTGCGCGGACTCAAGGAGCGCTACGAGGTACACCACGGAGTCGATATCATCGACCCGGCCATCGTCGCCGCAGCGACCCTCTCCCACCGTTATATCTCCGACCGGCAGCTGCCGGACAAGGCGATCGACCTTGTGGACGAGGCGGCTTCCCTGATCCGTATGGAGATCGACTCCAAGCCGGAACTGATGGATCGTATGGAGCGGCGGCTCATTCAGCTCAAGATTGAACGTGAGGCGCTCAACAAAGAGACAGACGAGGCCTCGAAAAAACGCCTTGCTCATCTGGAGGAGGAGATCGAACGGCTGGAGCGGGAGTTCTCCGATCTGGAGGAGATCTGGAAATCGGAGAAGGCGGCCTTGCAGGGCACTGCCCATATCAAGGAGTCCCTGGAGCGGGTGCGCCTGGAGCTGGAAACCGCCCGCCGGGCCGGTGATCTGGCGCGCATGTCCGAGGTGCAGTATGGGCGAATCCCCGAACTGGAGAAACAGCTCGATATGGCGGCCCAGGCGGAGATGCAGGAGATGAAACTGCTGCGTAACAAGGTCACCGAAGAGGAGATCGCCGGGGTGGTCGCCAAGTGGACCGGTATCCCGGTCTCCAAGATGTTGGAGGGCGAGCGCGACAAACTGCTGCGGATGGAAGATGAGCTGGCTAGACGGGTCATTGGTCAGGCTGAGGGCGTACGTGCGGTGAGTGATGCCATCCGCCGTTCCAGGGCTGGCTTGTCCGATCCGAGTCAGCCTAACGGCTCGTTTCTCTTTCTCGGTCCCACCGGTGTGGGCAAGACCGAGCTGTGCAAGGCGCTGGCGGAGTTCCTCTTCGATACCGAAGAGGCAATGATTCGCATCGACATGTCGGAGTTCATGGAGAAGCACTCGGTGGCGCGGCTCATTGGTGCGCCTCCCGGTTATGTGGGTTACGAAGAGGGCGGCTATCTTACCGAGGCGGTACGGCGTCGTCCCTACTCGGTGATCCTGATGGACGAGGTGGAGAAGGCCCATCCCGACGTCTTCAATGTATTGCTGCAGGTGCTGGATGACGGCCGTCTGACCGATGGCCAGGGCCGCACGGTCGATTTTCGCAATACCGTCATTGTGATGACCTCCAATCTGGGTTCAGAGATGATTCAGGAGCAGAACTCGGAAGCCCAATATGAAGAGATGAAGTCCTCGATCATGGAGGTGGTACGGCAGAGCTTTCGACCGGAGTTCATCAATCGTCTGGACGAGATCGTGGTCTTCCATCCGCTGGACAGGGCGCAGATCAGAGCGATTGCCTCGATTCAGATCGGCTATCTGCAGCAGCGCCTGGTTGATAGTGAGATGGGTCTGGAGATCTCCGATGCCGCACTCGACCGGCTGGGTGAGGCGGGTTTCGACCCGGTCTATGGGGCTCGTCCACTGAAACGGGCGATCCGGCAGCAACTGGAGAATCCGTTGGCCCAGGAGATCCTCGGTGGGCGCTTCGGCGCGGGGGATGTTATCCAGGTGGATGTTTCGAATGAGGGACTGATCTTTGGCAAGGCCAGAGTCGTTGGTGCAGCCTGATCGGGCATGCAGAGGCCGGAGCGTTTTGTCGGATTACGCTACGCTAATCCGACCTACGGAAACCTGACCCAACCGGTCAGGCACAAAAAAGCCCTATAGTTCGCGCGAACTATAGGGCTTGTTTGGTCGGTGTGAGAGGATTTGAACCTCCGACCCCTTCCTCCCGAAGGAAGTGCGCTACCAAGCTGCGCTACACACCGGGAACTCGTTTCGGTCATGAATCCAGAGCCGCGACAGGGCGGGAATGATAATGGAATTCCGGGGGGGATTCAATTGTGGGAGCGGCGCCTCGCCGCGATGACTCTGTGGATAGGGCAATCGCGGCGAGGCGCCGCTCACTACGGTAGTGACAACGTGAATTGGCTAACTGGTCCGTGCCACGGAAAAATCGGCCAGTGCGGCCAAGGCATCCCGGTAGGGAGAGGGAGGGATCGCCTCCAACGCATCTTTTGCCTTTTGGGCCTCTTGCCGTGCCATATTCTCCGTGTAGGCGATGGCATCGGTGGTTCTGATCGTCTCCATGACGAAGTCGATCTCGTCGAGGCCGCCCTTTTCGATGATCTCCTGCAATTTTTTCCGCTGGGTTTCGCTCCCGACTTTCATTGCCTGCAGCAATGGCAGTGTCGGTTTGCCTTCGGCCAGATCATCGCCGATGTTTTTGCCGATATCTTCGTTGGAGGAGTTGTAGTCGAGAGAGTCATCCACCAGTTGGAAGGCAATCCCCAGGTGGAGACCGTAATCCGCCATCGCCTTTTCCTGCTCTGGTGAGGTGCCGGTGATGACGCCGCCAAGCCGGGCGCCGGCCTCGAAGAGGGTAGCGGTCTTGCGCTTGATGACCTCCATGTAGTCGGTTTCGGTGGTCTCCGGGTTATTGCAGTTGAGCAGTTGCAGCACTTCCCCCTCAGCGATGCGGTTGGTGGCGTGAGAGAGCACGTCCATTACCCGCATCTGTCCCACAGACACCATCATTTCGAAGGAGCGTGAATAGAGAAAGTCACCTACCAGCACACTGGCTTCATTACCCCAGACAGCGTTAGCTGTCTCCTGATTGCGCCGCAGGTCGGAGCCGTCCACGACATCGTCGTGCAGCAGGGTGGCTGTGTGGATGAACTCGATGATCGCCGCCAGATCGATGTGGCCCTGGCCGTTGTAACCACAGGCCTGGGCGGCCAGGAGCACGATCTGCGGGCGCAGTCTTTTACCGCCACTGTTGACGATATAGGCGCCTATCTGGTTGATCAGCACAACGTCCGATTTCAGATTGCTCAGGATCGTCTGATTGACGGCCTGCATATCGTCGGCAATGAGCTCGCTAATGGCCTTTAGATCCATCTGTTCCGTTACAGTTATTCAAAAAATTCCCGCATGCTAGGAGGGGGGGGCTTTGGTGTCAAGGATAATAAATCGTGGCCTATCTTTGACAGTGAGCGCAATAGTAACTCGATCGTTGTCCAATGGTGCGGTTTTTGATGGGTTTGCCGCAATTGGGACAGGCTTTCCCCGCCTTGCCGTAGATCAGCAACGCTTGAGCAAAATAGCCGGGCCGTCCATCCTCCTGCTGGAAATCCCTTAAGGTGGTTCCACCCGCTTTTATTGCCTCGCGGAGCACGGCGCTTATCTCTGCCGCCAGACGATCATAACGCTGCCGTGAGATGCGATTGGCTGGCCGGGCGGGGTGAATGCCTGCACGAAACAGTGATTCGCTGGCGTAGATGTTGCCCACACCGACTACCACTTTACTGTTCATGATGAGATTTTTTACCGCCACCCTGCGCCGGCTGCCCGTCTGGTGGAGATGGGTCCCGTCAAAGTCGGGGCCGAGGGGTTCAGGCCCTAATTCTCTGAGCAGGCTGTGGTCGGCTGCGGGGGCCGAGGTCCAAAGCACTGCGCCGAAGCGGCGGGGGTCACGCAGGCGCAGGATGCGGTTATTGTCGAAGGTGATCTCGAAGTGGTCGTGGGTCTGCGGAGGTGACCCCCGTTCCAGTACCCGCAGGCTGCCGGACATGCCGAGATGCAGGATCAGTGTGCCCTGGTCGAACTGCAGCAGGAGATATTTTGCCCGCCGTTCGACCCGTAGCAGACACTGTCCCGGCAGATCGTGGGGCAGGGTGGTGGGGATCGGCCAGCGTAATTTCGCCTGGCGGATGATCACTTGTTCCACAACAGCGCCCTTGATGCGGGGTTCTATACCCCGGCAGGTGGTTTCGACTTCGGGAAGCTCTGGCATGACTACTTCTTCTGCCAGGCCGTTTCCGGGGCAGTGAGGTGGTGCTGGAAGCCATCGCCGATGCGATGGATCAGATTGTTGATTTGCACATAGCGCAGGTTGTCGATCGGGTCGTTGTTGCCGAATGCCAGTTCCAGGTCATCGAGTTGCAGACGAATGGCGGATGGTCGCAGACCAAAAACCTCCAGTTGATGTTCAGGGGCGGGAAAATGATCAAAACTTGGTGTGCGGCTGATCTCCAGCAGTTGCCTGATGCGATCACTGTCGGCAGGCGTTTGGCCTATCCTCCAGACGTCGTCGCTTTTGTGCAGTTGGATATCCCGTCCGCTGTTGTCTGAGATCCTGATGCTTTTGATATCGCCGGGATCGAGACTGGTTAGGGGTGGCAGGGGCGTGGGTTGCAGCCACCAGGTAAGTGCGGCCAATAGGAATATCAGCGCAAAGAGCAGCAGATTGATCCAGGTGCGACGACTCATCAGGCCCGTTTTCGACCCCAATGAATCAACCCGCCGGCCGCCAGTAACAGCAGCGGCAGCAGGATCAAAAAGCCGAGGCCGATAATGCCCTGTGCGAGGGGAGAGAGCAGCAGCGTCTTGTCGGTTGCCGGGTGGCTCTGTATGTCCAGGTTCTCTTCAGCGGTCAGCCAGTTGATCAATGTTATCCCCAGATCCTGATTGCCTGCATTGCCCAGATAGGCGTTGGAGAGGAAATCACCGTCGCCCACCACAATAACTCTTTGAGTACTGCCGTTCTTCTCCCGGCTCATGGCGTAACCGATCGTCAGTGGTCCCGGCATTTCACCGGCGTCCGGATCTCTCTGGATCTCTCCCTGTATGGCGCCAGTCTCGTTCCATGAGTTTTGCAGCGTCTGTAACAGCGGCACGACATGCCAGGGAGACGAAACGCTACTCTGCAGCGCCAATGCCTGGGGGTAGAGAGTGATGAGATTGAAGTCCCGGGTAACCGGATGTGGCGGATAACGGGATACCAGCGCGATGGAGGGATCATCGATGCCCAGTTCCCGCACATTGGTGTCCACCAGGATACCCGGTAGGGTTTCCAAACTCAGTGAAGCGAGCAGCGGACTCAAGGCGGTATCCTGTCCAGGGTCGAGAAGCAGCAAGAGATTGCCGCCCTGTTCCAGGTATAACTGCAGTCGTGACAACTCGGCTTGCAGCAGGGCCTTCTGAGGTGATGCGACGACAAGCAGGCTGGTGTTGTCCGGGATATCCGGGGTCTCCACCAGGTTCAGGCTGATGGTTTTGATGCCCTTCCGCTGCAGAGCTGAGCCGAAAAGGCCCAGGTCGTGGCTGGCCTCTCCCAACAGGCTGCGTTCGCCGTGGCCCTCAAGACCGACCAGCCAGTGGGTCTCGGTTCGCAGCAAACGATGGATGGCGTTGGTCAGGGTGATTTCGTCGAGCTGCTGGAGACGCTCCTGGCGGCCCCGATAATCGATCAGGAGTTCGCCGGATAGGGTGATGCCCTGACGACGTGCTGCACCGGGATGCTGGATCGGATCGATAAATTTTAGCGTAAGGTCGGGTTTGAATCGGTGGTAGCGTTCGATGAACGATTCGACCTTTTCCCGCAAGGCTGTCTGTTTTGTGGCGTAGACTGTGATGGTGATGGGACCCTCAGCGTGTGCCAGGGTCTCGATGCTCGTCTTGCTGAGGGTATTGCTGCCGTTGCGGGTCCAGTCCCATTGCAGCTCGAAACGGCTGCTCAACCAGGCGGCGAGCAGCAGCACTGCCAGTAGTTGCAGATAAAAAAGTGTGTTTTGAAAATGCGCCGGTATCTTCATCTGTTTACTGGCCGCGTCGATGGTTCAGCCGTTGAAGGGTCAGGGCGATTAAGAAAAGGGTCAGCAACAGGAAGTAGGCGATATCACTACTCTTCACCAGTCCAAGTTGTAGATTGAGCAGGTGGCCCGGCCAGCCGAACCAGCGCAGGATGCCGCTGGTTTCGCTGGCAAAGTTCTGCCCCAGGATGGAAAGAAGCAACAGCAAGCCGTAACTGCCTGCCGCAGCGATGCCCGGCGATTCGCTCAGAGAAGAGAGGTAGAGTCCGATGGCGCTGAAGCAGAGGGTCAGCAGGAAGAGCCCCAAGGTGGCGGCAGCCAGCAGTCCGAGATCGAGGTTTATGCCGATAAGCAGGGAGAGGGAGAGCATCAGGGGTAGCAGCAGGATTAGGCCCAAAAACAGTATCTGTCCCAGATATTTCCCCAAAACGATTGTCGTCAGGGAGAGCGGGGCGCTGCTCAGCAGGGTGAAGTTGCTCTGGTGAGCGGTATCACTGAACTGCCGCATGGCAAGGATGGGGGTGATAAAGAGGATCAGTACCGCCGCAAAACCGTAGAGCTGCAGGGTGAGAAAGTGGGTCAGTCCGAGGGTGCGTCCCTCCGGTTTGAGACCGGTGAAATTCTCCAGGATCTGCAGAAACTGCCAGCTCAACAGAAAGAGGGCGATGGCAAGCAGCGCCCAGGCCAGCGGAGTGCGCATCAGACGCCGCCACTCCATGAATGCCAGGGTTAGGATCATGCGCTTGGCCCCCCGCTGGTCAGCTCCAAAAAGATCTGCTCCAGACTTAGAACCTCAGGAGTCATCGACTTCAACCCCCACCCCTGTTCAACCACTGCGGCGGCCAGTTGCGAGGCTTTGGCGTCGGGAGCGAGGGTGATATGAAAGTAGTCTGTGTGCAGGTTTGTTGCAGAAGCCACCATCGGCAGGGAATTGAAAAGTGCAACATCCGGGGTGTGTTCAAGCTCCAGCTTCAGGGTTGGGGAGGTGGGTGGTGAGATTTCACCGCTGTAGACGCGTTTCCCCTGGTGCAGGATCAAAACCCGGTTACAGACCGCCTGCACTTCCGGCAGGATGTGGCTCGACAGGATGACACCCCGTTCCCTGGCCAGCTCCTGGATTAGACCACGCACCTCGCGGATCTGCCCCGGATCAAGACCGTCGGTGGGTTCGTCCAGGATCACAACTGCAGGGTCGTGGATGATGGCTTGTGCGATCCCCACCCGTTGCCGATAGCCTTTGGAAAGATTGCGGATCAGGCGGCGCCCCGTCTCTTCCAGACCACACTGCTGCTTGACTCGCTCCAGCGCTGCGGGAACCTCTGCTATTGGCATTCGATGGAGTCTGGCACAGTCACCGAGAAATTCATCGACCCGCTGTTCCAGCAGCAGCGGCGGCTGTTCGGGCAGATAACCAAGACACTGCTTGGCCTGCACCGGTTGCAGTTGCAGATCAATACCGCAGAGGTGGATGTTTCCCTTATCGGGCGCGAGTTCGCCGCTGAGCAGGTGCAGGGTGGTGGATTTGCCTGCGCCGTTGGGGCCGAGCAGGCCAAGCACGTCGCCCCGATTGAGGGTCAGGTCGAGATGATCGAGGGCGCAGCGGCCATTATAGGAACGGGTGAGATTTTTGGTGACGGCAAGCGCATCCATGGCCGAAAGATACAGGATAAATTTGGTCGATGCACCGGCTACAAGATTGTGTCATCTCGACCGCAGGGAGAGATCTCCGTCCGATTTGCACCCAAGGCGCTACGTAGTACGAGATCTCTCCCTATGGTCGAGATGACAGTGCTATTGGGATGACAATGCCATTGGATTGAATGGGTCATTCGCCTCTATCTGCAAAGAGCTCCAGATATTCGCCGTAACCTTCCGCCTCCAGTTTGGCTGTGGGGATGAAGCGCAGTGAGGCGGAGTTGATGCAGTAGCGCTGACCGTTGGGACCGGGGCCGTCGTCGAAGACGTGGCCGAGGTGGGAGTCGCCGTGTTTGGAGCGGACTTCGGTGCGGCTCATGCCCCAGGCCCAGTCTTCTTTCTCTGCCACATTGTTGCCTTTGATAGGCGCGCTGAAGCTCGGCCAGCCGGTACCGGAGTTAAACTTGGTGTGCGAACTGAACAGGGGCTCACCGGAGACGATGTCGACGTAAATGCCGTCTTCGTGATTGTCCCAGTAGGCGTTTCTGAAGGGGCTCTCGGTGCCGTTCTTCTGTGTCACCTTGAACTGTTCCGGGGTGAGGCGCGCTTTGATCTGCTCGTCGCTTGGGCGGTTCCATTGGCTGGGCGCGGCGGCCTGTTCGATCGGCTGTTTCATCGATTCGCTCTCCGTAGTCTGGTTTGCGGCCTGCGCCATCAAGCCAAGTATCGCTCCACTGATACCCAGAGCGGCGGCTATTTTAAGGGTGCGGTTAATTTTCATGGTTTGTCTCCGTGTTCTGGAATATAGCTGATGTGACAGTCTTTCTGCAGTGGGTTGATGCGGATAACTGCATGGCGGTTTGTGTGGAAATAGCGCATGAGAAAAGTATGGATCTGCTGAATAACAGACGTTTCACGGAGATATCACGAATTCATAACATCAGGATGAATCAACGGGTTTCGGTGCGCGGCAGCCAGAGGGCGAAGTGGCTACCTTTGCCGAGGTGGCTCTCGACGGTGATCTCACCGCCCTGCAACTCCGCGATGCGGCGGGCGATGGCCAGTCCCAATCCGGCATGACCACTCGAGCCGGCATTTTTCCGGGACTGAAAGAAGGGCTCGAACAGATGGGGCAGGTCCGCTTCGCTGATACCGCTGCCGCTATCGGATACCACGGCGGAGACCCTGGTCTCTTCGATACCCAGGGCAAGTGTGATACTGCCGTCGGCAGGGGTGTGGCGAAAGGCGTTTTCGATGAGATTCTCCAGCCCGCGCTCGGTAAGCGCAATATCGGCAAAGACGAAGGGTGAGCTTTCCGGCGGATCCATGGAGAGCAGGATCTCCTGCTGTTCGGCCCGCAGCCGGTACTTTTGCACCACATCCTGCAACAGCTCCGCCAGAGGAAAATGCTCACATTTCGGCAGAGTCTCACGGGCATCCAGGCTGGCCAGTTCAAAGAGCTCCTCTACCTGGGCCGAGAGACGTCGGCTCTGACGCAGGGCGATGGCGATGTATTCGTCACGCGCCACCGGGTCGAGTGAGTCGGCCTTGAGGGTCAGGGACTCGAGATAGCCCTGAATTGATGAAAGCGGGGTGCGCAGGTCGTGGGAGACCTGGGCCACCAGCTGGCGGCGCAGATGATCCTTCACCTTCAGCTGGTCGATCTGCGCCTGAATCTGCAACGCCATACGGTCGAAGGTTTCACCCAGCCGGTCAACCTCGTCAGCCGCTCCACCCGGTGCTTCGGCATAAGGCTGATACTGGCTGAAGTTGTCTGTCCTGAATCTATCCATCAGGTTGGAGAGACGATGCAGTCTGCGGGTCAACAGACGGAAAACCGCCAATCCCGCCATCAGGCCGATGACGAGACTGGCTGTCATGGCCCAGCCACTGAGGCGCAGGAAGTAACTTTCACGCACCAGATCGTCCACCGAGTCAAACTCTTCGCCCCGCAGTACCACATAGAGGTAGCCCTCCGGCTGCTCGGCGGAGGGTACGGGCGTGACCGAGAAAGCCTTGCGGCGATCGTGACTTCGCGGGTCGTCGCCGAGCAGGGGGAATCCCCCTCTGCCGTGCAGAAAATTCTCGATGGGTTCCAGTGAGACCCGCTTGCGTTTCACCTTTCCAGGATCCGCAGAGTAGGAGAGGATGCGGCCTTCCGGGTCGAGCAGATAGATCTCGATACTGGGGTTGATCACCATATATTGCTGAAAGGTTTTCTGCAGAGCGCTGTTGTTGATGCGCCCCTCTTCCACCAAGTTACGATCGGCCACCAGATTGCGCGCCAAATCGCGATTGAACTGCTGGGTCACCTCCTGCACATAGTGGCGGGTGGCGGTGGTGCTGATCAGGGCGTAGAGCAGGCCGATGGCGGCGAGCAGCAACACCAGGCCGGTGGCGAGTTTGGCGTAGAGGGTTTTTAACATATCCCGTCAGATTCCTAAGGTATCGGCAAACTTATAACCCACGCCCCAGACCGTCAGTATGAAATGGGGATTGGCGGGATCGCTCTCGATCTTGGTCCGCAGGCGGTTGATGTGGGTGTTGACGGTGTGTTCATAGCCCTCATGGTTGTATCCCCAGACTGAGTCGAGCAGTTGCACCCGGCTGAAGACCCGTCCCGGATGGCGGGCGAAATGGAGCAGCAGGTCGAACTCCCTGGCGGTGAGTTCCACCTCCCGGTCTGCGATTCTGACTTGATGTTTCGCCGGGTCGATGGTGAGTTTTTCGTAGTGGATAGCCTTGTCGGCGGCAGGTTGTTTTGCGCTGCCGCCAAGTGCGTCCACGCGGCGGAACAGGGCCTTGATGCGGGCCAGAAGTTCAGGGATGCTGAAGGGCTTGGTCAGATAGTCGTCCGCACCCACCTCCAATCCCACCACCCGGTCGAGTTCCGAGCTTTTGGCGGTCAGCATCAGGATCGGCACATAGTCTGTTTCACGGCGCAGTTCGCGGCAGACCGACATGCCGTCCATCCCCGGCAGCATCAGGTCCAGTACCAGCAGTTCGTAGTCGCCCTTTTGGAAGTGGCGCAGACCCTCCGCCCCGTCATTGATGATGTCGGCTTCGCAGTCGATATCCCGCAGGTGCAGCTGCACCAGCCGGGCGATATCGGGATCGTCTTCGATGATCAGGACTTTACGTGCCATGGGTGGATCCGTTTTAACTTGCTCTAGCTTGCTCTGGTGCGCACGGCACACCCTACGTTCTGGCAGGGCGTGCCGTGCGCACCATGATTGTTACTTATGCATCGACTCCTTCATTTTGCCATCGTTCATTTTTTTCATCGGCTCCATCGAGTGTTCCATCTTTTCATCCATCCCATCGGACATCTTCATATCCTTCTGCATGGTGCTGTCGTCGGCCATCTTCATCATGCAGTCTTTCTTCATCGACATGTCGTCATCCATCATGGGTGCGGCGCTGCTCGCAGTCATGACCGCAGCCAGTGCAACGAAAGTCAGGCCTTTAAGTGTACTGGAAAATTGGGTTTTCATCGGGATCTCTCCTGTGGGGGTTATTTTCATTGGAACAGTGCCGTTTTTCGGTGCTGTTGGAGAGCTATTCAAGCAGCTGGGGTTCCGCTGCCAATCACGGAACTGTCACGATTCCATAAACTCGGTGTTCGCGCTATCTTGCGTCATCGGGGGCTGGGTCGCAGGAAGCCCCGTAATTTTTCCAGGTTGGAGTTGTTTTGAAGATTATCGGCGTCGACACCGGCGGAACCTTCACCGATTTCGTGCTCTACGAGGATGGCGCGTTGCGCATCCACAAGGTGCTCTCCACCCCGGATGCTCCGGAACGGGCCATATTGCAGGGAATTCGAGAGATGGGACTCGACCCTGATGGGGTAAGGGTGATCCACGGCTCTACGGTGGCGACCAATGCGGTGCTGGAGAGAAAGGGGGTGCGTACCGTCTATATCGGCAACCGGGGTTTGGGGGATCTGTTGACTATCGGTCGGCAGGCACGCTGCGAACTCTACAATCTGCAACCGGCGCCAGAATTGCCCCCGGTGCCGTTTGAACTCTGTCTGGAGACCGGCGGCAGGCTGGCGGCGGATGGTTCGTCCCTAGAGCCTTTGACGGAACAGGATCTGGAGAGACTGGCTCAGCAGTTGGAAGACCTGCAGCCGGAGGCGGTGGCCATCAATCTGCTCTACTCCTACCTAAACGACAGTGCCGAGCGGGCAATCGAGGCGGTGGTGCCGGAGGGTTGTTTCGTCTCCCGCTCATCCGAGGTGTTGCCGGAGACCGGTGAGTATGAGCGGGGTATCGCCACCTGGCTCAACAGTTGGGTGGGGCCACTGGTGACAGGTTATATCGAACGGCTCTGCCGGGGACTGCCGGGGGCCAGGGTCTCGGTGATGCAGAGTTCCGGGGAGGCGATAGCTGCGGAGCAGGCCGCTTCTCAGGCGGTGCGTATGCTGCTTTCAGGACCCGCCGGCGGTCTGGTAGGTGCGCGTTATGTGGCCGCAACAGCGGGACGCCGACAGCTGCTGACCTTCGATATGGGTGGCACCTCATCCGATGTGGCGCTTATCGATGGTGCGCCCCGCCTCACGAGTGAAGGACGCATCGGACCCTGGCCGGTAGCGGTTCCCATGGTGGACATGCATACCATTGGCGCGGGTGGTGGTTCCATCGCACGGCTCGACAGTGGTGGCATGCTGCAGGTGGGGCCTGAATCGGCCGGGGCCGCGCCGGGACCGGCCTGTTACGGCCAGGGAGGTCTTGATGCCACGGTTACGGATGCCAATTTGGTTTTGGGGCGTCTGCGTGCCGACGCCTTTCTCGGCGGGCGCATGCAGCTCGATCTCTCTGCCGCCCGCATGGCGGTTGGCCGGTTGGCCGAGGTCATGGGAACCACGGTGGATGAGGCTGCTGCCGGCATCATCCGCATCGCCAATGAGCGCATGGCTCGTGCTTTGCGGGTGATCTCGGTGCAGCGCGGAGTGGATCCCAGGGGTTTTACCCTGGTCTCTTTCGGTGGTGCCGGGGGGTTGCATGTCTGTGCGTTGGCGCAGGCGTTGGGCATGCGTTCGGCACTGGTGCCGGTACAGGCAGGCGTGTTATCGGCATTGGGGATGCTGGTCGCTCCGCCGGGGCGCCAGCTGGTGCGTACCTGGCTGGGGCTATTACATGAGCTTGATGATGCCGTGCTGCAAAAAGCGTTGCAGAGACTGGGTGAGGCCGGTGTGAAGGCGTTGACTAGGGAGGGATTGGAGCGGTCGCAAATCGATGTGGAGTATTCACTGGATCTGCGCTACCTGGGACAGTCCTACACCTTGAATGTGACCTGGAGCAGTTGTGCCAAAGCCGAGGTTGCGTTTCATGAACTGCACGAGTTGCGCTACGGTCACCGTATGGGTGGGGCGGTGGAACTGGTTAATCTGCGGGCAGCTCTGCGGGGAGCGGAATCTCATATAAGACTGCAACAGTGCCGCACTTCGGGGTCCGCTGAGGCTAAGGTCGAAGTGAGCCTGTTCGGAGTGGATCAACCTGTGCCGCTTTATGAGCGGGAGATGTTGTTTGCCGAACAGTCGATCGAAGGGCCGGCGCTGATTGTCGAGACCATCTCAACCACTTGGGTTGCGCCAGGGTGGTCTTGCTTGCTGGATGCGGTGGGTAATCTGCTCCTCGAACGTAGGGTGCGCACGGCGCACCCTACCTGATGAATTAAACGCCGCCCTAACTTGAGTTATTTAGGACTCTTGCAGCGCCTGTTGCTCGTCAAAGGCGTGTTCGCTGGCGAGCAGGTAGATATCGGTGATCTCCGCCACATTGAGGTCTTCGTAATCGGCGTTCTCCCAGTCACCAACCTCATAACCTTTACTGCATTGCAACGCTTTGCCAGCAGGTCCTTGTTGATCGATCAGGGCATCCTGTATCTCATTTGAGAGGGCAAGCTCCTGTACGATCTCTGCAATCGGCCGGTCCACCAGCAGGTCAAGAATCGAAAGCAGTCCCACGCTGAAGGCGATCTCCGGCGCGCAGCCCCCGTTCTTGGTGACCAGTTGTTCACACATGTGGGCGCGCACAAGGGCTGTGGTGAAATACTCCTGTGGTTTTTTCTCCATTCGCGAGAGCGCCAGCAGACTGGCCCAGGCGCGAATACGCGCCAGTCCCATGAGGACAATCGCCTGACGAATCGATTCGACCTTGCGCGGCATGGCGATGGCAGCAGAGTTGATATAGCGCAGGATCTTGTAGCTGAGGCTGGCGTCCTGGGTGATAAGGCTGACCAGGTCTTCGATCTCTGCGTCCGGATCGTTCAGGGCAGAGAGCAGCCGCAGCACCACCAGTTGGTTCTCCTGCAGGCGTTGGCCTTTGATCACCTTGGGGCGGGAGAAGTGGTAACCTTGAAAAAGGTCGAAGCCCAACGCCAGGCACTGCTGATACTCCTCCTCGGTTTCGATCTTCTCAGCCAGGAGCTTTGCGTTGTGGCGGCGCAGGGTGGGGAGTCCCTGCTCAATCTGTTCCAGCGTGAGGGCAGGAAACTCCACCTTGATGATGTCAACCAGTGGCAGTAAAGGATCCCAGACAGGGTCGAAGATATAATCATCCAGTGCCAGAAGATATCCCCGTTTGGAAAGCTCGGTGACGGCTTCGATCAATTGATCGTCCACGGGAATGTCTTCCAGCAGTTCCATAACGACCCGATCTTTGTCGAAAGGAATCTCCGGGTGGTTTAGAAAGAGGTTGCGGGTAAGATTGATGAACACGCGGTGGGGGCCGGCGACCCGTTCGAGGCCGATCTCAATGAAGGTATTGATCATGACTTCGGAAGAGGCGGAGTCGCCGTCAAACTGTTGCTGGACGTTGCTGCAGTTTTTGGTTCCCTGGCGAAACAGCAGTTCATAGGCGTAGACCTGCATCTTTCGATCGAAGATGGCTTGTCGTCCTACATAGATGTCCTTCATGATGCACATTCCGTTGGGATCAATGGCAATGGCGGGAAATCTCACCCGCGGCCTCACCCATCTATAGCGTCCATTTTCCCTAAGTCTACAGGGTATCCAGCAAAAAAATAGTGACAAAAGAAAACCCGCCTGAAAGGCGGGTTTCGGTGTCCCAGGGATGCGGGCGCCTTATTTGATCTTGGCTTCCTTGTACATCACATGTTTGCGGGCCTTGGGATCGAATTTTTTGATTTCCATCTTGCCCGCCTTGTTTCGCTTGTTCTTGGTGGTGGTATAGAAGTGGCCGGTGCCGGCGCTGGATACCAATCTGATCTTGTCACGCATGATTCAGTTCTCCCTTAGACCTTTTCGCCACGGGCGCGGATGTCAGACAGCACTGCATCTATGCCCTTTTTGTCGATGATGCGCATACCTTTCGTAGTGAGCCGCAGGCGTACCCAACGGCTCTCACTTTCCACCCAAAAACGATGATAGTGCAGATTGGGCAGGAAGCGGCGTCTGGTCTTGTTGTGCGCGTGGGAAACGTTGTTCCCTGAGACCGGGCGCTTGCCGGTTACCTGGCAGACTTTTGACATTGTCAAAACCTCTAAATTTGTTAACCCTGGGGCGAAAAGCGCGTAATTATGGCAGAGAGGGGGGGGAGGTGCAAGGTCAAAGGTGACAGGGTGAGCTATGACCGAAGATCCAGTGGATCTTCGCAGCATGGCGAACGACCGGACAGGATGTCCGGGCCGGGGGTGAGTAAGAATGCCTAAGTTGCGCCAGGGATGGCGGGATTGCTCTCGCTTCCGAGGGACCAGGTAACAGGGCGAGTTTACCAAATTTTTGTTAAATAGGGCTTGATGCGTTTCCGGGGCGACGCAAACTTTGGAAATCTAGAACCCTAGTTGAAGTTGACGGCATTGCCAATATAACCAATACTTAGTGTACGGCAATTGGCCGTATGATTCTTGTGAGAGAAAAGCATGGCGCATTCAGCACAACGTGAACGTATCGAGATGCGTGTCGATGCGGAGATCAAACAGCTGGCGGAAAGGGCTTCTGCGGCCCTCGGTTGTGTTTCTCTGACTGAATTCATCACGACTTTGATTCGTGATAATGCGCCGAGGATTTTACAACAGGAATCCTCGATCCAGCTCACGAATGCGCAGTTCGATAATTTCATCGCAATCTGCAACGATGCCGAGCGCAAGCCCAGCACTCGTATCATGGAAGCTGCAAAACGGTTGGATGCCGAGGGGTTTTAGTTGGCGTTTTTGCAAGAGTTTGTTTTAGCCGATCAATCACAACATGACTTAAAGACATTCGACAGCGGCAAGCCGGACATGGATAGATTTCTGGCGTGTTTTGCCGTTAATAATATGCGGCTGGGCCTCAGTCGTACCCGGGTCTTGCCGGTTGCCTCTGAAAGACAGCAAGCCCAAAAGGCGAGAATTGCCGCCTATTATTCTCTTGCCGCCTCCACGGTGGTGCGAGAGGAAATACCCACCAATATAAAGCTACCGGGCTACCCTGTTCCTGCGGTGCTTCTGGCAAGACTTGCGGTTGAGGAGCAGTTCAAAGGGCAGCGGCTTGGAGAAAAAACGCTGATCACGGCATTGAGGAAGTCAGTAGAGTTGACTGATGCCGGGCTGCCTGCGCTTGGCGTGATACTTGATGTACTGGATGAGGACGCGCTTGGGTTCTATCAGCGTTACGGGATGTTTGAGCCGTTTACCGATGATCCTATGCGGCTGTTTGTGCCGATGCACGCATTAAGGCAAATCATGTAAAAGGACCTAGGCTCGATCAAGCGTAGCGGATCGGGCATCTTGGAACTGATAAACCGCATAGGGTTGCCGGTTCCGCTGCGCTTGAACCGGCCTACAATGCCACCTTTAACCTCAAAACCTACATCATCCCCCGCTCTGCCAAAGACACCGGCTCACCATCGCCGATGACAAAATGGTCCAGCACTCGGATATCCACAAGTGTCAGGGCCTCGCGAATGCGAAGAGTGATCTGCTGGTCGGCCTGGCTTGGCTCAGCGACGCCCGAGGGGTGGTTGTGGGCAAGAATGAGAGCGGCGGCATTGAGTTCGAGGGCGCGCCGAACCACCTCTCGAGGGGGGGCGCTGGCGCCGTCGATGGTGCCCCGAAACAACTCCTCGTACTCAATCACCCGATGACGATTGTCGAGAAACAGGCAGGCAAAGACCTCGTAGGGATAGTGTCTCAGGCGCGACTGCAGATAGCGCCGGGATGCGGCTGGATTGGTGAGTGGTTCGCCCCGCTCCAGATCCTCCTGCAGGTAACGGCGCCCCATCTCCAGGACGGCCTGAAGCTGCGTATATTTGGCGTTTCCCAGACCTTTGCTTTGACAGAATCTCTTCTGCCCTGCAGCCAGCAGGTGTCTGAGTCCTCCGTACTCCCGCAGCAGATCCCGAGCGAGATCCACAGCGGTTTTTCCAGCGACGCCGGTACGCAGGAAGATTGCCAGTAGTTCGGCGTCGGACAGGGCGGTGGCGCCCTTTTGCAGCAGTTTTTCCCTTGGGCGTTCGGCGATGGGCCAGTCGGTGATTGGCATAAGACCTCCATGTCTTATTGATCAGGCTTCTATAATTTCGCCCTAAGGTTAGCGGAAAAATGTGTTCTGAGTCACGAAATTCCTATTTTTTTTCGCTGGTGGGGTTAGTGCTTACTCATGCCCTGGACACTGCTGCTTTGCTGTAACAGTCCCATGGGGTACTCTTGCCAATCTGAAGTCTGTGGTCATTTCAAATCGATGTCTGTGTTGCAGGGAAAAAAGGTTGTCCTCGGTGTTACCGGTGGCATTGCCGCTTACAAGAGCGCGGTGTTGCTCCGTGCGCTGATGCAGGCAGGAGCTATAGTAAGAGTGGTGATGACCCCTGCGGCCCAGGCATTTGTCACGACCCTGACATTCCAGGCGCTCTCCAAAAAACGTGTCTATACGGAACTGCTCGACACAGATCAGGAAGCGGCGATGAACCATATCGACCTGGCGCGCTGGGCTGATCTGGTTTTGGTTGCTCCGGCCAGTGCCGACTTCATGGCACGGCTGGCGGCCGGTATGGCGAATGATCTGTTATCCACGCTCTCTCTTGCGACCACCGCTACCATCGCGTTGGCGCCGGCGATGAACCGGCAGATGTGGCTGAATCCCGCCACCCAGGAGAATGCCCGTTTGCTACGGCAGCGTGGACTTTTGCTATGGGGACCCAGTGAGGGCGAGCAGGCATGTGGCGAGACCGGCCCGGGCCGGATGCTGGAACCCGATGTCCTGTTGGCGCAGGCGGAGTCACTATTTGCTTCTGGATCGCTGCAGGGGAAACGCGTGTTGATAACTGCAGGTCCGACCCGGGAGTTCATCGATCCGGTGCGTTATGTCGGTAATCGCAGTTCCGGCAAGATGGGTTATGCGTTGGCGGCATCTCTGGTGCGGTTGGGAGCTGAGGTTACGCTCATCAGCGGGCCGGTGGCGCTTACCGCGCCTGACCGTGTTCTACAGGTGGATGTGGAGACCGCGCTGCAAATGGAAGAGGCTGTGATGGCGCGGGCTAATGCCTGTGACATCTTTGTTGGTGTGGCGGCGGTGGCAGACTATCGTCCCACTGAGATGGCTGCCGAGAAGATAAAAAAGAGTAGTGAAACCTTGCAGCTGAATCTGCGGAAAAATCCGGACATTCTCGCTCAGGTGGCGGCGCTGGAAGAAGCGCCCTATACCGTGGGGTTTGCTGCCGAAACGGATGATGTGGAAGCCTTTGCAGATGCCAAACGACGCGCCAAGAAGGTGGACCTTATTGCGGCGAACCGGGTAGGTGGAAGCAGGGGAGGGTTCGAAGGGGATGAGAATGCACTGCTCTTGCTGTGGGAAGGCGGCAGGGAAGAAATCCCGATGATGGCGAAACCGGCGGTGGCGGAACGGCTCGCAGAGCGTATCGCCGAGCGGTATCATATTCAGGCTAATCTGGGATGATTGACGTACAGTCATGAAGAGACAGAAGAAACAGAACAAACAGACGTACAGGGGCGGAGAACAGGCGGGCCACAGTATCCGTTGGTACTGGCTGATGGCTGTAGTAGGGGTGATGGTGTTGATCATCCTGGCCTGGGCGATGGTCTATCTTCAGTTTCATGACAGGGATGAGTCGCTGGCGGCACGTCAGGTTGAAACCGGTGCGCAGGCGCTGGCAGGCCGGCTCTCTGAACAAAACCTTTTCCGCCTCCAGCTATTGGAGGGTATATCCAGAGATCCCAATACCACAGCGCTGTTTCGTCTGAATGACCGAATGGCCTTGCGGGAACGGGAAGATCAGCTGACCCAGATAGTGCCCGGTGTTTTGCGTGTCAGGTTACTGTCTGCCGGACAACGTGAACCGGATAGCAGTGTGATGCCGCATCTTGGTTATGCCTCCCTGGAACTGATGCGCCAAGCAGAGAAACAGTTGCAGACTCCCCCCGCAGAGGTCCATCAGTTTGGCAGTGCCCAGCAGTATGTTGCGATGGTGGTGGCAGTGCGCTCTACGGAAGATGAGTCCGTATTGGGCGTCATTCATGCAGCCTTCCCGGCTGGCGGTCTGCAGGATTCGGTAGACAGTGTGAAGGAATATGCCGGGCGGGTCGAAGTGCGCCAGGTTGTGGATCGGGCCAGTGCACTGGTGTTGGCAATGGCCGGCAGTGTCTCGCCTGATCAACAACCGCCTGATGGTACGTTGCCGGTGTCGGGCAGTATCTGGGAAGTGGCCTACTGGAAATCGTCAGCCGGCAAAGAGGGATTCACCAATGACCTGATGTTGCTGCTGCCAGGGCTGGCGGTAATTGTCTTGAGTGCGGCGCTGCTCTTACTGCTTGCGGAAGGCATGCGCAGGGCATTGAAAAAGGATCAGTACAGCATTCTGGAACTCATGGAAAGCGTGATGAGAGGCAAATCGCCCACGCGGCATATGGCCCGTCTTCTGGATATGCAGGCCACGCTTGAAATATTGGAACATCAGGCACGTGAGGTCAGAACACGCCGCATCGAACGTCGCGCCAAACGCAAGCGTGATGCCGGATCCACCCATGGCATCACTGTGGATGAAGATCTGTTTTCGGCTTCTGATATGGCTGAGGATTCGCGCAGTTTATCTCCCGTTCGTACGACGGCTCTATCGTCTGCCCCGGTGACGGCCGTCCCCGTGTCAATCTTCAGAGCCTATGATATCCGTGGTCTGGTGGACGACACCCTGAACGAAGAGGGCGTTGAGGCAATCGGTCGCGCTGTCGGTAGTGAAATCTACGAGCAGGGTTTTCAGACCGTGGTCGTGGCGCGTGATGGCAGGCATTCCAGTGAACGATTGGCGGAGGCGCTGGTACGGGGATTGCGGGGAAGTGGCCGCGATGTGATCGATGTGGGGCTGGCGCCTACCCCCCTGCTCTACTTTGCTGCACATGAGTTTACTGCAGGTTGTGGCGTGGTTGTGACCGGCAGTCACAACCCCCCGGAATACAACGGTATCAAGGTCGTGATCGGCGGTGAGAGTCTCTCCTCAGAGGGGATTCAATCGATCTACCGGCGTATTCAGCAGGGCAATCTACTGCAGGGCGACGGGGATTTCGAAACTCGGGATATCATTCCGGAATATACCGACCGGGTCGTTAATGATGTGAGTTTGGCCCGGGGAATGAAAGTGGTGGTCGACTGCGGCAACGGCGCTTCCTCAGTGCTGGCGACCCAACTTTTTCAACAGTTGGGATGTGAAGTGGAGGAGCTGTTCTGCGAAGTGGACGGGGACTTCCCCAATCATCATCCGGATCCCAGCCGCCCCGAAAATATGCAGGCGTTGGCAAAACAGGTTGTGGAGAGCAAGGCTGATATCGGCTTTGCCTTCGACGGTGATGGGGATCGGGTCGGCGTAGTGGATTCCTCAGGCAAAATTATCTGGCCGGACCGGGTGCTGATGTATCTGGCCATGGACGTTCTCTCCCGGGAGCCGGGCGGCGATATCGTCTATGACGTGAAGTGCAGTCGTCATCTTGCCAATGTGGTGCTTGCCAACGGCGGACGGCCGTTGATGTGGAAGAGCGGCCACTCCATGCTCAAGGCGAAGATGAAGGAGACGGGGGCACTGCTGGCGGGCGAGTTCAGCGGGCACATCATGTTTGCAGAACGCTGGTATGGTTTTGATGATGGTCTCTATGCGGCGGCAAGGCTGCTGGAGATTTTGACCCTCGACCCCCGCAGCAGCGCAGATATCTTTGCCGAACTGCCGGAGAGCGTCTCTACCCCGGAATACAGCGTGACCCTGAAAGAGGGTGAGAGTGACGTCATCATGGCGGCACTGGACAAACAGCCGGACCTTCCCGGCGCGCGGTTGCTCAGAATCGACGGTCTGCGGGCTGAGTTCGAGCAAGGTTGGGGACTGGTGCGTACATCCAACACCACCCCGTCTCTGATATTCCGCTTCGAGGCGGAGGACGAAGATGCGCTTAAGCTGGTAATGGATGTCTTTCGCAACCTTCTTGATCAGGTACAGCCGGATCTCAAACTGCCGTTTTGACCCCGATTCGGTAACAGCTTTTTTCTTACTGATACAGTTGATTCATCATGACTCTACAAGCTGAACAGGCGCGCAATGTTGCGCATGTACTGACCGCTGCCCTGCCCTATATCCAACGATTTACCGGCAAGACCATCGTCATCAAATATGGCGGCAATGCCATGGTGGACGAAGAGTTGAAGGACAGCTTTGCCCGCGACGTCGTGCTGATGAAACTGGTGGGTATCAACCCGGTTGTGGTGCACGGTGGCGGCCCCCAGATTGCAGATCTGCTGCAGCGGTTGGGTAAGGACTCCGAGTTTGTACAGGGCATGCGGGTCACCGACAGCGAGACCATGGATGTGGTGGAGATGGTGCTTGGCGGACTGGTCAACAAGGATATTGTCAATCTGATCAACCGGGCAGGTGGCTCGGCGGTGGGGTTAACCGGCAAGGATGGTGACCTTATCCATGCCCGCAAGATGAAGATTACCGCCAACAGTCCGGATCTGGAGGCGACCGAAATCATCGATATTGGCCATGTGGGGGAGGTGGAGAGTATTGATGTCAGCATTGTGGATATGCTGGTGCATGGCAATTTTATTCCCGTCATCGCCCCTATAGGTGTGGGCAAAGATGGGCGCTCCTATAACATCAATGCTGACCTAGTGGCAGGCAAGATGGCGGAGGTGTTGCAGGCGGAGAAATTGATCCTGCTGACTAATATTGCGGGCTTGCTCGACAAGGATGGTGGTCTACTTACGGGGCTGAATGCAGAGCGGGTGGATGAGCTGATTGCCGACGGCACAATCCACGGCGGTATGTTGCCCAAGATAGGTTGTGCCCTGGAAGCGGTGAAGACCGGTGTAAACAGTGCTCATATCATCGACGGCCGGGTGGCGCATGCCGTCTTGCTGGAGCTCTTTACCGATGAAGGTGTGGGGACACTGATCCGGCGTCGCTGATGAGTAGCAGGATACCGCGCAAACAGCTGATTCTCGAGGCGCTGGCCCGCGAACTTGAACAGAACCCCGGTGGCCGCATTACCACAGCGGCGCTGGCGCGGGCCGCAGAAATATCGGAGGCGGCGCTCTATCGGCATTTTGCCAGTAAGGCGAAGATGTTTGAAGGGCTGATCGATTTTGCCGAGGAGAGCATCTTCGTGCGTATCAACCAGATACTGGAGGAGGAGAGTGATGCCGGATTGCGCTGCGGCAGGCTGCTCTACCTGGTATTGCTCTTTTCTGAACGCAACCCCGGCATTACCAGAGTACTGCTTGGCGATGCGCTGGTTGGCGAAACTGAACGGTTGCAGACTCGGGTGGGCCAATTCTTTTCCCGGCTCGAAACCCAACTGAAGCAGATCCTGCGGGAGGGTGACCTGCGGGAAGGCGGACTGCAGACTGTCGACGCCGGCGTGTCGGCAAACCTCATGATGGCGGCTGTTGAAGGCAGGATGCACCAATATAGCCGCAGCCGTTTCAAGACGGCGCCTCTAACCCAATGGGAAGCTCAATGGAGGGTGTTGGAAGCCGCGCTCTTTAATCTGCCGTGACACCTGGCAACATCTTGTTTTAACGCTCTGCCATTGCCGCGTTAAACCCCTCCCTTATCTGGCGCACCGGCTCACTGGCGCAGAAGGCTGCGCCTTCAGGGGTGTCCTTGCACTGCAGATCCATAAAAATGATCGTTTGCCGGGTTATGGAATCAGTGAGGCGTGACATAGTGACGCTGATATCCTGTGCTTTTACGGGCTGTCCGGTCATCAGAATGTTCTCTGCGAGCATTCGAACCGGGGTGGTTGCATGAGAGTGGAGGTATTGCTTGGCAGCTTGCCAGGATGTTTCGCACCGACTCTCCCCCTGGCAATGGTAAACGTTGCTCAGTCCCTCTTCGGACTGCGCTGTCTCCAGCTTGTCGTCCGGTTTTCGGCTGAGCCGTTTTAACACTCTGAACCTTCCCAGGTCGCGGGCAAAAGCTATGCGGATCCTGTTTTTATCCCGTTCCCGATGTACGATGGATTGATATGATTCCTTCAATGATTGGCGCTTACGGTCGATCTGTTGAAGATATTCTGCTGAAACCGCTTCGCCGCTGAGTTCCAGGTTGGCTGCGTTGCGCTGCATCTCTTCGAGTTTGCTTTTGAGCTGCCTGATATTGGAGTTGGTCACCTGAAGGGAGAGGTCGACTGCCCTAAGCTGGCCGTCCCGGGCCATCAGAATGTCATCTTCACTTCTGAAGATACGCAGCAATACCCGGTCAGCCGCCTGCTGTTTCTCGATCAGCTCCTGCTGCTCTTTCTGCAGTCGTTTCAGCGCCTCTTGCTGTTCGATCTCCTGCTGGGTTTTCGCGGCGTCCACTTTGTTGACCGTCAGCCCCCGTTCGTCCAGATAGGTGTGCTCTCGTCTGACATCCTCCGGCGGCAGGCTGTCGGAGTAGTGGACCCGACCGCCCTCGTCAACCCATTTGTATAGTTTTCCTGCGTTAACGGGCAAAGAGACAAATGCCAGCGACAACAAGGTCACAAGCAGTAGCCTGGATGGTTTAATTAAGTTATTTATTGTTTCCATCAATAACCCGGTATCTTCTCAACCTTGAGTGACTGGGGCGGCGGCCGGTTGTTCCCGACCTTTATATCCTAAAGCGGGATTATACTGCGACCCCAGTACTCTATTCCATGTGATAATTATAAGTTCAGTTAGCTTGTCAACGTTCACGGCGAGGTGCGCTGAATCCGTAATTATCACATGGATAGCGCACTTGGTCTTAAGATAGATTATCTGTGGAACAGTTCACCCTTTTTATTATCTCTTTGTTAGCTAACACATTTTCCGCCTTTTCCGGAGGAGGCGCCGGGTTGGTGCAGCTGCCGGTGCTGATCTTTTTGGGATTGCCGTTCGGAATTGCCCTCGCAACCCACAAGATTGCGTCGGTTGCCCTGGGTGTTGGCGCAACCATACGGCATCTGCGGGAGGATGGACTGGAGCGGCAGTTCGTGATCTTTCTGCTGGCAGCGGGGCTGCCGGGAGTGGTGTTGGGCGCCAGTCTGATCCTTCGGGTGCCTGATCGGGCGGCGGAGTTCGCATTGGGTGTTCTGACGCTTGGTTTGGGTGTCTACTCGATCAGCAAACGTTCCCTGGGGCAATCGTACATCCCGATACATCGAAATGTATCGGGGTTCGTGATTGGAGCGACGGGACTTTTTCTTATTGGTGTACTTAACGGTTCATTGACCTCCGGCACCGGACTTTTTGTTACCCTCTGGCTGGTGCGCTGGTTCGGTCTCGATTACCGGCGGGCGGTGGCTCACACGCTGGTGTTGGTGGGCGTGTTCTGGAACGGTGCCGGGGCTGTCACCCTTGGGGTGTTGGGGGATGTCAAATGGGAGTGGTTGCCGGTGCTGCTGGTCGGTTCCCTGTTGGGGGGCTACATCGGCGCCCACCTCTCCATCACCAAAGGGAACCGCTGGATCAAGCGGGGTTTTGAAATCGTCACCCTGCTGGTGGGCAGCAAGTTGATTATTGGCTGAGAAGGGTAAACACTGCAGACGTGTAAAACCGTAGGATGCTGGTGAGCTTGCGAACCGCATCAATCTCGACAGATGCGCATCGCTACGCTCAGCACATCCTACAATTCCCTGCACGATCTTTGTGTCATACAGGTGTGGTCCGGATTGACGCTACCCGACAATTCAGACGCCGTACTCGTCCCGGTAGGCGTTGATGCGCGCCAGTGACTCTTCGGAGTCGGGTTTCTCCCCCAGGTATTCAACAAGCTGTTCCAGGGCCACGATGGAGGCAACCGGCACGCCGTAGTCACTCTCGACCTCCTGAATGGCGGAACGCTCCCCCTTGCCTCGCTCCTGACGATCCAGGGCGATGACCACACCGGCGGGAGTGGCGCCAAGATCCTTGATGATCTCTACCGACTCCCTAACCGAAGTGCCGGCGGAGATGACGTCGTCGATAATCAGTACGCCACCGTTCAGTTCATGGCCGACGATGATGCCGCCTTCGCCGTGGTCCTTGGCCTCTTTGCGATTGAAGGCATAGGGCACGTCCCGAGCGTGGTGCTCGTAGAGGGCGGCAGCGGTGACTGCGGCCAGAGGAATTCCCTTGTAGGCCGGTCCATAGAGCACATCGAACTCGATACCGGAATCGACGATTGCCTGGGCGTAGTAGCGGCCCAAGCGGGCCAGGCTGGCGCCTGTATTAAACAACCCGGCATTAAAGAAGTAGGGGCTGATACGACCTGACTTTAGGGTGAATTCACCGAAGCGCAGCACCGCCACGTCCAGGGCAAAGTCGAGAAATTCGCGCTGATAATTCTGCATGGGTTATTTCCGATTATGTTGATGCGCGAATTGTAACTTAGTACCCCTACAAGGTGATAGCTTGGGAAATGATCGCCGGAGACGCCTATAATGGCCGCGGTTTTTTGCATATTGAATCCATTGGTCACCACAACAGGAGTCTCAGTGCCCAACCCAAGCAGTACGCTCACCAACTGGCTGGATGCCTCCAGGGTCTATTGGCATCCCCGGGTGCGGGGCATGCTGTTCCTGGGCTTTTCCGCGGGGCTACCGCTGTTACTGGTGTTCGGCACGCTCTCTTTCTGGCTGCGGGAGGCCGGCGTTGAACGCAGTACGATAGGGTTTGTCAGTTGGGTGGCGCTGGCCTATGGTTTCAAGTGGGTGTGGGCGCCGCTGGTGGATCGCCTGCCTCTGCCGTTGCTGAATCGATTGCTGGGACGAAGGCGCAGTTGGATGCTGCTCTCCCAGTTTTGCATCATTGCGGGTCTGGTCGGCATGGCTTTGTCGGATCCACAGGAGAGTCTTGCCCGTTTTGCGCTGCTTGCGTTAGGCGTGGCTTTTGCCTCGGCCACACAAGATATCGTAATCGATGCCTACCGCATCGAAAGTGTCGAGGAGAACCTGCAGGGGGCCATGGCGGCCACCTACATGATGGGCTACCGGTTGGCGATGATCATGAGTGGGGCAGGGGCGCTGGCGGTTGCCGCCCTGTTTGATCCGGATGATACGATTTATCATCAGGGCGCCTGGATGGCAGCCTACCTGAGTATGGCGCTGATGATGCTGGTCGGTATTGTTACCACGCTGATTATCCGCGAGCCGGAGGTCACCGCCGATTCTCACACTCTGGAGCGGGAAAACCGGACCGACTCTTTGATCGAGCACCAGCAGTGGCTGCCCCTGGCGCTACGCCGGTTTGCCGAAGGTTTCTATAATGCCGCCATCAGCCCCTTTGTCGATTTTATCAGCCGCTACCGTTGGCAGGCGTTGTTGATCCTGGCACTGATCGCCACCTACCGTATATCTGATGTAGTACTGGGAGTTATCTCCAACGTCTTCTACGTGGATATGGGGTTCTCGAAAGGGGAGGTGGCAACCATCACCAAGATCTACGGCGTGATCATGACGCTGGTCGGGGCGGGGCTTGGTGGTTTGCTGATGGTAAGGATAGGTGTAATGCGCACTCTCTTACTGGGTGGCCTTTTGGCGGCCGCCACTAACCTGCTGTTTGCCATGTTGGCAGGGGTGGGACACGATGTGCCGATGTTGACCCTGGTAATCTCTATCGACAACCTGAGTGCTGGTGTGGCGACGGCTGCTTTCATTGCCTATCTCTCCAGCCTGACCAATATCTCCTACTCAGCTACCCAATATGCCCTGTTCAGCTCTGTGATGTTACTGTTGCCAAAATTTATGGGTGGCTTCTCCGGGGTGATGGTGGACGGCATGGGTTATCAGGCTTTTTTCCTTCTCACCACCCTGATGGGGGTGCCTGTGTTGGTGCTGATCCTGTTGGCGATGCGTTACATCCCTTCCAGTGGGTATAAAAAGCATGCTTGAACAGGGCGGATATCTGGCGGCATTTGTCGTGGGTCTGTTAGGTGGGGTGCACTGCGCCGGAATGTGTGGTGGCATCGTCGGAGCACTGACCTTCGGGCTGCCGGAAAAATTGCGTTCCAGCGTCGGCGCCACACTACCTTACCAACTTGGGTATAACCTGGGGCGCATCAGCAGCTATGTTGTTGCCGGGGCGATTATGGGTGGACTCGGCATGTTGCTGGCTCAGGTGGCCCCAGTCTATATAGCACAGCGTGTGTTGCTGGCTTTTGCCGGCATCTTTATGATTCTGCTCGGGCTCTATCTCGGAGGCTGGTGGGCTGGGTTGTCCCGCATTGAAAAGGCAGGCGGTGCGCTCTGGCAACGTATCGAACCCTATGCGCGCAGACTGCTGCCGGTCAATACACCGGGGCAGGCTTGGTTATTGGGCGTGTTCTGGGGCTGGATTCCCTGCGGCCTTGTCTACAGCATGCTGGTTTGGACCGTCTCGGCCGGCAGTGTGCTCAAGGGGGCTGGACTGATGCTGGCATTTGGTCTTGGTACCCTGCCCAATCTCTTTGCCATGGGGTTGGTGGCAGGTAGCCTTGCCCGCTGGACCAAGGACATTCGGGTGCGCCGAGGGGCCGGATTGCTCGTGATTCTATTTGGTCTGGTGACTTTGTGGCGGTCTTTCTAGCCGCAGGGTTTGTGATGTCCGATACCACGCTGTTTTCGATTCTCGAATCCCCAACACACCCCGATTTCTCTGCGCTCTATCGGCGGCTGGGTATTCGTCAGATCGAGTTTCGTTCGATGCGCAAGGTGATGAGCGAACTGAAACGGCAACAGCCGGATATCGTGGTGGCTGAGTTTTTCTATGGTTATGCCAATAACTATGCCGGCATCAACATCAGTAACCTGGATGTCTTTCTGTTCAGCCTGCAGAAGTATGCCCCAGAGACGCGGGTGATAGTGCTGGTGGAGAGATCCGAGCGTGAATATGTGGGCAAGCTCAATGAGATATTCCCCCTGCACGCTGTTTTGGTGCAGCCTGTTCAGGTATCACAGCTTGAGCGGTTGCTCGAAGGTAAGGATGAGTCAGATGAAAAACAGTAGGCCTGATCAAGCTTGCGGATCAGGCCTACTGTTTTTTCTGTCAGTCGATGAAAAACTGCTGTTTGAGTTTTGCTGTATAGAAGCGGGTCTCGCCTGCGGGTTTGACCTCCAGGGTAAAATTCAGGGTCTCCTGATTCGCAATACGGAATTCGCCGATGTAGTAGATGGCATTGGTCTCAGTGACTTTGCGCATTGGGATGCTGATAAGCTGGCCGCGTATGTTGACGGCTTTGGCGAGGATGATTGCGCTCACCGCTTTGCCTGTAGTGTCAGGGACCTCTTTGATGACGCTGACATTTAGCATGCCACGGTATTTACTGCGCTGGATATGATATTGATTGGCGACCCCGGAATCGAGGGATGCGCTGGGGATGGCATTGTGGTGAATTTTGTATCCCGGGATACTGGTGCTGTTCTCTGCTATGGCGTTGAGTGAAAGCAGATAGAGTGTCATCAGGGCGAGCAGACGGAAGCTGTGCAGGTACATAAAATCCTCCTTAATGGGCGCGGGTTCCCGCGCTCCAAGTAAAATTCGGTGAGCCGGTTATTCTGTTTTTGGCCGGGCTGGCCAAATGTAAGCCTAGCAGTTTATGAGGCATTTTGCCTGGGCACCAGCCGGGGTCGTGGCCGTTTCTCTTTGTCCAGTAGTTCACTGTTGTTTAGTCGGTTTGCCATGTTGCGAAGGGATGTAAGCTGGCGGGCTGCTTCGGTGTACTGGTCCTGAAGTTCAACGATCCTGAACTGCAGGGTGTTGCGGGACTGGCCGATCTTCTGCAGGTTGTTGAGCCTCTTCTCCATCATCTCCTTGTGATCCCGGATCTGCAAAACCAGGGGCTCCAGGGTGGTGACCAGCCAATTGTTAACTTGATTAGTACGAATGTTCAGCAGTGACTCACGGAATGAGCCACTGGTTGTTGCAAGATGATGCCACGATCCACAATAGGAGAGCGGACATGGCACAGAATCCAATCCAATTTCAGACAGGCATGAGCTTGAGCGATTT
>JAMJIN010000060.1:0-19495 GCA_036784775.1 Chromatiales bacterium | reverse complement strand
TCGCGCCTCGGCTACGCTGCAGTGCGCACACCACCCATGCCACAACGCCTCCTCAGCATGGCTGAGGCTCGGGGGTAATCAGGTAATGGAATGAACCATTTGCATTGAGGATGAAGGTACCTGCGCGTCCATTGGTGGGGCCAGATCCGGCTACCAGTTGCGCGGTCAAAGCATCACCATCGGGATCAGTATCGTTGGCGAGTACGCCTGGTGCCGCCACATTGAGGATTGCATCCTCGTCGATGCTATAGGCGTCGTTCGTTCCAACAGGCGGACTATTGGGCGGCACCGCCAGAACGGTGACAGTGACCGTACCGGGTACTACGTTTCCGTTGCCGTCATCCACGTCATAAGTAAAACTGTCGCTGCCGCCAAGAAAGCCGGCTTGCGCAGTATAGGTTACAGTCGTGTTATCAGTCGACGTGGTTGCCTGACCTGATGTCGGTACGGAAACAGCAGCTACGCTGAGCACATCTCCATCAGCATCAGTGTCATTTGCCAGGACATCGATGACCAGCGGCGTGCCCATGACAGCGGTAACATTTTCACCGGTGACTACCGGTGCGGCATTGGGTGGGAGTACATCCACCGAAACCTGTACGCCAGCAACAATATTGACGCCGTCAGTCACGGTATAGGTAAAACCATCCGGACCTACATAACCAGGACCCGGCGTATATTCAACAGCCGAGTTGGGCACTGTGGCGCCTCCGAACGTGCTGGAGACGATCGCGACTGAACCATTGGCTGGCGGAGAAACTCCGAGAATACTCAGTGCATCCCCATCAGGATCGATATCGTTGTCCAGCACCGTAATAACCACCGGAACATCAACAGTCGTGGAGGCCGAATCGACATTTGCAGTCGGCGGATTGTTCACCGCCGGACCGCTCACAGCAAGGAAACGCAGCATGCCACCAAGACCATCACCCACGGTCTCGTCGACGGGATCACTGGGATTGGTCATGTAACCGTTGCCGTCATAAACAGCATAACGTCCAGCACCGGGGGTGATAATGGCGTCCTTTGTCTTGAGAGGCGGCACCTGCACAGAGTATTGCTCACGGGGAGCGTAACCGGGTGCGCCGGTTGCCACATCCTGGTAGTTGTACTGCAGGCCATCCTCCGCATGGATGGTTGCATGGAGACCCTGCAGGGTCGGTACGTGAGTCTCGGCGGCCGCACTCAACATGCGTAGCAGTATTCGATCACCTTCAAAGCCAGCAGCAATATCTGGCGTCACGCCGCTCTCGTAGGGTTCACCGTTGATGAGAAACCAGCGTGGATGATAAGCGATCGATGTCAGATGAGTCCCGGCAGTAACAGCAGCATTGTGCTCTGGATCGATATCACTATAGAAGAGCATCACCTCATTGTCATAAGCAACACCGTCATAGGCTTCTCCCGCCAGAGTATCGCGGGTCATCGGACCGAACAGTCCCATGTAGACCTGCTCTTGAGGGTGGGTGCCGCTATGGTAGACGTAGGTGCCGGTGCGAGCTATAGCGTTGGCGGTAGCGCCACTCCAGGAATAGAGCTGTCTGCCGCCACTGGCCGCTGCTTCCAGGCCAAACGAGCGTACCCGTTTGGTCAGGTTGCCCCCTCTTCCGCCCGTGGAATTATCATTCCAGGTCGGCCCCATGCCGCCGGTGGAGACCGGCAGTTTCTGTCCCTGAATCATAAGGGATGTCGGATCCGGCAGGCCATTGGAGAGATAGATATTCAGGGTGCTGTCAGCAGCAGGGATATCTATTCTCCGGTTAGCTGATGTCGGATCGTTAGAAGGGTCCAGCAAGGCATTCACACATGTCAGACGATCCGCATCAAAGGTTTGGTTATAGCAGGTTCCACCTGGATCAGCGGTATAGCCCCACATGGTAATAGGCGTTGTCTCACCCGGCATGATCCTTGTATAGACCTTGGCTGCCAGATAGACATCCAGTGCGTAGACATTCCCAGTGGCGAGGACCATGGCACTGGCCAGAGCCCCCATCTTGAAATACGTCTTCATTTTTATTGACCTTTTCATTGTTATCCCTCCCCGTCACTGGATCGGCACGTAAGGCGGTACAACCACCATCGTGCTCAGGCTGCCACCAGGAAAAATATCCCATGTGGTCAACTCCTTCTCGGCATGTGAGTGCCAAACCAGAAAGTAGCCACCAAAGGGATTGAGACCACCCTCACCCGGAGGCAAGTCGCCGGTATCACCGAGGAATGGACTACCGCTCCACCAACCGCCCAAGGTCAGATCCTGCACGCCGGGCAGCGATACCGGGATAGCCTTGCCGTGATCGGCGCAATACTCGTGATTGACATCGTCAAAACCGTCGACAGGATTGACATCGATACAGATATTGTCATGGCAAGCCGCGCCGGTGGCGTCATCCAGCATGTTGTGATCGCTGTCAGTACATCCATTGGTGGCGACAGGGCCGTAGATATCCCAGTTGAGATCCTTGCCCGTCCAGGTCCAGATCATGTCAACGGTCTGTTTCGGCGCGGAATTGAGGGTGTTATCAGAGCGCCCCAGATCCGGTGTTACACCACCATCCGAAGACAGCAGTCGTCCATCTCTGGCGATGAAACGCAGATTCTCGCCGTGGAAGTGAAACGGATGGCTGTCGTGCCCCGTATTGACCGCACGCACCAGCACCCTGTCGCCTGCATGGGAGAGGGACAATGACTGGTAGGGTTGATGGGGGAAGAGTGGATTGTAGTCACCCTGGAACAGATCAGGAAAGACCCGGCCATTGACAAACCAGATCGCGGCGTGCCGATCAGAGTTTGTGAAGTGGCTATAGTGACCCCGTTCCATCTGTACATGAATATCAGGGTCCATCTCGCTCAGCAGGTAAAGAAACTCCTGCTCATACTCTGTCGTGGCACCATAAGCGATCCGGTTGCCGGCAGAATCGAAACCAGTCGGCCGGACGATCAGCGCACCCACCAGGCCCATCTCAGAGTGCAGGCCGGGATTGATACCGCCCATGCTGTGATAGAGATAGGTGCCGGGTTGGTTTGCCGTGAAGGTATAGGCGACCGTCTCATTGAGCCCGGCCTGCCGGGTCACCAGTCCAGGGGTACCACCCACCGCATTGGCTTTATGTCCGGCAATCACCATCGAGACCGGCTCAGGAACACCGAAGTTGGTCACATTGATAGTGATGGTGTCGCCCTCATCTACGATCAAGGTCGGCGCCGGATATTGTGGCAGGCTGTAGCCGTTACCCTCCGGGTGGCTGGCATTGGCCCCTCCATTCATGTCTCCGAAGCCCCACATATGCATGCTGGAGCCATCCGGCAGATTCATGTTGAAGGGAAAGGCATAGAGATTGAAGGTAGTCCCCCCCTGAGGTTTAATTCCCCGAATGTCGTGACCCGCCGCCATGGATTGGGACACGATCGTCGTCATCGCCATACCCAGCAATAGCATGCTGAGCAGGCGGACGGTTTTTTGTCTTATCTTTATCATTTTGCTTATCTCCTTTGATCGTCTTCCGGCTTGACGCTATTGCACGACAATCTCAGTCATCATTCCGCCGTCCAACTGCGTCAGATTGCTCATCTGATGCAGTTCTGTGGCATGAAGAAAGTAGGTGCCCGGCGCTACGCCAGTGGTATCGACCAACACATCATGAGTCTCACCACCACCAAAATTGACCGAGGCAACCTCACGGTAGAGGTTCTTATCTCCCGCTGCGTTACGCATATGCCGCGCACCGGTACCGACAATCTTCATCGTCAATCCGGGTGCGGTCAGGGTATAGAAGCGGTCGAGACCCACATTGGAGAGCCGTAGCAGCAGAGTCTGACCTGCGGTTACGGTCGCGTTGGAGTCCAACAACTGGGTTGGGGTATCGTTATTGAGTGTCTCACCCGGGTTGCCGGTGACCTTACCTGCAGGATGAATCTCACCATCCGCACCGACTATCGAGGCCCAGTTGTCCGCTGGTGGCGGCATAATCCCAGGATTAATCGTATCGGGATAACCGCGGCCGTTGATCTGCGGATAGTCGCCCTTGAGCGCTGCAAAAGGCAGCGGCTGAACAAAGAGACTGGCATCGTGGAACTCGCTGTCGAAGGCGGACACCTGGAGTGGCTGTTCTACGTCCCAGGCGGTAGTACCATCACCGTCATTGTATGTATAACCCGTGGGCGCACCCGGATCGGTACCGCCCTTGCGCGTGGCCACCGAGCAGTTGCCGTTGGGCACACCCAGGGCATCCACACAACCCGTCACATCCTGAAGAGGATGCACATAGAGGTTGGCCAACATGCCCATCTCCATGTGCTCGGTCGCCTCCACATGGCAGTGATAGATATAGGTGCCAGGCTCCACCACGTTATAGTAGTAGGTCAGTGTGGCGCCCATATTGATGGAAATAGAGACCTCCGGCACACCGTCGAACACTGCCGAGGCATTGGGAAAGCCGTGGAAGTGGATGGTATGGGGATCAAACAGGTCGGGACGAATCACCGTGCCGACATTGGTCAATGATAGATAGAACTCGTCATTCTGCTCAAGTTCTACGGTAGGACCTGGCCACTCCGCATCAAGGATACCTTCCTTGATCACTTCCGACGCCAGGGTACCGGTCTGATCACCATAACCGAAGATATAAAGAGGATTGTCATCCGACATTACGGCAAAGCTGTCACCGGCGATCAGATGCATACACTTGGTGTTCGCTGCAGGCTGGACCTCCCCCTCGTCCCATATCGCGTTTCCATTATCGTCTCCAGGACACTGCACGAAGACCGCTGCGTTAACTGTTCCCACGCCACCTGACAAAGCCAACAATAGGGCCGCGGGCAGCAATTTTATTTTGAAGATTTTCATCGGCGTTACTCCTTATGAATATGTAACTGCCATTCTGTTATTTCGAATTGCTTTTTCACGTATCCGTGACCCTCATACGAGGGCCACGGAAGCGCTTAACTACTGCAGTTCGTCCGCACCTATATCGTTGTTTCCTCCATCCGGTCGAGGCTCATTGTCGAAGTCGAGCTCCAGCTGGAGCGGTACATTGGCACCGTTGTCGATACCCACCGACGCTGGGGTGATGTGGTAGTCACCCGCAGTTATCGTCAGCGGCCCATAGCTCACCTGCAACCAGTTGCCACCCTCATCGAAGGCACCAGCCGTCTGGAGAACCGTCGTCTCCTGCATCACCAGGGTTTGATCACGGGCAATGTTGACATATCCCATCACGAAGGCGGGATCACCCATGACATTGGTGGTGGCATAACCCGCGGTATCGGTCAGCAGTGAGTTCTTAGGCTCCAACTGCAGATCGAGACGGGTAACCAGACCTTCGAGCACCCCCAGATCGACGCTGTAGAGATCCACGTTGGCCACGTCGCAACCAGCTCCCCCTGCTGCAGGATCAGCGCAGGATGAGGGGAAGATTCCGAACGTCTGCGGTGGAACTACAGCAGGATCCTGGTTCAGCCAGTAGAACGAGCGGTTGTGATGGACGATGTTGTTTTTCAGCTTAGCGTCTGAAAAGGTTAGCCAGTCAGCAGCGATCGCAGCTGTAACATGATTGCTCATCACATTAGCCAACTCAGCACTGTGGGTCCGCGAAACGATACCTGCCGGCATCGGAACGGACTGATTGACGTTTCCAGGCGCAAAGGTCAGGATCGCCGCGGTCGCTGTGCTGTCGTTGTTGGCAACGGTGTTGGCACGAATATCGGCCTTCAACACGTCCTGCAAAGAGATGCCACCACCAGCGGCACCGGCCACGTTATTTGCGATCATATTGTTGTAGATCCGCACCTGACTCCACTTGCCTCTACGGTCGGGGAAGCGCGCCACATCATGGCCGTTGACCAGGGACACGCCGATACCACCGCCATCACCCGCGCCAGCAAGGTTGCCGCGAATCCGGTTGGAATCCACAGTGACATTGCCGGTACCGGGGGTGAGAAGCTCACCGGTGAAGGTCTCAGGCACAAGTGCCGCCTGGCCAAGGATGACGATGCCGCCACCAGTCCTGGGACCGGCCTGGGCGAACGACTCATTGAAGAGAATATCGTTATCCTCGATCAAACCATTTTCAGAAAAACCCAGATGACCGATTCCGCCGCCGTCACCCTGCGTGAAGTTGCCGCAGATCCAGTTCTTCTGGACCCGATAGTTATCGGCACCTGTATTCAGGGAGACACCGCCACCACCGCCGCCAAACCCACCATTGGTAGAGATCTGGTTGTGGTGGACACGGATATTATCGTTGTGGGCATCATCGTAGACGAAGTCACCAATATCAGCGTTGGCCATACCTGTATAGGCTGGGTCGTTCACACTGACGATCTCGTGACTCAGTTGAGGATGACCGATGCGGATACCGCCACCGAAGAAACCAGAGTTGGCGGTGATACGGTTGTTGCTCAAATCCAAGAAACTGGCATTGCCGTTGACCACCATGGAACCACCGCTACTGGCGCCAACGATGGTAAAACCATCCACGCGGGAGCCTTTGTTGCGGTTATGGCAGAAGGCCAGCCTGTCAGTATCCTCCGTGCAAGTAGCCGAAGACGCCAGGCCGGCAACGAATATGCCTGCACCCTCACTGGTGGGAAAGATATTCTCCGCCAGTGCTGCGAATGGAATGTTGGCAACGATCTGCCCAGGCAATGAATCGATAAAACCGTTGTCGACCAAGGCCTTGGCCCGGGTGCGCCAATCGATGATCTTCTCTGTCGGCACCTGGCGAGCGTTGATAACCACATCTCCAGCACCCCAACCCTGGAGTTTGACGGGCTTCCACATCATCACCATTTCGTCGTAGACACCAGGAGTGACCAGGATCAGATCCCCGCGGTTAGCTGCATCGATTGCATCCTGAATGGTGTTATGGACCAGCGGACCGGCTACAGCTGCAGAATCAACTGAGCGCACCTCGTAAGCGTATTTGAGCCGCTTGGCGTAGTTGGTGCCAGCATCGGTCCATTTACCCAGGGTCCAGTTGTTCCGTACACCCCAGCCCTCTTCGATACCAACCGTAAGGGTTACACCGATAGGTGACTCAGTGCCGTCCATGCCGGCCACAACAACCTGGTAGGCACCGTGTGGGATTGCGACCAGTGGATCTGTCGCTGTGACATCGGCTTCGATCCGGTTTTGTCTCCAGAGGCCAACCGTCAGTTCGGTACGGATACCAGCGTCATCTTCCAGGAAGACCCTGCCCTGTCCTGCACCAAACCTGTAGTCACGCTCGATGTTTTTCGGAATGTTGCCGGTACCGTCCCAATCGGGATTTGGCACCAACACTCTGCCCATCGATTTGATGATGATCGTCTGATCCGCCAGTGCAAAGGGACCACCACCACCATCACCCAGATGCCGCCTGACCGACGCGATTGTCGGTGTGAAATCAGGACTCTTACAATCCAGCGGGAATTTGCCGGGACCGGCGAATGCGGCTACAGGCAATACCGGTGTATCCAGGTAGGTAGTGGAACCCGGCATGTACTGGAAGGTGTAACAAAACTGGCTGTACTGGGGATCAAAGTAGGGATCTATCACCTCTGCAGGCACATCACCGGCAGTGATGGTACTCCCTGGAATGCCAGTGATATCACCGCTGACATCTACCGTACCGATCAGCGGATTCGGGACAGGTCCCGCATCGTTCATACATGCGGTCAGCATATTGGGCGACATACCACTGGGCTGCGGCAGATTGGCGCTGAAGGTGGAGGGAACCACCAGGTCATAGCGACCAAACTGATCGGCATAGACCCGATTGACCTGAGTACCGTTCCAGTCGTAGAAAGCGACAGGCGTCCACGGCGGTGCAAACTTCTCGCCGAAGTTTGGTGCATTCGGATCGAACTCGTTGGCCAGATCGTTGAGGATCATACCGGAGATGTTGGCCGCGATCGGCACATCGGTGAACAGATGAAACTCGGTAGCCGCATTCTGACCGGATGAGAGCGCTATCTTCTTGCGATCGCAGAGCGGACGCGTCGTACCCGCAAACGGTGCCGGATCGTTCACTGCAGGATCGATCAGCATTGCTGCATCACCACTGCCATCCTTGGTCAGCATGGAGAAGTGAGGCGGTACCAGATGATCGTCACCCACGCAGGTAACTGCCAATGCCTGTGCAGAAGGCACGAACACTTCGCCAAAGTCGACGTTGCGGTCCTCCTCCTTTACGAGCTTATAACCTGCAGGGGTATTCGCCTCCACGATATAGTCACCGGGCAGCATGCCTGTGAAGCCAACCGAGGCAACAGCCGGAGTGTTATAGAAGGCGGTGAGCTTGGCCTGGATTGCAACCGGCAAAGAGAGTTCGTCATATCCTTCGAAGGCCCAGCCACCGTCAAACACACCGGGACGGATCTGGTTAAAATTGCGCAGACCATCGTAGCAGTCGGGGGTCGTGGCAGTGGTGGGATCCAAGGGGTTCGTGTAAAAAGTGAACGGCTCACCCTGACAACCTGTAGGCAGGCTATCGTCCCAACTGTCGGAGTAGGCCACATTGAGCGCATCGCCCAAGTCGAATGTGGCATTGCCATTCCGGTCGATGTCCTCGGGACCGGGGAAGTTACCCTGGGGATAGTTGTCTGCATCCGCCAGATCGACCAGGCCGTTCATATTGACGTCATCGATCAAGTTGTCGTCTGCATCGAATACGCCATCACCATCCCAGTCAATATCGCAGGAATCAGCAGGAAAATTATTCAGCGGAAAACAGTCGATGTCGCCATCAGCGTAGAGGTTCAACTGAACTCGGGGAATACCAGGCTCCCAGGTCTCTACAGCGGTAAACCTGGGATCATTCTCTGCGCGGGTAACCGCATAGTGGACCATACCGGAGATGCCACCGTTTTCACCCACGAAAGTCGTGGTAAAGCCGTTCGCAATGCTCGGAAACTCAAAAGTTTTGTAGTCGGCCTTGCCGAACTGCATCACGCTGGTCTGTCCCAGGAATTGCTGGAAGGCCTGGGTCAGCACCACACCCGTATCCGTACGGGAAAGGTTGTTACCGGTATTCGGATTATTTTCTTCGCTCCCTGCAGGACAGGTACCGGTGACAGGATCATAGCTGACGCCGGCCGCACACTGTGGCTGTGGAGTGAGTTGATCGAAGGAGGGGTAGGTCCAGCCATTATCGGGCAGGACCGGACCGCCGGCGTCGACTACGAAGGTTGCACCGGTCGCTTTCTTGTTGGCGAAGCTCGCTTCAGCCACCAACCAGTGGAAGAAGGGGAAGACCGTATCGAAAGGCGCCTCGCCGCCGTTGTCGGTGGGGAAGTTCTGATAGACGGTGCCGTCGCGCCAGCGGATGGTGACATCCTGACTCTCAGGGCCGATGCCCGCCTCAGTCGGATCCCAGAAACCATCCTGATCGGAATCACTGAAGACAGCGGTGTTCAGACGTCCAAACCAGTTAAAGACAGAGACGTCACCAAAATCACAGGATAGACCACCGTTACAGGTGCCACCTGTCGTGTCGACAGAAAACGCCGTCTGGGCGAATACCACCGTCATATTGGCGTCCCATATCGCAAGCTGGTAGCTGCCCGGCGCGAGATTAGGAATCTCAAAGGTTGAATCCGCAGCACAGGGGGCAGCATAAAGACCTTTGCCCAAAGCGCCGTTAACCATGCTGTTCAAAGCCACCCAGCAGGCCGGAAAATCGCGCCCGCTAAAAAAGGTGAAATTAGGCGGACGTGACATGTGCTGATCAGTCACCTTGCCTAGGATATTTGCAGTCTGTTCACCAGGTAGCGGCGGCTGCAGGGGCGGAAATCCACCCGGCTGCCCTATCACGTAGTCGCTGCTCGCCTTGGTAAAGCCCACAAAGACATGCGGACCAGGCAGACCAAATTCAACGAACACCGGCGGCTCGTTGGCCTTGACCCAGGCGTCGATAACCTTGGTGCCCTCAATGGTGGTGGTCTGGTTCCAATTGGAACCAGTTGGCGGAATCAGGATGGTGCCGTACTTGCCCGGCGCCAGATTCTTCACCGTGAGGAAGCCGTCCTGATCGGGGTGCATGGTACCATCACCCGGCGTAGCCACCACGGGTGCGCCACCAGTCATGCAGACAAAGTTGGTCAGCGGATTGATGTCCGGATTCCCGTTGATATCGCAGGTCCGATCATAGGTCGTACCCAACGGGTTGCCGAATGCATCCTGGATGACCTGACCGCCATTTTGACCATACTTACCGGCTGGCTCTTCCAGGAAGAGCGAGAAGCCGCTCCAGTCCACATGGCCCGCATTCCCTACCGGAGGATTAAGCTCCTGGGGCAGATCGGGGTTGCCGTTGACCGGGTAGTGGTCGTGGAAGAGATAGAACGAAATCTGCGCAGTGGGAATCGGCTGCTGCTGAACCGTAACAGTGACGGTCTGCTGATCCGTGCCTGTGGCATCAATAGCGACTGAACCACCGGAGAGACTGTGCCCGGAGAACGGCAGGACAGAGATATAATAGCTCTTATCGTCCTCAACATCCGCAACCACGGCCTGGGCGGTTTCAGAAAAACCGCTCAACCCCTCACCATTAACCGAATTGATCGCTGGTGGATGGTTACTGCGGTGAAAGCCCAGCGATAGCATATCGCCAGTGCTGACATCAGGCGTTACCGCGTAGGTTGTGTCTTCTTGAATCAGCCAGCGGAAGCCATTCACAGGAGCTCCGCTTTGATCCTGCACATTTAGTGTGACTTGCCCTGAATGGGCCGCCGAAACGGCCAACATAGACAAGGCAATGGCGAAGTTAAAAACCCCTGTTTTGCCTTTTCTCATATTATTGTTCATAACTTTCACTCTCCGAGCTTTGAAAGACCCTGAAAGCAGGATCATTCCCCACGCCATAACGGCGCATCTCCCGTAAAAAAAGAAATTTGTTAGACTACGGTGACAAATTTAGGCCGAACAAGTCCCGGAGACTACCGGCAGAACCAAGAATGATTGACTGCACGACTCCCCAGTTAAAAGCAGGAAAAAATGCAGACAGCGGGCAGGTAAACCCCTACCCTGTAGCTAGGGTATCGACGGGAGGAAATACAGTCTTCCAATCAAAACACAAAGAAAAACAGTAGCTTTGAGTGGTAGGGTTGAATCGATAGAAGTGAGGGTTGGGTAGACGATCCGTACTTCTATAACGGCAGGAGGGCTGAAAACTTTAGTTTGTCAACGCAAGCTGTTTGGAACAGCCATACCAGATCTTGTCCGCTGCGAAGCGTTAGTAGGAGCGGCGCCCCCGCCGCGATTTATCTCTCTACGGAGTCATCACGGCGGGGCGCCGTTCCTACTATTCAATATTATTCCCTCCGCGTCCTTTACTCACAATAAAACAGCGCCCAAAGAAAAACCCGCGTGCAAAGCAACGCGGGTAAAGGGGATTGGGTTGAAGAGACTGTTTATTTATTACAGTTCATTTTCATGACAGTGCGTGCAGGTCACCGGCTCTCCTCTGGCAAGAGTGATCGACTCGCCCTCGTTGGACAAGGTACGCTCTGTCGCCGCACGGGCGAGTACCGTTCCCTCGCCGTTCACACCATGACAGGCACGGCAGGCATCGGGGTTTTTCTCAGCCAGGCTTTCATGCCCGCCATTAGAGAACGAAGTATCTCCAACCGGGTGCATGCCATGTGGTCCTTCAAGAGTATTGCCAAGGTCACCTGTGTGACAGGTGCTACACTCGGAGATCGTGCCGGTGTGTCCCTGCAACTGAACAGCCGCGACATTATCGTTGGCATCTGGGTTCTTGTTCGGCCATATACCATGAGTGGCGCCGTGGCAGGCTTCGCAGAAGATACCTTCGTGGCCGGTGCTGACCCGGTAAAGCATTGGGTTACCGATACGGGAATCATCAGGACCAGACACTGCGGGATTGTTCGCCTCGATCACATTTTCGGCAAAACGCTTGTTGCTGGGAACAATCGGGGTGGCCTTGGCATCGTCACTGCGGAAGGCCTGAAACAGACGAATACCGTCCACATTCGCATCGGCATCAACATTGTTGACCACCGTGCCGACAGTACCTGACAGACTATCCATGGCATCACCGGTATGGCAGGAACCGCAACCGGGTTCGTTGGCCCAGGGAACACGTGGCTGGTTGTTGCCTACATCCTCTGCAATCAGCTCCGGCGTTTTATAGAAACTACCACCCAACTCGAAGGCACCCACGGCTGAAGGTGGGGTCGGTGCAACATTGCGGGTAAAGTCATTACCCACCTGTTCCATATTGCCATGGCAGTCCTGACAGAGCATTCCGCCATTGGACATAGCACCACGCAGACAGTCGGTACGTCGGCCAGGATGACACTGGTAACAGGTTGCTTCTAGGGCGTCCCGGCGCTCCTGAAAGTTCTCAACTATGCCAAGATCGTTCTTGATGGCTGGGGGCATGTCGGGGAAGAGATTGTCGCCATTGGCATCGGTAACGGTGCCGTGATGACTGTGCATCACATTGGACATGGATTTGTGTTCGATCTGATCACGTCCGTTGGCGAGAGAGTCCGATACGGTAACGCCGTTGAGTATGAGTGGTCCGTCATTCTCAGGTCCCAGCGGACCCAACTGTGCCAGATCAAGCGCCGGTGTGTAGTGACAGGTCTGGCATACCACCGGCTGGGAGTTCTCCAGGTCGGTGAGATGCTTCTGGTCATGCAGACGAACCAGGTTGAGGTCCGCGGCATACTCCAGGCTAACATCCAGGGGTACGGCATCCAGTTGTGGGTCGTCGAGTACAGTGACCGGTTCGCCAACAAGATTTTTTGTTGCTTCACCGTTACCGCCGTCAATCGGCGCGTTATGGCAGGAACCACAATTGGCCTCACCGGAGATCGGAACAACCGTATCATTGGATGCCAAAATAGTTCCGCCTGCATCGATTGCCTGAACTCGAAGCAGTGGCCAGGGATTTTCAAGACCGAAGTCATCATAGGCGGTCATGGGTATGCCAGGCGCTTCATACCAGTTCACCCCTTCCTTCACATAACCGAATTTAAAGGCTGGGTTGGTAAAGAAGGGTTGATCCATCACAAAGGCTTCGAACCGCTCGGTGAGATTGTCCGCATAAGCGCCATGGCGACCGGGCATGGACTGTTGATCCGCAGTCAAGTTGCCATCACCCAGATAGAGCTGCTCCACATTCGGCATAGGCAGACCCAGATCCAGGATATTGGCGCCTGGCGGATAGAAGGCCGGCAGGATCCCCTGTGGGTAGAAGGCATCGTAAGCAGCTAGCGCACCTTCCCAGAAGTTGGTTTTATATACACTGCCATCAGGCAGCATGCTGGAGGCAACAGGACCTGAACCGGCTGAGTTATCACCGCTAAGGATAGGATCAAGCGGGTTTGAGGCCGCCGAATAGACAACACTAACGCCATCAGCTGGCAACATGACCTTTGGGTCATTGCCTCGCTGGATAACCGTGGCATGCAGCACGTTGAATGGGGGAAGAATGCTGGATACTCGGGTATCCAGGTCGCCACAGTGCATTCCCAGATCGTTGATGGCGAAAATCTTGTAGCCATCCTGATTGACCAAGGGCTGTTCGGCTACCGGAATGCCGGGGGTTCCATTCTGGCTTGTGGAGTTGATCGAGACCTCCGTTCCAACCGGTGGTGGTATCACAACCGGGGGAGGCGTTCCGCCACCGGTATCACCTGAATCGCAATCATGGGGGGCATGCTTGACTCGCTTCTCGGCAACCATCCCATCTGATTGAACTGCCCGCACACTGCAGGGAACCACAGCCAGATCGTACTCTTTGAATTTCCATTCATCGTCATCGATAGTCTTGCTATTGATCACGGTCTGGTCAAATGCATACATCAGGGTGACTGTTTTGTCCTCCATGCCCTTGCCTTTTACGTTCAGGCGGGATTTTTCACTATCCCATTTGGCTTCCTCGATTTTGAATCTGTCATGGCCTGCAGAGGAGAGCCCCGGTAACGAAATACATATGGCTACTCCAGCGCTGACTAAAACTCGCACGTAGTTTGTGAACATAACTGGCTATTCCCCTTGGTATATGTGGGTATATTCGGTCTCTGGAGATCGACCGCAGGCATCTGTATACCAAAAGTAGTCAGTGAATCTTAAGAATTGCTTAAGGTTTTGGGAATAATTTCACATTTTTTTCAACCAGCGGAGCTAGGATTGCCTAATAGGAATTTTAATCACAACCTGGAGTCCTTTTCCATCTTCACCATCTTCCAATGTGACTGTCCCGCCGTGCAGTCTCACCGCGCTATGAACGATCGACAAACCAAGACCACTACCCTGACCAGTAGTGCCAATGAGGCGGTGAAACCGACCGAAAACCAACGCCTTATCGTGGTCGGCAATACCCGGACCGGCATCAATTACCACAAGGGTGATAAAATCATCATCGGCCAGGAGACCAACTTTAATCACTCCGCCGCTGGGGGTAACCCGGACTGCATTATCCAAAAGATTTCCCAAGGCAATCACGAGCAACTCTCTATTACCCTTAAGCATCACCGGATGCGGGGCCTCCAGTTCCAGGGCAACACCCTTTTCGAGGTAGCCGGGGGCATATTCCGATACCACCTCAACCGACAACTCCCTCAAATCCAGGGGGGCAAACTCCAACATCGCCACTTCCGGCTCCAAACGTGAAAATACCAGCAACTGTTCCACCAGGCGATTGAGTTTTGACAGGCCTTTCAATGCCTGATTCAGCGAATGTTTCCGTTCACTTTCATCGCGGCTTTCAAGTGCCGCATGGATTTGAACGACTGAACCCGCAAGTGGGGTTCGCAGTTCATGGGCGGCATCGGCGGTAAACCGATTGTAGCGTTCGATGGAAAATTGCAGCTTCTGGAACAGATCATTGATGGCATCTACCAACACCTTCGCTTCAACCGGCACTATCGTAGTGTCGATTGCTTCAAGATTGGTGGCACTGCGCGCGCCAATTTGATGAACCAGCCTTCCCAAGGGATTCAATGCCCGCACGACAACCCACCAAAGTACCCCGATCATCGGTAGAGCCAGCAGTAAGGGGGATAAGATATTCACCACAAAACCGAGCATTCTGACTTCCCGACCGGCGATCTCCTGTGCAACCTGAATTCGATGCTGTTTATCACTTGTATAACGGGTATAGACACGCCATTGACGCCCTCTCATCACCTCATCGCTATACCCGGTTTCAAAATTGAGTGATAAGGGTTTCCTGGGAGCATTTGGGCCATGCACCAGCAGTTGGCCACTGGAGGACCACACCTGGAACACTGGCGGATCGCTATAACCATTTATCTGTATGTCCTCCGCGAAGTCGTCGAGATCCTGCTCTTCGGCCTCATGTGAAGTCACGACAGCCAGCAACGTGGCGAGTTGAAAAAGCTGTTCATCAAACAGGGCGTCAGCCTCGGCCGTGGCACGCCACCAGGTAAACCCGGAAATCGTCAGCCAACCAATAATAAAACTGGTCAGGACAAAGAAGAGCAGGCGAAACCGTAGAGAGTGTTTCATTTTTCTATAATGTAGCCGACACCACGTACAGTACGAATAATGCAGCCGGTCAACTTCTTGCGCAGGTTGTGAATATGGACTTCGATGGTGTTACTCGCCACTTCCACATCCCATCCGTAGAGCTCCTCTTCCAGCTGATGGCGTGACATTACTCTCCCCCGGTTCTCCATAAGCGTCCGCAACAAGGTAAACTCCCGTATCGATAAATTGACGTGGTCTCCTGCCAACGTCAAAGTCAACGCCGATGTATCCATCACCAGCTCACCACAACGCAGCCGACCCTCGTTTTGACTGGCAGAGCGGCGTCGCAGCGCACGGACACGGGCACATAACTCATCGGTATCAAAGGGTTTTACCAGGTAGTCATCTGCACCGTTATCGAGAGCAAACACCCGGTTGGAGACGCTACTACGAGCGGTAAGGACCAGTATCGGCACATCATTTGCCGCTGACCGAACAGTTTTCAGAATATCAAAGCCTGAGATATCAGGAAGATTGATATCGAGCAGTACCAGATCCGGGTCCCCCTCAGTTATCGCAGTGAGCGCAGAGCGTCCATCACGAACCCATTCCAACTCATCCCCCCTTCGAGAGAGGACCTTACAAATACCGTCACCAAGGAGCTCATCATCTTCCACTAAAAGAAGTCGCGTCATGGCATAAGTTACCTAATATTTCAGAGAACAGTGAATTTAACATGGACCCAAATCCTGAATTAGGCAAGAAATGGCAGTCCGTCAGACTTCCGGGATCAAGTGGTCAGCGCGCTGAAACCCCTGACTTTAAGGGGATAAATATTTCCCGATTTTATGAAGAAGAATTAAGCCTAAAGAGATGAAATATCAACCAAACTAAGTAGACTTCCGATAGACCACATCCTTATCAATCCGCACCAAACCATTCCCATAGTCAATAACGATGCCATGCGGCGTTACCTGGGACAGCTTTACGCTGCTGCCCTGCAACTGGTCCCCTTCCCGATACTTACGCATATTGATAATGGCAAAGCGTTTGTCCGCATTGGAATTGTAGACATGCACGTTGATTGTGATATCAGGTATCGACAGCCTTTTTGTATAGGGCAATTCAAAGATCAAAGGAATTTCACTGTCTGACTTATTTGCCACGATCTCAGATGAGGGAGGCTCAGCATTCACTACCATCGTCAGCGGTTGCTGTACGAAAGGTAGGGTTACGGGGGTCTGCTGATCGGTCGGCTCACCACCCCCACTACTCAAACGATTCGGTGATCCGGAGTCTGGATCACCGCCTTCAACACCATCACTGACTTCCACTGTTTTCCGATAAGTGGAGGTATCGGGCGGATTGCTCTGTCGATCAACTGTTTCCGGCGACGGAACACTTGTTGTCAGAACGTCACTTTTATTCGCCGCCTTAGCCTCGTTGAAATCCATCACGTTTATTTCAGGGCTGCTCACTACATTAGGTTTCCTTGGAGCCTCTTGTTGCTGCCCCCCCTTTTTTAGCGAGGCCAGCAAAGGGGTACCCCGCTGTTGTGTGGAAAGGGGTTTCTTCGGCAATTCCTTTTTAGGCGGCAGATGCCTGACCGTCTGCGTTTCACTCATTTGTTCAGCAGGGACAGGGGAATTGATACCGTTAAGCACAAGCAACGCGGCAATCCCGCTCAGTAACAGTAGCCCCATCGCGGCAATAAGCCATGTCAGCTTGTAGTTTGCCTTTGGGCTGCCGGACATTGGCGTTCGTTCTGCGTCACCATCTTTGTTCCTCTCCCGGTCTGCCTGATCCAATGCATTTAATATATATGACATATCACCACCCTATCCCTTCGCCTGCATCAGAAGTGGCACGTCAGGATCTCCGGATGCGGACTGTAATTGAATAAGGGTCTGCTCACCTACGATTCCATCTGGCGTCAAACCGTGTTTTTGTTGAAACCTGACCACCCTTTCAACAAGAGCCTGGTCAAATCTGTCGTTTCGTTTGCCCTGTGTCTGGATCCCGTAAATCCCTTCGTCCCGGTCAAGTATGTCATTAAGCCATATAACATCCTGACCGCGCGCACCTACAGCCAGCATGGTTCCGTTGAGTTGCGGTGGCTTCCAGAGCAATACATAGCTCCCGGACCACAAATAATCAATAGTGGCCCGTTCAAGTTGCATGCGTTCTCCGTTGTGATCAATCACGACTCTATTGCCGTGTAATTCGGTCACCATCATATTGACCAAACGGCCATCGGATGTTTCCAGCTCAATGATCACCGGTCTGTTGAAATACTCCAGACTTGTCCAAGTGCCTTTCCCGTAGACACATTTTAATTTGTGGGCATCCGCAGTCTTACAGAATACAGAGCCATCTACTACGGCAGAAATATCAACATTCCAATAGCGGAGCAGCGCGCTGAAGGCCCGATCTTCTGAAAACACCTCCCCAACAGTCATTGCCTCAAACGCTTTTCCATCGACCAGCGGATGCTCCTCTTTTTCAGGCACAGCCACCCCTAAATCGGAATAGCCGGCCTGTGCAATCTTAATTGGAGAGAAATCCACCTTGTTATTTGGGATGGTGGTGGTAACGGTCTCTTTTGGAATAACAGGAGCACCTTTTTTATGCCCTTTCAGATCCGCCAAGAGCAACCGCATCTGATGCTCTACATTATTTCCAAAACTTGTGATGTCGTTGAGCGACAGGGTTGTACTCAAAACAGCCAATACCGCTGCCACGGCGGAAACCTTGAGCAGGCTGCGCCATCTACCCTTCCGTCGGTTGCCCTCCACTTCTTCTGCCGCACGTTTCAGCAAGAAGTAGTCGACCTCATTTTTGCGTTCCGCATAAGCAGCCACCATTGCACGCTCACAAAAGATATTAATCCGGCGGGGAATACCCTTGGTAAGTTGATACACCGCCTCCAACGCGCTATTTGTGAAGAGATGTTGCGAAATTCCGACCACTTCGAGACGATGCCTGATGTACTCTTTGGTCTCCGGCCGACCCATCGATTCTAAATGATACCGAGCGGTGATCCTCTGGGTCAGCTGCCGTAGATTTGGTTGATCCAGAATCTCTTTCAGTTCGGATTGGCCGATGAGGAATATCTGCATCAGCTTTTCAGTTTTGGTTTCAAGATTGGTTAACAGCCTGACCTGTTCAAGGGCTTCGTAGCTAAGATTCTGCGCCTCGTCGATAATGACCACCGTCCTCCGGCCAGCCGCGTGGGAACTTAGCAGATTGGTGTTGAGTTGGTCGACCAGCACCTTGATGCTTTCAGCTGCAGCCGGATATTCGACATGCAGCTCATCACAGATAGAGGCCACCAGTTCAAACGGCTGCAGCCGGGGATTGAGGATTAATGCGACATCGACTTCATTCGGCAGGCTCTCCAACAGATTTCTACAGAGCAACGTCTTTCCGGTTCCCACGCCACCGGTCAGCAGCACGAAACCGCCCCCCTCCTCCATGCCGAACCGCAGATGGGCCAAAGCTTCACGATGATTCCTGCTTAGGAAGAGGAATTTTGGATCCGGCGTGATCGAGAACGGATCCTCTTTAATCCTGAAATAGTCCCTATAGATTGAGGCCATGGTGTTTACTCCAGGCGGTTTCCGCCGCTGTTAAAATCCAATCCTTCACTGGGTTATCTGGGAACAAGGATCGGCATCTTCTGTTTTTTCAAGAGTTGCTTGGGAGAGAAACGGCTTGCTCTCACAGGCATGCCGGTACCTGCTTCCAATATCAGGTTGATACTTCTTTTCCCTTTACGCAAAACGACTTCCCCCTTGCCTACCTCAGCAACCTGCCATCCCTTGTAATCTCCTCCAGCAGGAAGTCTTAATAACTCTTTGCTCTTGTTATCACGCACAATAGCGATGTGCCGCTCGTTTACCCGGTAGTTGCATAAATTCCGGTGCTAACAACCATTCCACCGTATAAAAGACAGGGAGAAATAAAAAATATGCACTATCTCTGGAGTTCACTGCTGGTGAGATCCAGAAACCATGAAAAATCCTACATTTGAAACGATAAAAATGAGAAAGC
>JAMJIN010000416.1:0-1009 GCA_036784775.1 Chromatiales bacterium | reverse complement strand
CTACGATCCGACTTTTCCATAGATCCACCCCTCATCTTCTTCCCGAACCTTCACCTGGGAAACACACAAACCAGTTGCCACGTAACCAGTGAAAGGTAGACATGCTAAGGTACATAGGATGCAACATGAATGTTCTTTCTATAAGAATACAATTTAATATGGCAAAATAAAGAAGTATTGCAAAAAGTGGGTAATGTAAAATCGAGAAGAGGGACATCTAGGGCACATAATGAGAAAAGAATGAATTGATGAACCATTAAAGAGATTAAACTGACCAATATAATTGGCAAAGATTGGTATAATATGTGAGCTAATTATAAAAGGTTAATTTGTAGCTTTGCGAGTGCCCATTATTTGTAAGTGCAAGACTATGAAGCTCCTGTGTGGAAATCAGACATTTTATAATCCCAAGTGGCAAGAGATATTTAAGTCTGTCAGGTTGTACAGACAAGATACCAATAATAACATTTGGTCTCATATAGCGCCGGTATCCACCTAGACAAGAGGCTCACGGCGCTTGCTCCTTTATCAGAACAAGTGTTTTAGCAGCAGCTTATGCGGCATCCATATGGGTCTTCGTAGATCAAGAACACTCTTTGAGTCCACAGCAGGTTTTTTCATTTCCCTGTGTAGGATCTTTTACTTCGCCTGGCATAGACACCAGGAGACGGCTTTAATCTCTTCCGAAATACACAAGCAATGTGGGATGAATGAAATTGCTCAAGTGTCGAAACAGCAGCAGGTGGATTCGAACCATGGTCACTTATTTTGTCTCCATTTGGGCAGAATATTGCAGTATGGACAGACAAGATGTGAGAGAGGAAGTTTACACTAATACCCACTTGTAGCGCACTGTTGCGGCCCATCTCGTAGATCTTGTTGGTCTGGTTGTTCTCAAGCAGCTCGCCGAAGCGATACCACTTAACGAGAGGCTCGGGCTCGCCCATCGAGTGACACGTCATGTTGCGCACCCTGCCTGCCCACGTGTACACTTGAGTGATGTTATCAG
>JAMJIN010000415.1:0-1624 GCA_036784775.1 Chromatiales bacterium | reverse complement strand
CCCAAGGGGCGGGGAATATAACCCCAAAGGATTCAAGTAAAAGAGGCGTGGACACGTTACTGATTTGCTGCTGCTGAGAGACGTGGAATTAGAGGCAACCCGTCGACTGGGTTTGGGTAGATATCCCCGCGCAGTTGATGAGGTGTGACCCTCCAGGCTAACGCACTACATATCGATATAACCTTTTCCGCCGGCACACCTCGAATCCTCCAGTTCCCAATATTTTGGATTGAGTACCCAGTTTTCTCAGACAACTTGGTCTGAGACCCCGCCACGACGATGGCTATGTCAATACCCATACGCACAAAGCTACACGGTTCGTGTAGCTTTTTCAAGCTAAGTGTACACAATATGGCTATTGGCTAATCTCAACGGAGGTTACACACTCTGTATATGAATGAAATCGAACGAGTTCAAAAAGAACTAACTAGCATCCAAAAGAACTGGGCGGACCTTGCTCGAGCGTTGGGCGTGACAGATCAAGTTGTATACAACTGGCGATCGCGGGCAAGGATTCCGAAGGGTCACCAAGTGAAGGTCGCTGTGTTTTTGAGGAAAAGTGTAGACTGGCTATTGACTGGCGATAACATACCCCGACAGACTGAGAACTACCGCGGAGAACCGGACCAAGAGAAGAACGCCGCCATCCCACGCCTCAAGATGTACGTCGACACCGAAAACTACCACATCATTTACGACCCCCTAGTCGAGAAAAAACCACAGTCGTTCCGTCGCAACTGGATTCATGAGCAAGGCTGGAAAGAGAAGGACTTGATATGCGTCTATGCGCCCGGCGACTCAATGCTACCGACCATCAGCGACGGCGCTAACTTGATGATTAACCGAGGGGAAACCACCGTCCTGGATGGTAAAGTATATGCAATCCGATTCGGTAGAGAAATTCGGGTCAAGCGGTTGTATTTGCGGCCTGACGGCGGATTTACTGTTCGATCAGATAACCCCGGCTTCGATCCAGTCGAGGTGCCCGCCAACCAGCTGGATCACATTGCGATTATAGGGCGTGTGGTTTGGCAATCCGGGTTACTTTAATTCCGTCTATTTTCTACGCATCTTTATACACTGAATCAGGGGGAAGAGCCCAAGAGATTAAACACGGGATATGTATTCTTATGTTTGGTGATAAACAAATACTTCATTTCGCTTCTGCTGCAAAGAATACCGTGGCTTTTTTTAAGATTTCTTTCTCCATCTGTAGCCGTTTGACCTGAGCCTTGAGGCTTCTATTCTCCTCCTGCCCCGGTGTCAGTTTGCCATTGCCTCGAAAGGCCGGGCCATCATCTGATTGCTGTTCTTTGACCCAGCGCCCCAGCATTTGGGCATTAATATCAAGGCTTCTCGCTGCTTCTGAGCGGCTATATCCCTGATCTGCCACCAGGCTGACTGCATCCAGCTTGAATTCTTTTGTGTATTGTCATTTCTTCTACCTCAGTTAAGTAAATCTATCTTAACTGGGTTGTGCCAATCTATTGAACCACGTCAACTCTATTAACTACCCCCCCCCCCGAGGAGTCGGCAGGCATCGCGAGGGCGCGCCATACCCGAGCTTGTCCACAAGATGCAGATCTTTGGTTTTCCATATTGATTTTATGAGACCCCCCCCCCC
>JAMJIN010000414.1:0-1624 GCA_036784775.1 Chromatiales bacterium | reverse complement strand
CATGGCGGTCTCCTCATTTGGCTTCAGGTTCAGTATGCGCCACCCACTGACTCAATAGCTGAGCCTCAGGGGTAATCAGGAAGGTCATTGTAGGGCAGGATAGATAAGGCGCAGTGAATGAAGGCAGGATATAGACCGTCGGCTGGAGTGATGGGAATCATGATTCTCCTGGGTTTGGCGCTCGCTGCTGGCCCCGCCGGCGCAGAGACCGAAGCGGAAGAAAACTGGTTGGACTACTCAGTGCATGGGGTCGGTGAGACCCTGGACGCAGGAGCCAACTGGTTCGACCGTTTCTTTGGGGATGAGCGGGATGCGGAGGAGACCGATGCGGTGGTGCATCTGCGTCTGATTCAAGATCTGCGGCTTGAATCGCGCAATGAAATGACCTACGACCCGAAGTTCCGCCTGCAGGTGAAACTGCCGCGACTGCAACGCAAGGCCCGGCTGGTGATCGAAGGGGGAACCGAAGAGGACCGCCTGACCGATTCAGAGGTGCCGCTACCCACTGCCGCAACTACCGGGACCACCAGTACCAGCGGTGCCAGCCTGCGCTTCGACGTGCTGGATCAGGCGATGAAAAAGTTGTCCTTTTCCGCCGGGTTCCGGCTCAACCCCCTGGCCACCAAACTTCGGACGCGTTACCGAGAGGCTTGGCGTTACGATGAAGATTGGTTGACCCGACTGGCCGGCACCGGCTATTGGGACTCCCGGGACGGCTTTGGCGCCGATCTGCGCGGTGATATAGAGCACGCCCTGACCGGTGGGAATATGCTGCGCTGGAGCAACTACGGGCTACTCTCCGAGATCAGCAACGGCGTGGAGTGGAGCAGCGAATTCACCTATTTCTACCGGGACTCTTCCCACCGGGCCATCGCCTTCGATGCCGGCATGTTCGGGCAGACCCAACCCGATTTTCAGGTCAACACCTATCGGATCCGTGCACGTTATCGGCGCAACTTCTACCGCCCCTGGCTCTTCTACGAAGTGATCCCGGAAGTCTATTGGCCCCAGGACGACAACGGTGGTGGTCGTGACATCAACACGGCCCTGTTCCTGCGTCTGGAGATCCTCTTCCGTCAGGATGGCTCAGGTTAAGCGGCAGCATTGGGCTGTTGTCCATCGATAGCACTATGCCGCGACCAATTTCTGATTCCACCACTCCATCAATCAGGCCAACGCCCTTTTGTTGTCTCGTGAGGCCGTTTGGCGGTTGAGTGCTAAATAAATATATCCCTTTACCGCCGGCCCTCTTTTCCAAGCTCCATTTAGAAAGCGATCCCGACTCCCAATTTTTTCTGCCCCTGTTATTTACCTTTACTAAAGGCACTCACCACGAAGTTTAACAGCTCAAATGAAACAGCCTTCGTACGTTCCGTGTCCAGCTGCGCGGCCGCTTTAGTGGTATTGGGATCCTTTCCTGCGCTTTTCCCGGTTGCTGCTGCATGCAGATTTTAGACTGATCCTGAGACCGAATCAATCTTCTTCTTGATTAGTACGAATGTTCAGCAGTGACTCACGGAATGAGCCACTGGTTGTTGCAAGATGATGCCACGATCCACAATAGGAGAGCGGACATGGCACAGAATCCAATCCAATTTCAGACAGGCATGAGCTTGAGCGATTT
>JAMJIN010000059.1:0-19604 GCA_036784775.1 Chromatiales bacterium | reverse complement strand
GGATGTGACGTTCTGACGGAGGATGTATCGACGCAGCGAGGCGGCCTTCGCCATCTATGCGCGGTTTTACTCAGCCGCTAACACCCGATCAAGCGCAGCGGATCGGGCAACCCGGTTCACATCTCTTTTTCGCGGAATCTCTTCGGCAGCAGCATGCCCACCAATCCCACCATCATAATCAGCCAGCTGGAGGGTTCCGGCAGGGCAACCGGATTAACGGGTGCACTGCAGCTGTTTGCCTGGGTGCTGTTGCGCATGCCGGGGGTGATACAGGCCTGACTGAAATCGAGATTGTTGTTGTTCGTGTCGGCACCGTCCGGGGAGCGTGAAAGGCCGAGAAAGGCGGCATTTGACGGGTCGATCAGGTTGCTGCCAGAAATCTCAGTATATCCAGCGATATCTCCCTCATAACTGAGACTGTCGATCAGCGTATTTCCCAGAAACAGGGCGATCGCATCGGGTGCTCCATTCTGTATCAGGTTGCTGTTCGGCGATACATCCCAGTCGCAGTTGAGTACGTTGCCGGCATTGCCGCAGAGCACAAAGTAGGCGTTGGCATCCAGGGTGAAAGTGGGCAGGTCGTAGATTCGGTAGGATGTGCTGTTGGTTCCGTTGATCAGTTGCAGTGTGTAGTCGTCAAGATTGAGGGCGGTGCCCCCTGTGTTGAACAGTTCTATAAATTCCGCTTGGTCGCTGCCTGGCTGATCATAATCGACCTCGTTGATGACAAGTGTCGCATTTACCGGAGAGATGGATGTCAGACAGGCGGCGAACAGCAGGCGCTGAAAAATAGTGGGACGTTTTGGGACGGGCATCGTAAGCACTCCTTGTGCATTGGCTCCAACTCCGTTTGGAGGTCTTGGATCATTCAAGACGCGTTCAAAATATCCCAGACTACGTATTGGAAGAAGCCGAAAATTCTGATGTTTCTGTAGGAATACTCTGATACTGGATATGAGCCACTAGGGAAGAAAGATATAGAGAATCCCGACGCCCAGAATCAGTCGATAGATCACGAAAGGGAGCATGCCGATTCTTTCGATGAACTGCAGGAAAAAATGGATGCAGAGGTAGGCCGTGACAAACGAGAGTCCGGCGCCGATAAATAGAGAATCCCACTCCACGGGATTGGCGCTCTCTATCAACTCCAACGTTACCAGCCCGCCGGACATGAGAATGGTCGGGATGGAGATCAGGAAGGAGAAGCGGGAAGCCGCCTCGCGAGAGAGTCCCAGCAGCAGTCCTGCCGTCATGGTTGCACCAGAGCGGGAGGTGCCTGGAATGATGGCAAATGCCTGAAATACGCCGATGACAAGGGCGTCTGTCCATTTAATGGAGTATTCGTCCCGTGTGTGACGACCGAGCAGATCCACCATCATCAAGACGATACCGAAGCTGATGGTGGTGATGGCGATCACCAGCGGGGTGCGCAGATCTGTCTCGACCAGTGATTTCATCAGCAGCCCGAAGAGACCGACAGGAATGGTGGCGATGATGATCATCCAGCCAAGACGGGAGTCCGCTGAAGCGGCATTGCGATTCACCAGCGAGTGGAAAAAATCACCGGTGATACTGACGACCTCTTTGCGGAAATAACTGATTACCGCCAGCAGAGAACCCACATGGACTGCGATATCGAAGTCCAGCCCCTGATCGGCATAGCCCAGCACAAGAGGGGCGAGGATCAGGTGCGCCGAGCTGGATATGGGCAAGAATTCTGTCAGCCCCTGGAGAGCGGCGAGAATGAATATCTGAAGCAGTTCCATGATGGCGCCCTATTTTCCCCAGGGTGATTTCAGCAGTTTCTTTTCCCAGTTGAGCGCGGAACTGGCGATGACTGAGAGGTCGTCGTAGGCCGGACTCCAGCCCAGTACCTCGCGTACCTTCTCAGCACTGGCGATCAAGGCAGGTGGATCGCCCGCACGGCGATCAGCCTCAATGATATTGAGTTTGATGTTGCCTGCCTGCTCCACCGCCTGCAACATCTCGCGCACGCTGAATCCATGTCCATAGCCGCAGTTGAGGATGGCGGAGTCCCCCCCTTTGCGCAGGTGCTCGATAGCTTTTACATGAGCAGCCGCCAGATCCTCCACATGGATGTAGTCACGTACGCCGGTACCATCCGGTGTAGGGTAATCTGTGCCGTAGATGTAGACGCAATCCCGTTTTCCCACAGCCGCTTCGCAGGCAACCTTGGTCAGCAGTGTGGCATTGGGGGTGGCCTGGCCGATGCGGCCTTCCGGATCACAACCGGCGACATTGAAGTAACGCAGGATGACGTGTTTCATCGCGGTGGCGGCGGAGAGGTCGCGCAACATCCATTCCGACATCAGCTTGGAGGTGCCATAGGGATTGATCGGGCTGGTGGGGGTATCCTCATGGGCGATGCCGCTCTCGGGCGTGCCGTAGACGGCGGCGGTAGAGGAGAAGATGAAGTTTTTTACCCCGGCCTCAGCGCAGCACTGCAGCATACTGCGGGTGTTACAGGTGTTGTTGCCGTAATACTTGAGTGGATCCTCGACCGATTCGGGTACCACGGTGTGGGCTGCGAAGTGCAGCACCGTGTCGATATCATGTTCCTTGAGCACGCGGCTGACCAGCGCCCGATCGCCGGTATCGCCGACTACCAGCTCACCGTAGAGTACCGCCTCTCTGAAGCCGGTGGAGAGATTGTCCAGGGTGATCAGACGTTCCCCGGCTTCCCCCAACTGACGTGCAGTGTGGCTGCCGATATAGCCGGCGCCACCGGTGATCAGAATCCCTTTGTTGGCCATTACTCGCTCCGCTGTCTATACGATCAAAACCGACTCATCATACCGGGAGCGGCGGGTTGCGTCATGTCTCCGTTACTGAATGTCACTGAAATTTGAAGCTGGTCCAGTTTTCCGTTTTTGGAATTTCCTTCTGCATGCTGATTGCGCCGCAAAAACCGGGTTCAGGGATGAAGTTTTCCCAACAGGGCATGGTGTCTTCACTTGCCGGGGTGGGTGCGAACAGCCCCGTGCCAAGGCATTTATGCCGCGCTTCGAGACCAGTCCACAAATGGCAGAAGAGCCTGGTCTGGGCTGAGCCGGAAAGCGATTCAAACAACGTGAAATCCTCTGTGCTGAACATGCGTTTGGCGATGCCAGGCATATATTTGCGCGAACGGATTCTCTCCACATCCACCCCTACAGGGCTGCCGCAGGAGACTGCCAGGATCGCGAGATGGCCGCTATGAGCCAGATTGAAGTGGATATCACCCGGATGATCGACAAGTTCAGGCTTGCCGTGTTCGCCATATTTCAGTTGGACAGATAGAGGCGGGGTGGCCAGATAGTGTCCAAGGATGGATCGCAAGGCGCTGCGGCCGGTGATAAAGCGGCTTTTGGGGGTTTCCAGTGTGTACCGGCCGGCGCGCGTCAGCTCATCCTGTGAAAGGTAATGGCGGAAGTCAGAACGATCCAGATCGATGGACCAGAGGTGTAGAGTGCCCGGTTCGGGTGCCGATTTCGGGCGCTCGGACAGCCAGAGTTCGGTGAGATCCGGTACAGGAGCTCCTGGCTGAAACATCATGCCTGTCACGACTCGTCGCTGGAGGGAATGTTGAACAGCTGCGCGGCATTTTTCGAGGTTATGGCAGCGACCTCCACAGCGGGTTGGTTGCGCAGTTCCGCGACTGTTTGCAACACGTTTGGCAGATAGGCTGATTCGTTGCGCTCCCCCCGGTGCCCGTTGTCTGGCTGATCCGGTGCGTCTGTCTCCAGCATCAAGCTTTCCAGGGGCAGGCTCTGGATCAGACTGCGCAGGCGTTTGGCCCGCTCATAGGTGATGGGTCCGCCGAAACTCAAAAGAAAACCCAGATCGATCAGTCGGCGGGCCTGCTGTTCACTGCCGGAGAAACTGTGCACCACTCCCTTTAGGCCAGGGAATCGTTTCAGACTGTTGAAAACCTGGTCCACGGAACGGCGGGCATGGATGATCACCGGTAATCGGTAGTGTTGGGCCAGTTCGAGTTGTGCTTCGAACAGCACCTGCTGTGCTTCCGGCTGGGGATCTTTAATGAAGAAGTCCAGACCACACTCGCCGATGGCGACAGGCTGTTCCCTCTCGATCCAGGAAACGAGCCGCTCTATATCCTGTGGGCGGTGATCCCCAAGGAACATGGGGTGCAAACCGTAGGCGGGGTAGAGTCCAGGATAATCCATGCAGACCTGCTTCTGCCGCGGCCACCATTCGGCCTTCACCCCGGCGATGATCTGGCTGCCAACTCCCGCCTCCCTTGCTCGCTGAAAGGCCTGCTCCCGGTCCTGGTCGAAACGGGTATCGTCAAAGTGGCAGTGGGAGTCGATCAGCCTCGGGAGAAGACCCATTGGTCCCCCTGGGAGAGCGCTTCATTGTAGTCGTAACCCGCTGCATCGAAGCCCTTGATATCCTCCGGGTCGGTAAACAGATTTTCGATGATGTAGCGGCTCATCAGTCCCCTGGCCTTTTTGGCGTAGACGCCGATCATGCGATAGCTGCCGTTTTTATTCTCTTTGAACTGTGGGGTGATGATGCGCCCCTTCACCAGTTTGGACTTGACCGATTTGTAGTACTCATTAGAGGCGAGATTGATCAACACATCATCCCCCTGTGTCGCCAGCGCCTTATTGATTGCATCGGTAATGGTGGTTCCCCAGAAGGCGTAGAGATCCTTGCCCGATTCATTGGGCAGTTTGGTGCCCATCTCCAGCCGGTAGGGCTGCATCAGGTCGAGGGGGCGCATCAGGCCGTAGAGTCCGGAGAGGATGCGCAGGTGGTCCTGGGCAAAGGTAAAATCATCTTCGTTCAGGCTCTCTGCGTCCAGTCCCGTATAGACATCGCCCTTCATTGCCAGCGCTGCCTGTTTGGCGTTTTTCGTGGTGAAAGGGGTCTTCCAGTCGTGATAGCGGTCAAAATTGAGTTCCGCCAGCTTCATGCTCAGCTTCATCAGTTCCGCCAGATCCAGTGCCGAATAGTTGCGCAGATTATTGATCAGCTGCTGGGACTGTTTCAGAAACGCCGGTTTGGTATGGGTTTTAGTGGCCGGGGGTGTTTCATAGTCCAGGGTCTTGGCAGGAGAGATGACGATTAACATGGTGTGGTTGCCGAATTGCTGACGGAGATTCGAATAATCGCGATCCTGACCGTGAAATACAACCGCAACCGGTCTGAGGTTATGGTGAAGTAGTGCAGATTGCAATCGCGTGTTAGCCTTTCCCGCAATATCAATACAGGTCTGATAATGAACCAGGATAGAGAGATTATCGCAGAAAAAATGTTGCGGTTGCTGCAACGGCTCTATGGGGAGAGTGACGGACTGGCCGAATCGGATGGCGACCTGCAACTCTGGTATAACCGGGGTTATGCCAACGGCATGATCCGTGCCCTGCGGGATCTGGGCTATGGAGCGCAGATATCCCAGGCAGTCGAGGCAGACAGTGACGAGCGTATCGTCGGGCAGGAGTTTCTGCCCTGGGGAAAAGCCTATCTGCACGGTTTTGAGACGGGTGAGAAAGAGACCCGGGAAGTGCTCTGATACATTGGATTTGTTTCTGCCTAAAAACACGCTTTAACCACGAAGTGCTCTTCGTGTTCTTTGTGGTTAGATAGGGTTTTCCTGGCAGATACTGGATTAAGGGTGTAATTATGAAAGTCGTCTCCTTCAATACCAACAGTATTCGCACGCGTGAACATCAGCTTGCCAGACTGCGGGAATCCTACGATCCGGATGTCATCGGCATTCAGGAGAGTAAGGTACAGGATCAGGATTTCCCCCTCGGGATGATGGAGAGCCTGGGATATCAGGCGCAGTTTTTCGGCCAGAAGACCCACTATGGCGTGGCGCTGCTCTCCAAACAGCCGGCATTGGCGGTGGAGAAGGGCTTCCCCACCGATGATGAGGATGCCCAGCGGCGTTTGATTATTGCTCGCTATGCCTCGGGGAAGGGTAACGAGGTCACCGTGATCAACGGCTATTTTCCCCAGGGTGAAAGCCAGGATCACGAGACGAAATACCCCGCCAAACGGAAATTCTACGCAGATCTGCTCAACTACCTGAACGAATTCCACAAGCCTACTGACTCAGTGCTGGTGATCGGTGATATGAATATTGCACCGCTGGATCTCGATATCGGTATCGGCCCGGACAACGCCAGGCGCTGGTTGCGCACCGGCAAGTGCAGTTTTCTTCCGGAAGAGAGAGAGTGGCTTGAGCGTCTGAAGTCCTGGGGATTGCACGACACCTACCGCACCCATTACCCGGAGGTAGACGACCAGTTTAGCTGGTTTGACTATCGCAGTCGGGGATTTGACCGGGAGCCGAAACGGGGATTGCGTATCGATTTGATTCTGGCGACCGAACCCCTGAATCGGAGCTGCACTGGTGCGGGTATCGCCCATGAGATTCGGGGGATGGAGAAGCCATCGGATCACTGTCCAATCTGGGCGGAGTTCGACTTTTAGGGGTTGGTTGACTCGGGCTCCTCGTGGGTCAAGAGGGATTGAAGGGTACTGCTGCAGTAGACCCGCTTCCGGTTGCCTGCCTCCTGCTGTTTGATCATACAACTACGCCAGTCCGGCATGGGCTGGATCTCTACCGCCTCATCACTGAAATGGATCAGGTAGAAAGAGTGGTTCATGTTCGACGAACCGGCATGGGAAAACTCGGAAAATTGCATCTGACTCGGGATGCAACGACTCTCGACGATGTCGATATTTGCCGTCGAGAAGATGCCACTGAGCATCAGCGCCTTTAGATCACACTGCTCCAGTGTTTCTGTGTTGACGAAGGATGCGTTGATATCACCGGCGCCGTTGCGGATGAGTAGTACCAGCAGGAAGAGTAACTTCATTGATGACTGACTCTAAACTAATAAGTCCCGATTTCAAGGTTTTCAATTAGCTGCCGTTAATACTAGTGAAACAAATTGTTGAAGCGCACGATTCTTCAGGTAGCGGCTTTATAATGAATGTAAAATACGGGTAAGGAAAAAGGAATAGAGACATTGGGTGCCCAGATATGAAAAATTTTCCTGCTGTAGGTCAAATTGGACTTGGAAATGATCGTTTCCGCGTGCTTCCTCATATTTTTCCTGCAAGTGGAAGCACCTGCTTCTGTTGTTGCTCCATTATCTTAAATATCTGATTACAAAGAAAAAACCAAGCATGGCAGTTTTGAAAAAAGTATCAACCGTCCAGGTAATCGATTCTCTGGCAGAAATTACCCGGTTTCACGACCGTGATTTGATCGAAAGAAGCTTGGTGAAAAGCCTGGCTGAGGTTGCGCCCTGTAAGGAGTTGCGTCTCTACCAGGTAACTGGTGAGGTAGAGAATCTCGATCTACATCTTCTCACCCACATGGTTGAGAACAAAGAGGTTTCAGGTATTCCTGCGATTGAACGACATATCTCCAAAACGCTTTCCGAAGGTATTGCCTTTGCCGTGGAGGAGGGTGAGGTAGTCTCGGTAGACGATGAAATGCGAGGCATAACAGATACTATCTATCCGGTATTCAATACCAAGAATGAAGTTTTTGCCGTGTTGGTGCAGTTTACTGAAAATCCCAGTTTTGAATTTCAACGTCTGACCTATGGACTGCTGAAGGTCTACTCAAATTACCTCACTCTGCTGGATGAAAATCAGAAGGACAAACTCACCGGTCTGTTGAATCGCGAAACCTTGAGCAGTGAAGTGATGAAACAGTTGACTTTGAGCAGTCACAAGCGCAACAGCGCCAAGTCTGAGGTAAAGCGCCGTTCTGAGGATGAGGCCACCTACTGGTTGGCGTTAATCGATGTCGATTATTTCAAGAGGATTAATGATCGATTTGGTCATCTGTTTGGAGACGAAGTACTTATCCTGTTGGCGCGTCTGCTGACAGATACCTTCCGCGATGGAGATCTCCTTTTTCGTTATGGCGGTGAGGAGTTCGTCGTCTTACTCAAGGTATTTTCCCAGAAAGATGCGGTTTCTGTGCTGGAGCGCTGCCTTAGGACGGTAGGATCTCACGAGATGCCGCAGGCAGGTCGTGTCACTATCAGTATCGGGGCGGTTGAAATCAGAGATCAAAACGGTACTGCAGACGTGATCGGAAGCGCCGACAGGGCACTTTACTACGCAAAGAACAACGGACGGAATCAACTGCATATCTACGAAGATCTGGTCGAGCAGAATTTGCTGGAAAATGCCGAACAACCACAAAGCGGTGAGATCGATCTTTTCTAGCCATAATCTGGCAGACTCCTGATAGAAGAGGGTAATCGCTGTTGAATTTATTCTGGTCTCTATACTCTGAATGTAAGGAGTTGCTGAGTTAGCCTGCTTGTGTGCATCAGTGTATTGGCCTCTTTTTCCATGCACGCTGCTCCTGGGAATAGCTGCAACTGTGAAACGGTTGAGGACGTTTTCAGGTAACAGGATGGAAAAATCGCATAACCATATATCGACCATCATCGGGTTGTTCTGCGTCGCGCTATGGTGTGGAGCAGCAAACAGTGCGTCGCTTGAAGACGAGCTGCGTGGGGTGGTGGCGATTCGTGGCCGTCTGCAGGCTGTGCTACAGGATGTAGAAGTCGCCATTCCCGCCCGCGAACCTGACTGGATGCTGTTACAGGCTTTCTACAAAGACCGAAAGGGACGAGCGGTATGGCATGAGGGCGAGCAGCTCAATGCTCAGGGTGAGACACTACTGACCTTGCTTGACAGTGCCTTGATGGAAGGTTTGGAGCCTGTTGACTATCATTTTTCGCGTTTGAAAGTATCACGACCCCAGCTGAGCCCGTCTGGGGTTTTGGAACGGGAACTTCTGCTCACCGATGCCTTTTTCCGCTATGCAGGCGATATTCGTGGAGGCCGTGTCAAAGCGGCGGAACTGGATCCGCTTTGGCACTTTGATTTTGACCGGGCTGAACCGATGGAGCTCCTGCAGGCCGCGTTGTCGGCAGATGGCCTGTCTGACCTGTTGAGTGATCTGGCTCCAGGCGCGCTGGAGTACAAGCGTTTGCGGCAGGTGCTGTACGAGTACCATGAAATCGAGGGTAAAGGGGGCTGGAAATCCTTTCCTGCGGTTCAGATCCTGCGTCCAGGTGATCGTCATCCCGCGATCTTGCTGCTACGGGAGCGGTTGCGTATTGAAGGCGACTATCTCGAACCATCGGCGGAAGGGGATGACTATTTTAATCCACCGTTGGAAGCTGCGGTGAGACGTTTCCAGCAGCGCCATGGGCTGGATGTGGACGGTCGGGTTGGCCCGAAAACACGGGCTGCGCTGAATGTATCCGTGGGACACCGCATTGCCCAGATCAAGGCCAATATGGAGCGTTGGCGGTGGTTGCCCCACTCTTTGGAAGAGCGTTATCTGTTGGTCAACACTGCAGGTTTCGAAGTGACGATGAGGGATCAGGGTGCAGAGGTTTTTCGCCGACGCACTGTCGGTGGCAAGCTGAAACGTGAAACGCCCTCCTTTAAAAGCCGGATTACCCATCTGGTGCTCAACCCACAATGGACGGTTCCAAGACGTATTGCAGTGGAGGATTTACTGCCCAAACAGTTACGGGACGACAATTTTTTCGACAGTAAGGGGATTGCAGTATTTCGTAAGGGAGAAGAAGGGGGCTGGATTCAGGAGGATGCGGCGGCTATCGATTGGAGTTTGTATCACAAGAATGACTTCCCCTTTGTCCTGAGACAGATGCCGGGCCCCCGCAATAGTCTGGGCCAAATCAAATTTCATATGGTCAGCCCCTGCGCGGTCTTTCTTCATGATACCCCTGCAAAAGGACTCTTTGAGCAGCCAACCCGTCCTTTCAGTTCAGGATGCGTGCGGGTTGAGTCTGCCTCCCTTCTGGCTACACAGCTGCTACAGGGGGAGAGCGAACAGGCCTCGGCATTGGCGTTGCAGGAGGGTATAGACTCCGGTCAGACGATGATCTGGCGGCTAAAGCAGCCGATACCGGTCTACCTGGCCTACTTCTCTGCATGGGCGAACGAGGATGGCATCCCCCAGTTCCGGGCTGATGTCTATGGCCTGGATGCCCCTTTGATTCAAGCTTTGGCATCCGGTGGCAACAAGTTGCCCAGTCTGTCGGTAGCGGGACTGCCTCTCTCTTCCGATTCGGTGACTCGCTAAAGCGGGGTGTCGACCCCGCTCAGGAGGCTTGGACTTATGGACAATCTCCCGCATCCGCACCACAACGGCAAGCCGTCAGTGAATCGATCTGTACCTCGGCGAGCGCGTCAGAACCGGTGAACGCTACATCGATCTTAAAGAAGATATTATCGCTCTGCTGCTCCAGGATGAATGACGGCGATACGGTGTCACTCACTGGATTGTCATGCGTCCTGCTGAATATCGTCCAGTTTCCATTGATCGTAATAAAATTGGCTTCCGATATCTGATTCTGGTCAGGAATGAATGCCTGCAGTGCCGATACGTCCAAAAATGCACTGGGATCCGTTGTGGTGACAACCCTGATCGTGTCTATCCCTGAGGCATCGATCTGGATAATCGATGGCATCTCTCCAAGTCCTGGCAGATAAGGCAAGGCGGTTTGCAGGGTAAGTGGATTGCTGCAAACACCCCCCGGATCTGTGGCTGATATATTTACCGTATCTGCAGTGCTGTCGAGCTGGCCGTCATTTACGACAAGCGAGAGTTGGTAGTCACCCTCAATATCGGGTGTAAACACGGGTTGCTCAAGGGTTGGCGTTGCCAGTGAGGCATCGGACATCATGCTCAACAGAGGCACTGATTCAAAATGCCAGAGGAAGGTGATTGGATCCGTATCCGAATCACTGCTGCCACTGCCGTCCAGGGTAACCTGTACCCCTGTTGCCGCATCGGGCTGGTCGGGGCCTGCATCGGCCACCGGCGGTGAATTGATCATCGATCCGGAGACACTGATCGTTACACTGTCAGCTTCGCTGTTTGCCTGATTATCATTAACGGTCAGCCGTAAAAGATAGTTGCCATTCACTGTTGGGGTAAAGGTCGGACTGGCCTCTCTGCCTTCGGAAAGCAGCGGCCATGCGCCTGGCCAGGATGTCCAGTCCACAGGCGTGGAAACCAGACTCCAGCTATAGGCTACAGGGTCAAGGTCAGCATCACTGCTATTGCCGCCGTTCAATATGACCGGAAAGTTGGCCGTGACATTCTGATCGGTGCCGGCATCCGCGACTGGCGGGGTATTCGTGGTGACCTTATAGACTATTGTGTCGTAGTCCAATTGATTGATATTTAATGCCACCACGCCTACAACATAATCCCCCTCCATATCATAATTCAGCTGGGCACCATTCGGATCAAAGGAATCAAAAGTCACGACAGTGGCATTACTGGTGGCCGGTTTGTTGATCAGTCCCCAGCCATAGCCGGTTATTCCACTGATGGGGATGGAGCGGCTGGCATCTAGTATCTGGCTATCAGGTCCGGCATAGAAGATCCGCTGATCCGGTCCAAGGAGGGAGACAGGTTCAGGTGTGCCAGATGTTGCCGTCACCTTCACCCGATCCTGATATTGCCGATCATAGAGACTTTGATTAAAAATGCCGATCAGATCACTGCTGCTGTTACGCTCACCATTATCGACCGACAGAAAGAGTACATAGAGACCATCTACATCAGGGGTGAATGAAGGCATTGATGTATTGGCGCCTGAGAGAGCGGCATGACTCCCCAGAGGTCTTGAATAGAACTGCCATGCGTAGGTCAGGGGCCTGCCATCCACATCATGGCTTTCACTCCCGTCGAGGTTCACCTGTGTGCCTGTGCTGACTCTTTGTTCAGGTCCGGCAATCGGTGTGGGGTGGGCATAACCTTCTGATGGATAGACATAGACGTCGACATGATCAGGAGTAGCTACCCAGTCATCCTCATCTATCACATGCAGGCGAATCTCATAGTGGCTCTTCCGTCCATCATTCTCATTGAATTCAGCGATAAAAGAGGGATTGACTACATCTCTTGAAGAGAGTGCTGAGTTGCTGTCCAAAGGACGCTCAGTCATGAACCAGGTATAGATGAGTGATTTGCTTATATATCGATCAAAACTGCGACTGCCATCCAACTCAACCAATGCACCATGTTTTGCGACAATATCCGCGCCTGCATTAGCGGTTGGCCTGATCTCATTAGACTCCGCATAAGCGGTAATCGTGACATTGTCCAACCCGGTATGTCCGTTATGTTTGACGGTTAGCTGAGCAATATATTCACCCGGGTAACTGGCAAGAAATGTTGGATTGAGAACGTTTGTGGCACTCATCCAGAATTGTGCCTCTGCCGGCATTTTTATCATTTCCCAAGAGTAGACAGCACTATTTTCACCCGGATCCGCCCCAAGGGGGGTGTTACTGCCACTGCCATCGAGGTGGACGGTTGACCAGGTTCGGACATGCTGGTCAGGACCCGCGTCGGCGATAGCATAGGGATCGAAAAGGTCCTGATCGCTGTCGCCGGAACCTAAAATCGTCAAGATACCAAAGACGACCACCAGAACGAGCGACGCTGTTCTCCAGGCCTGTAAACCCTTATTGATCTTAAACATGATCCACCTCCCACCGCTGGACCTTATGCAGGGTCAGTAATGCCGCAGCTGTGCCAAAGAGAATGAAAAGTACATCCAGAGGATCGAATGTACCGGTTAGAAAATAGGTGTCCGCGACTTCGAGGAAAGGAAAGTTTTCAAACCACGCGGGTATTTTTTCAGTCAGGTATTGAGCGAAAAATGGATGCTGACCGAATTCAAAAAAGAGTTCTATGGCTATCCAGCCAAGACAAATCAGGGCCAGTCCAGCCCTGGACGGATTAAGCACGACGGCTGTGAGTAAAATAAATGCATAGATATGAATGAAGGAGGGAACCGAACTACAAACAGCTGCGGCCGGCATGGAGTAACCGACCGCTTCAGGAAAGAGGTTTGCCAGGAAATAGACTGAAGAACTGTTGCGGCAAGCCAGATATACAAGCCCTCCCAGCAACAATAGCCCTAGGGCCACCGCCGATAAAATCCGACCCGAACGCCCAAAAGCAGCCATCTGCCGCCTCCTCTACTCCAATACTAGTTAATTTCGTGATGGCGTATTTGCTATTCGGCTGACACCAATGATTCAGATCAATCGTTATCCAATTATTCGGGATGTGGGGCCGAAATACAGCGGTCAAGCGAAATCCCTCACCCCAGCCCTCTCCCTGAGGGAGAGGGGGCCGAAATCGGCTGAATAGCCCCCAATCCCGTGAATTTGGTCACAGGTTTGGCATTTCTCCCGCATATTCTGTTAGCCTTGCCCTCAATTTATCTGCCGGATGGCCGAAAATAGTTAGCAGAAACAACCTGCTGGATGAAGATTGAGGGCTCATGAAGTTACAGAACAAAATCTCTGCCGATTCTCAAGACACCATCAGCCGTCGCCGCTTTCTGGGTGGTTGCGCGATTGTGGCCAGTGGTTTGATAGCGCCATCCTGGGTCGCAGCTGCCGCCCTTAGTGAATCGCGGAGCCTGGCTTTTCGCCATCTGCATACCGGGGAACGGCTGATGGCCACCTACTGGGCCAATGGAGAGTATCTGGATGACGGGCTTCAGGAGATCAGTCATCTGCTTAGAGATCACCGTACCGGAGATGCCCAGTCAATCGACCGGGATCTGCTGGACCTGCTGCACACGCTGAAAACAGGGCTCGGCTCCAATCGATCCTTCCGCATCATTTCAGGTTACCGTTCCCCCCATACCAACGCGATGTTGCGGGGCAAGAGTGGGAAGAGTGGCGTGGCCAAGCGCAGCCTGCACATGCAGGGCAAGGCGATCGACGTACGCCTGCCCGGGACTGAGCTTCGCAGTCTTCGCAAGGCGGCACTGGCGCTGAAGGGCGGTGGTGTCGGTTACTATCCCAAATCAGATTTTGTCCATCTGGATACAGGCCGCGTCCGATTTTGGTAGGGCGCTAATCTCTATGGGGTTAATTCCCCGCACCTTGTCGTGAAGCGTGAGAAATCACGGCGGGTCCCTCCCTGTGCTTTAACATCTAACCGGTTTTGATTGGACATCAGTCCATTCCAAAGACCTGCTCGACGGTCTGGCCGCACTTGTTTTCGATATCGCTGATGTCGAAGGCTTTTCCGCTTGCCGAAACACAACTGATCGAGACTATGAATGGCGCCTTGAGTCCCGTGATTCGGGTAACCCGTACAGGCCCTGTCGTATAGTTGAGATCAAGCAGCGCCAGTTTTCTCGAGTGTAGTCTGATGTACTGGCCACTCACCCGGGCTCGCCCATTGCGCTGCTGCTGGGGGATGTTGTTGCGCTCGTAGGCTTGTTGCAAGCGATGATTGGCAGCCTCAGCGGTTTCCTGACGAATACTTTCCAAATAGTCCTGATCCATCGCTGATTCGGTCAAAGTGCCTGCCGGTTCTTCTGAAATCGAGATGGTGTCTGGTGATTCGCTGACACTGCAGCCGATGAGAGTGAGGCTGAGAATCAGAGACAACCGTGGGAAGACGCTGTTCTTGTGCCTGAGGGTTTGGGGGTTTGGGGTAATATTGGGCATAGTGATAATAAATTACCCTTTCTGTCGGTTGCGGTGTAGTTTTTTGTCCGCCAGATTTTCAACCTCTTTGGGTTTAACCGCTACGAATGTCCAGGAAACGAACTGATAGATGACGGCAGCCACTGGATTTTTGCTAACCCGTCATTGGAGAGACCGGCCTAACGGGATCGATCTCGTCTTTTGGGTTCACACCCCTGAAGGGCCGCTGCGCTGTGTCTATCCGGGTCAGCGTGCCGTCTGTTTCATTCCATCCGAAATCCAGTTGGGGCCGGATTACCTGCCGGGAAGCTGTCCTGAACGCAAGCCTTTGGATCTTCATGGGCTGGATGGTGTGGCTGTCGATGGACTCTACTTTTCTGCTCAGAAATCGCTGCAGCAGTTTCGTGAACGGGCCGCAGCCGATGCCATTCCCCTCTACGAATCGGACATCAAACCCCATGACCGCTATTTGATGGAGCGTTTCATTACCGCTCCGATGGAAGTGCTGGGACACCCAGTCCAAAAGGCGGGTTACCGGGAGTTGGTCAACCCACGGCTTCGCCCAGCGACGATCATCCCGGAACTCAGTTACGCCAGTCTCGATATCGAGACCAATGCATTCAGCAGCGAAATACTCTCCATCGCCTTGAGTTGCTGGGGTCGTGAGGCCGTTTTGATGCAAGGAGATGGAGCGGACTGGACGACCGATCTGCCCGTCGAATGGTTTCCTGGCGAACGTGAACTGCTCATTGGTTTTTTTGCACGATTGCGAGAGTGGGATCCGGATCTTATCCTGGGTTGGAATGTCATCAACTTCGACCTGAATACCATCGAGTTGCGCTGTCGCCACCATCGTTTACGATTCGACATGGGGCGCGGGGATGAGCAGGCGGCTATTCTGCAGCCCCAGCAGACAGGACAGGTCAGGATCGCCAGCATTCCCGGCAGGGTGGTGCTGGATGGTATCGATAATCTGAAGGCGGCCTTCTGGCGTTTCGACAGTTTTGCCCTGGGTTTCGTGGCGCAAAAACTGTTGGGTCGCAAGAAGTTGATTGAAGGGAGTGAGGGCAAGGTCGAGGAGATTCTTCGGCTCTTCCGGGAGGATAAATCTGCACTGGCGGCTTATAACCTGGAAGATTGCCGACTGGTGGAGGCGATCTTTGAAAAGACCGATCTGCTCAATTTCGTGATTCAGCGATCGGTGATGACGGGTCTGCCACTGGGACGCCAGGGTGGATCGGTAGCCGCCTTCGACAACCTCTATCTGCCCAGACTCCACCGGGCGGGTGCCGTGGCCCAGGATATCGGCGCCAACAAAGACGGCGTTTCCAGTCCCGGCGGTTATGTCATGGACTCCCAGCCGGGGCTCTATGAAAATGTACTGGTACTCGATTTCAAGAGTCTCTATCCCAGCATCATCCGTACCTTCCTCATAGACCCACTCGGTCTGGTCCGCCCGGGAGATGACCCGGTGCCGGGTTTTCTGGGTGCCGTTTTTTCCCGGAAAGCGCCGATTCTGCCGGACATCATCACGGAACTTTGGCAACAGCGTGATGAGGCTAAACGGCAGGGAGACGGTTCACTCTCCCAGGCGATCAAGATCATCATGAACTCCTTCTACGGGGTGCTGGGTTCCAACGGCTGCCGTTTCCATGACGCCCGGCTGGCCAGCAGCATTACCCGTCGGGGGCATGAGATCATAACTACCAGTCGGGACTACATCGAACAGCAGGGTTATCGTGTTATCTATGGGGATACCGACTCGCTCTTCGTGTTGCTTGGACCGGATCACGACGAAGAGGCGTCAAAGAGTATCGGCCAGCAACTCGCGACCTCCCTCAACCAGTGGTGGAGAGACAAACTGCAGACTGAATACCATCTGGAATCGGCTCTGGAGATCGAGTTCGAGACCCACTTCATCCGCTTTGTTATGCCTACCCTCAGGGGAGCGGAAACCGGTAGCAAAAAACGCTACGCGGGTTACGTGCGCAATGGGGTGGGAGAGTATGAACTGGTGTTCAAGGGGTTGGAGAGTGTACGTAGTGATTGGACTCCGCTGGCTCAGTCCTTTCAGCGGGAACTCTACCGGCGGGTCTTTTTCAATGAACCCTGGGACGATTACATTCAGGAGACGGTCGCAAGTCTCAAGTCGGGCGCACTTGATGAACAACTGGTCTATCGCAAGCGCATCCGCAATCCTTTGGAAAGTTACCAGCGCAATGTGCCGCCCCATATCCAGGCGGCCCGCAAGCTGGAGCGGGCGGGACGCTGGATCAGCTATCTGATCACCCTCAATGGTCCGGAGCCGCTTGCTGATCTGCGGAGTCCCATTGATTATCAACACTACCTCGACCGGCAGTTGGCCCCGGTGGCGGACGGTATCCTCCATTTTGTCGGCGGGAGTTTCGAACGTATCACCACCAACCAGATGGACCTGTTTTGAATCTTGTGGGATTAATTCCGTAGGAGCGGCGCATCGCCGCGATTACTCCGTAGGTGGATAAATCGCGGTGAGGCGCCGCTCCTGCAATAGCGTGCAGTCAAAACAGTTCAGCGCCGTTGCCGGAGACGGCCACAGTTCCCTTATTTGATCGCTGTTCCACTTCGCTAACCGGCGATTGTCGTTCACCACCCAGAAACTGGGTTACCAGACTGCCCAGTTGCTGGGCCAATACCTTGAACTCGTTACCCATGGCTGATGTCTCGTCGGCGATCCCCATTGTCTCGGTGGACAGAGTGACGATCTGATCCAGATTGTCATCGACATGCCGCGTCTGTTTGCGATTACCGGCCATGGCATCGACAATGTGTGCGTTCATACCGGATATCTCCTCTGCGGCCTCGGTAATGGCAATCAGGGCAGTACCGGCCTGCGCAGCCACATCCACGCTGTTATGGGCCTTCTCGAATGCGCTGCTGATAATGTCCACCCCTGTGTTGGTGGCCGACTGCAATTCTTTGATCTGTTGGCCGATGCGGGCATTTTGCTCCGCCACTTCCTGTGAGAGCGCGCGTACCTCGTTGGCCACCACGGCAAAACCACGACCGTGCTCTCCGGCTCGGGCCGCTTCGATGGCGGCGTTCAAGGCCAATAGATTGGTCTGATCGGTGATGCCGCCAATCAGGACGACAATGTTGCCGATGCGTTCACTCACCGCCTTCAGTTCACCGATCGCCCGGTTGGCGCTGTCGACCTGGGCTGCGACTTCGTTGATCGCCGTGACAGCCTCTTCCACAATACGGCTGCCGCGGTCCGCCTCGTCGCGCACCATTTTTGCTTTGATAGCTGCATCGGAGGTCAGGGTTTCGATCCTGGATAGGGTTTCATTCATGGCCTGAACCGCGACTGTCACCTCCTGAACCCGCTCACTCTGGGTGCCTGCACGCGCCCGGTTCAGGCTGGTAACATCGGTGAGTCGTTGTGATTCTGTCACCAGAGTACCCGAGGAGGCATTCACCAGATCCACAATCTGGCTCATCCTTCCTACGAAACTGTTGAAGGCATTAGCGAGTTCGGTGAATTCATTCTTTCCCCGCACCGGCATGCGGCACCCAAGATCTCCGTTATTCGCAAACTCCTGCATGGCTTTCACGCATCGCCCAAGCGGGTGGGTGAGGATATAGAATCCACTCATGGTCAATAGTAGAAGCAGCAGGAATCCTGCGCCGCCGATCATGTAGAGACGTTGTGCACCACTGCTTACTTGGGTCAATGCCTCGGCCACTACCGCATCTGTCTGGGGTGACAGTGTCAGTGCGGCGATGGCATACAGGCTCGCTTCGATCTCATGTTGGGAGTGGGCCGCACTGGCCAGTCCCAGAAAGAAGATCAGTCCAATCAATACTGCTCCGGCGAACAGTCGCTGTTTAATGCTGAAACGGGAAAACCCCCACTCCCGGCGATCCAGCATGTTCCCTGTGTTTTTCTCTTCAATGTCCAAGAGAGTTCTCCTTGAAATGTCCGTTATCTGCCTGAAGTTCCGCCCGCTTATTGGGTCGGAGTGCAACCGATTTCTACTAAACGTTAACGCCGAAACAACAATATTTGATTCAACCAGAAATCAACTTATCTAACATGTCTGCTTGTAGATCGTCAAAATCAGGTTTACTCATACCCAAATAGTCAAGTACTACATTTTCGATTTGCACCCATTCACTATCAGGATCCATCTTCCAGAATATCTTGTCCACGTGTTCTGCTATTTTTAGAATGGCTAACAGTCTTCCCTTTGTGCAAGCTTCCCCATCCATTTCTGTCAACTGTTCTTTAGTATTGTGATGATCTCTTATCACTTCCACAATATGACTATCTAGCTTCCAGGAACGCGCAAGATAATAGCTGAGCACTGCATGATCAGTGTTGTATTGTTGATCTTCGATCTCTGTAATGATTATGTCCTCTCTATTAACATTCTTCTTGAGGAACTCCTTGTAATCTGGAAAACGTTGACTCAATAATGCATGGCCAGCATTATGAAATAGACCAAGCATGTACATTTCGTCAGGTTCAACACCTGAAACACCTCGTGCAACATCTGCGGCTATCATTGCAATATTTGTCGGCGAGTCCCAGTAATTAGGTGGATTTGCACCTTCTGACTCCTCGAAAGTGCGCTTTAACGACAATCCCGTTACGATATTGATGGCATAAGTTATTCCAAGCAGGCTGGCAGCATGCTGAATAGAACGTACTTTCGTCCTCAGGCCGAAGAATGGAGAGTTGATTGTTCGCAATATAAGAGCGGACATTCCAACGTCTTGTGAGATAATATTTGCAATGTCCATTAGGACGGGTTCATCCTTCTGTAACTCTTGATGAAGTTGTTTCAGGATAAAAGGTGCAGGAGGTATTGTTATACCCTCGATAAGTTTTAACGTTTCGTTTGTATCAAATACCACCGGTAATTCCTTTTAAAACAGAACAGAACAGGCAACTCTGCACACCATTGTAGATGGCGGTAAAAACCCGAACATAATTGGCGAACAGCGGTAACCGGATGAAATAGCTGCAAATAGCGAGTCAGAAGAAACAGCCAGCGACAAAGAGTGACATCGAGAAAGAAATCGGGAAGATGTAGGGAGCC
>JAMJIN010000058.1:0-19781 GCA_036784775.1 Chromatiales bacterium | reverse complement strand
GCCATGGCGGTCTCCTCATTTGGCTTCAGGTTCAGTATGCGCCACCCACTGACTCAATAGCTGAGCCTCAGGGGTAATCAGGTAATATATTGGTTGACGCAGATCAGCCTTACACTTATTCAGGTCTTGTGTTTACGGAAAAGCCGTCTAGATTATTTATTAAAGGAAAAAATACCGATAAAAGCCAACCCCTGTTGCTACGGGGGACGGAAAGCAAACGGGACTCGATGTTCCCGCCCGCATACTGAGGTTCAGGCGTTGAACGCCGACAGTTTCGGATAGCGGTGGGGGGAGTCTGAGACAAGCCGGGCTGCCGGGAGTGACCTCCGTCAGGGTCACGTTCAGGCAGTCCGGCTTTTATTTTTTTACGGGTTGCTGGTGGGGAACCGGAAGGACGCATCCTACGGATGTGGCGAGATCCGCAAGTCCCCCATTTACCGGGCGATCGTTCGGGGGGAGAGCACCGTGTCACACTGGACTCAGACTCTGTGGTTTCGGTTTCTGGCGCGTCTCCTTTCTGTCTTCCTGGTGTTCCAGGGGGTTCCACCGCTCCGATACTCCCTCCCCGATGTAGATCCGTTCTTCCTGCTGGGCATCAGCGCGGTTCAGGCCCAGGGGGTGCCGGAATGGCTTGTCTCCACGGTGGATGCCAATCATGAGGATCGCTTCATCCAGGAGAAGATCGCTCAACTCGTCCCTGGCATAGAGGCCGCCTTCGCCTATGTGCGTGATGAGGTCGGATTTGAGGCCTATACCGGTTCCCTGCGCGGGGCGCGCGGTACACTCTGGTCCGATGCCGGTAACAGCCTGGACCAGGCCAGCCTGCTGATCGCCCTGCTGCGGGGGCAGGGGATTGGGGCGCGGTATGTGCGGGGGACGCTTGGCGAGGCGGATGCCAAGGTATTGATCGCCTCGATGTTTGATCCGGAACTGATGGCTCAGGCCGTGGGGTATATCCCCGAGGAATATGAAAAAGCCGATCCTGTAAACGACCTTGACCTAATTGCCGAAGCTACCGATCACTGGTGGGTTGAATTGGAAGACGGCACTCAGCTCGATCCCAGTTTTAGCGACAGCTCCGTGAGGGGTACACCTTTGTCAACCCATTTTGATGTGCCTGACGCCCATAGACACAAGGTCACTGTCCGACTGAAAGTGGAATCGCATAATATGCTTTCCCAGTTTACGGATAATGTGCCATTGGAACAAAAGTTTTCAGCCGCAGAACTGTACGGGAAACCGCTTACCCTGGGTCATTTTGTAAACACTCATAAACCTCTTGCCCTGATTGGGGGGCTTATAACTCATAATTACGCCCCTTACATCCTGCTGGATGACAACTCGGAATCCATTGAAGGCCAAACCATGATCCGGGGTAACGATTACCAAGAGCTTTTTTCCTCCCTCATACCCATGGCGAACACAATGTTGACTCGTCTTACCTTGGAACTGGGGCTCGAATCCCCAAACAAAGAGGCGCGGATACTCAAGCGTGATCTCTTGGATCGGGTGGGATTCGCGGCCAGGCACGGCCTGTCTGCTCCAGGTGTAGCAGATACTGAACGGCCAGCCATCAACCAGTACGATGTAACGACCATCAATATCGTTTCCGGTTCAGTAAATGATGAATTAATGGGAATTCAATTGGCCAGTTCTCTTGATGAGGAAGGTTATGATCTGATGTTGCTGTCAGAAACTTTGTTAGATAAAGATCCCGCATCGTTTACCAGTGACGAGGATGATCTGCTGGGACAACTTGTCAAATACCAAACGCGCCAAAACATAGCAAAAACGCGTCTTTTGGCCACCAACTATTTAGTGACTTCCGACGAGTTGGCTAGAAGCACCGCTAAGCAGCATATCGTGAAGTTCTATCATGATGCTCCCCGGGTCATTTTGTCATTCGACGAGTATCAGGTAAATGTAAATGACACGATGACTAACCGCTTTGGCATCGACCTTCTCCTGGATAGTACCAAAGCAGTTGCCTATCCAGGACAAAATAGAGATGCTGCCATTGTTGCCAAGATATGGCGTGGACTGGAAAACAACCTTGCTGAAACAGAAGCGGTCAGGACTTTTACAGAAGGGTTCGAAAGCGAAATATCGCTTTATTCAACATACGAAGTGTTCGAAGAAGCACACAAGGCCGGGCTGGGCACGGTTGTCCTTTACGGACACCAGGATATTTCCAGACGACTGGATAACATGGACATGTCAGCGGAAGCCAGGGCCCGCATTGGGGATGCCCTGCGATCAGGGAAATCCGTGACCGTGCCTTCGGGAATGGTCACTATCAACGGCAACCAGACGATAGGCTGGTATGAAAACAATCCGGAAACCGGCGAATTTATAGGGGTTCTGGAAAATGGAAGGCATGGATCATTGGCAGAATATGCCTCGATACTACGAATCCGGGCTCAAGTGGTGGGCCTTCAGATCCGCCAGTTTGTCATGAGCTTTGCACGGGTTGTTGTGCGCAATTTAACCAGAATAAAAAATAAGATATGGGACTTATATAAGAAATTTCCAGATGAATGGAAGCCGGATCCCGTCGGACTTGCAACAGAGATTACAAAAGAGGTAGTCAAGCAGGGGGCGGTGGGTGCTGCACAAGGCGTTGCCGAAGGGCTGGCAGATGCCTTTGTTGAGGCTATAGAAGAATCGATTATCGAAGCATATAAAGACGATATCAAAGCAAGGCTGAACGAGGAGTTGGGTGGTGATGCTGGGACTCAGTTGCTGAAAGATCTGGAAGGACCTTTGGGAAACTTGAACCAATACATGAGTGCGGAAAGTTATGTAAAGGATGTTAAGTCGATAACTAATACAAGTTTGGATATTAATCTGGATTTAAAGAAGATCGCAAAACAAGCTAATAAAGCAATGATTATGGATTGGATCAAACTCAATGTTCCCAATCTCACAAAAGGCCAGCTGTCGCAACTGGAGCTGGATATCGAAAGCCACACAAATGCCGGAATGAAAAAAGGCATAACCACCGTGGCTGGAAAAGGCATTGGCGGAATAATAGGCGCACCCATCAGGGGCGGTGCAAAGTTGATCTTTAAGAACATAACCAAGAATTTGGTAAAGGATAAAATCAAACCCATCGTCAGAGAAAATCTGAAAATCGACACCATAGTCGGCGGCGCAAATCAGACGATCTTTGATATCAGTGCCTACGCCAACGAAGGACTGGAATCATTCTTTAACAAAGGCAGCGTAATCGACATTGCCGGCACGGATTATGAAGTCGTAAATCTGTTTTTCGTACCCGCACTGACCAAAGGATCTGAAGTCAGTAATTCTACACTTGGTTTGTCCGTTGTTTCAGATGATCTGTTTTCGGTGAAACTTGCCCAGGGCCAGGTTCCTTCCGCCTTTCGAGTACAGATCGAGAACCTGGGTTCGAGTGGTAACTTCGTCGTGGGGACTGTCGCACCTGCTGGCTGGGAGATATTGACGGCACGCGATTCGATTACGGTACCTTTTTCATCAACAGGAGTGGTGAGCGTCTTTCTCCGGCCATTGGTAAGTACGACAGTGCCGATTCCCGGTACGAGTGTTGATTTTTCGGTGACTGCTGAGCTAGCTGGAAATCCCTCTACACGCCTTACTAAGGACGTTGATTTCATCATGCCGGAGGTCCACGCTCTGACCGCATCGGCTGACCCGAACAGCCTTTACGCCACTCCCAACGGCGTTGTGCAGGCCAACCTCACCTTCACCAACACCGGTAATGTGGCTCAGACCGTCACGCTCGGTCTCGACCTGTCGGCGGGCTGGACCGCCGACGACCTGGGCAGTGCGCCCACTTTGGACCCCGGCGAGTCGGTGACCCGGACTCTGACCTTCACGGCCCAGGGACTGGACCTGGACAGCGACCACTATGTGGCCGTGACCGCCATCTTTGGTGCCAGCGGCGAATTTGAGACGCGGGTCCCACTGCTCCTGCACATCGCCGCCCCCGGCTCCCTCCAGGCCCTGCAGGCGGCCACCGACGCCGATGCCCTCGGCCGCCCCGAACTGGCAGGCACCCTGGAAACCCTGGGCCAGGATCTGAGCACCCTCTATCAGGACCTTGGCAGCGAACCCCACAAGAGCCGCTTACTGGCCAGTCTGAATAGCCTGTCGAGCCAGCTTGACGACCCCTTGCTGGCGCCCTTCGCCCCGGACATCGACACCGCCCGCCAGGCCATAGCCGGCAGCACGCCCGCCACCCTGGAGACGGCCCTGGACGACCTGGGCACCGCCCTCACGGCCTTCGGCGAGCAGTTGGCGGCCTTGGCCGACCACGATTTTGAGGTGGCCCTGAGGCCCAACAGCGCCGAGGCCCTGCCCCAGTCGCCGACGGTATTCAGGCTCTATCTCAAGAATAGGGGCACCGAGACCACCACTTACCATCTGAGCCTGGCCGGGATCCCCCCCGGGATCGACGCCAGCCTCAGCCAGGACAGCCTGACCCTGCGGTCGGGATTCGCCGTAGAGCCAGGCGTCTCGGGCACCCACCACCTGCCGATCGCTATCGACGTCACCCTCACCCAACCGGCGGATGAGTTGACCGCCTTCGAATTCGAGCTGGTGGTGACCGCCGACGGCGCACCGCAAGTGCAACGTTCGACCTATGGCAGCTTCATCGCCAGGGATGAGTTGGTGAGCGTACTTTCAGTGACCAGCGCCCCGGCCTTTACCGACCCCGGCGGCAGTGTGGATGTGACCACGCGGCTGCTCAATGCGCTGAACCGGGAGCGGGATCTGCTGGTGAGCTATCGGGTGAAAAATGCAGGTGGCGCGGAGCTCTTCAGTTCTGCACCACAAGCCGTGCAGATGAGTGTGCTCTCATCGGTGGCCACGGTCGCCCTGGGAGCGTTTGATACCAGCGGTCTGTCACTTGGGAGTTATACCCTTGAGGTGAGTGTCACCGAGTCCGATGGCACACCGATTCCGGGCGGCTCCGGCAGCGGAACCCTGTTGGTCGGCTCGCCTATAAATGCATCCTTGACGGTCGATCCGGACAGCCTCCCGGCGGGGGATGGTCAGGCAGCGGTCACTCTGCAGATCGACAGTCTGGTGAATTATGACGCCAATGGCATCGGTCTGATCGGTCTGACCGATACCCTTGGTGGAGGGCGTTCTGTGGCGGTTCGGGGGGATTATGCCTATCTGGGCGGCACAGAGGGCGTCACTGTGTTGAATATCAGCACGCCTCAGGATCCGCTGATTGTCCATACCTTCGGCTTGGCCGGGAATAACCGCACCTGGATCAAGGATGATACTCTGCTGGTGGCCAATGAACTCAATCTGACTATCTATGGTCTGACTGATCCGGAACAGCCCGAGCTGTTGGCCTCGGCCGCGAGTGGCGTCACCGGAACCCACGCATCGGGTTTCTATGTGCAGGGTGATCTGGCCTTCATCAATACCATAATCTTTATCTGGGGCGGCAGCTTTGTAGGGATTCGCGGCGACACCATCATTTACGATCTGACCGATCCGCTGAATCCACAGAGCCTGGGTTTGTTTTACAACACACCTCAGGGTTCGTATCCACAGTGGCCGGGCAGCAACTATTTCATCGGCGAGAGCGCAGTCGGGAAGGACGACGTTGTCTATCTGATGAGCAGTTCGGCAGAGACCGCCGCCGTTGGGGGCACAGGACGGCTGCGGATGCTCGATGTCAGCGACCCGCAGAATGTCACTGAAGCCGGCGTTTTCGATCTTCCCGGATCGGTGCTGCTGGGCGGCATGGCCATTCAGGGGGACAGAGCCCTGGTGGTGGGTACGGATGGTTCGTTTGTCATCAGTGATGGCTCCCCTTTGCAGAGCGGCCAAATGACGCTGCATCTGCTGGATGTGACCGACCCCCTGAATCCGGTGATACTGGGGTCGGAACTGATGGCTGGCGGGGGGCTGTACAGACTTTTACTGTTTACCGTGCGCAGTGTTACTGATGACCTCTTCGTCATAGAAGAGATAGATTTGAATGGCCAGGCAAAACTGCGCCTGGTGGATACCAGCGATCCCGCGAATATCAGGGTTATCGATATGGACACCACGAGCGTGGTTGGAGGAGCCCTGTTCAGCAGTGGGCTGCTCTACACCGCCAGCAACTCCGGTCTGGGTATCTATGATCTGGGTGGCCTGACCGGTATTCCAGTGACTGCACAGGTGCAGGTGCCGAACGATGGCAGCGCCGTGATCCTGCCGGGTTCGTTCAACCGGGCGCCGGACAGCACCACGCACGGGGCCGGTTTCGATACCCTGCAGCCGGGCGAGGCCAGGAATGCAGCCCTCGGGGCAGCAGTGGACTTTACCGCCTGGGGCAGTGCGGGCTCTATTGATCTGCCCGCCGCATCCGTGGCGGTGGAACAGATTGTGGCCCTGACGCCGGATAGCCGCACGATGCGCCCGGGTGAGGAGAGTCTCTATACCGTTACACTGATGAATCCGGCAGCCACAGCCGTGACTTACGACCTGGGACTGCAGGGGCTTCCACCGGAGTGGGTGACACTGCAGGCTTCCGTGGAGGTGCCGGCGGCTGGGTCGATTGATCTTCCCCTGACGGTGCGTGCAGATGCCCTTACCAGTTTGGGTGAGCATGGGTTTGCGGTAACAGCGACTACGGCCGGAGGCGCAAGAGGCTTGGCTTATAGCAGCCTGATACTGGAGGGCACTGCTGTGATCCAGGCCGAAATCCACGGCGTGGTGATCACCCTGACCCCACTTCAGGATACGGCGGGGCAGGGCACCGGTGCGACCTATCGGGTGCGCATCATCAACACCGGCAATGTCACCGAGACCTACGAGCTGACCGGCCAGTTGCCGGTGGGTATCCAGGGTGTCTTCGGCGAGGCGAGCGTGACGGTGGCGCCCGGTCTCGACAACTATCGTGAAGTGCTATTGACCCTGACCGCGCCCCCTGGGACCGCCGCCGGTGGCCAGAACTTCGACGTAACCGCCACCTCCACCGGCACGTCCGGGGTGACAGACCAAGCCGCGGGTACGCTGAACGTCTCCGGCTTCGGGGTCGATGTGGCCCTGACCGCTCTGGCCGCAAGGCCGGACAGTATCTTCCTCATGCGGGTGACCAACACCGGTCAGAGCCAGGATACCTTCGACCTGAGCCTGGGCGGGGTTCTGGCCCCGGCCGCCACCCTGGAAATTACCGAAGTCACCCTGGCGGCAGGTGCTTCCCAGGATGTGACGGTTACCGTCATCGATATCGACTTCGCCTATCCCGGTTCGCTGGATTTGGTGGTCATTGCCACCTCCCGTGGCGATGGCAACGTACAGGACCGGGCCGCAGCCGCGATCGACATACCCCAGAGTCAGGGACTGACCCTGACCCTGGACCCGGTGGAGGTTGAACTGTCGGGCGTGGGTGATGGTGCCTTCCTGGTACTGGTGCAAAACAGCGGTAACAGCGAGGACGCCTACTCGGCTGCCATCACCGGCACCGGCGGCGCCATCAGTGCCGCCAGTCTGGATGGTCTGGACGGCCAGCCCACCCAGTCCATCCCCAGCTTCCGGTTGCCCGGACTCGCCACCGGCGCTATCCTGCTCAACGTCAGCCTGGGCAGTTTTGGGGAGGGGACCGTGGACGTGATTATCCATTCGCAGAGCAACGCGCAAATCAGTGGGACGGTAACCGCCCGGCTGAAGACCGCAAATCAGAACCCGGTGGCGGATCCCGGAGCCGATCGCACCATCCACCTGGGCGATCGGGTCCAGCTGGACGGTAGCAGCAGCACCGACCCGGATCAGGGGCCCTCGCCCCTGACCTATGCCTGGAGCTTCATCGCCGTGCCGCCCGGCAGCGCCCTGGACGATCAGGCCATCGCCGACGCGAACACCGTCTCGGCCTCTTTTACACCGGATCTGACCGGCCAGTACCGGGTGCAGCTTATTGTATCCGACGGGCTGCTGTCGGATTCCCGTGAGGTGGCCTTCCAGGTGGAGAATCAGGTGCCGGTGGCCAATGCCGGATCCGACCTCTCCGTTCTGATCGGTGAAGCCCTGATCCTTAACGGCAGCGGCTCCCACGACCCGTATCGGGATTTGATCCGCTACCGGTGGACCCTGGCTCAGACACCGGCGGGCAGCGCCCTGGTGCAGGACGATATCGGCAACGCGACTACTCCGGAACCTTCTTTCACCCCCGACTTGGCGGGTCTCTACGAACTGGTGCTGGTGGTGACGGACGGCGACCTGGAGAGCAATCCGGACCCGATCCGGATCAGTGCCTACGATGTGGACCTGCCACCGCAGGCGGATGCCGGACCGGACCGGAATGCCCTCGTGGGGGATCAGGCTGTCCTGGACGGCAGCGGGAGCTATGACCCGGATGCGGCGCCGCAACCACTGACCTACCGTTGGACCTTCGCCAGCCTGCCGCCCGGCAGTGCCCTGGACGATGCGGCGATCTCCAACGCGGCCTCGGCAGTGGCTTCCTTCCTGCCGGATGTGGCCGGAACCTATAGCCTGGACCTGGAGGTCTCGGACGGCTTGGTCCAGCATAGCGACCAGATAAGCGTCCATTGTTACCTGGTTGAAACACCCCCCAACGCCGATGCCGGAGGCGACACCCTGGCCGGAAAGGGGATTCCGCTTAGCCTGGACGCCAGTGCAAGCTCCGATCCCGACACACCGCCACAAGGCCTAAGCTATGCATGGAGCTTCGTTTCCATACCGGAAGGTAGCGGCCTGGACAACGCTGATCTCAGCAATGCCAATACCGCCACCCCCGGTTTCACGCCGGACGTAGAAGGCCGTTACGTACTGCGCCTGACCCTGTTCGACGGGACGGGTGAGGACTCGGACAACGTCATGGTCAGCGCCAAGGCTGGAAGCGGAGGAGATGTGGTGGGTGCCGGTGGCGGTGGATTCGGTTGGCTGGAACTGTGGCTGTTACTGGCTTGGCTCGGGATTGCCGGAGTGTTGCGCGGGCGTCGAAGATTCGGCCGATTGCCGGCGATATTGATGCTTGCCATTCTGGTAACGGGTGGAGGGCTGATTCCTCATCCTGTCCAGGCTGATGATGGACCCTGGTACATGGGAGTCTCGGTCGGGGCATCAAAATCCGCTGCCGACGCTGCCGAGCTGGATGCGAACCTGGCTGCGTTGGGCTATTCCACCACTTCCACTCTGGACGAAACCGACATTGGTTGGAAACTCTTCGGTGGATATCAGTGGAATCCCAACTTGGCGGTGGAGGCGGCCTTGGTTGATCTCGGCCAGGTGACATCCCGTATCAGCGGCAACTTTGGCGACTTGGATGCATTCGTAGCCGATGTGGCCAGGGTACATCCGTATTCCGCCAGGGGTATCAGTGCCTCGATAGTAGGTGAGCTGCCGGTGGCGCAGCGGTTCCGTCTGTTCGGGAAGGTGGGACTGTTTTTTTGGGACGCAGATATCGATGCGCGGTTCGAAGTGGGCGGTCAGCCCATCAGTTTCGATAGCAAGCAGGGAGTGGATCCGGTATTTGGAGCAGGGATGAAGTTCCATATCAACAAAAAAACGGCGGTTAGGGTGGAGTGGGAGCGCTACGAAATTGACAGAGACTCTGTGCAACTCTTCTCCGCAGGCGTCGAATACCGTTTTCCCTGACCCATTTTTGGCATACGATCCTCGGCAGCCCAAGCGCATGGTACTCAACTGTGGGGCAAGCTATCGGGAAGCGTAAATGCCTGGGTAAAAGCCAATCGGCAGTCTTATCCTGTATCGGCCCCTGCCGCTGTTCCCGATGCAGCGGTCTATACCGCTCCGCTAACCGACTCCGGTCAACCGCACCACAAACCTGCCTGCGCGCTGATGCCGTCGATAGGGATCGGATTTTCGCTGCGTCCCAGGATCTGGAATCTTTGGGCTTTATTAGTGAAACAGATGGCGTTAGTCTCCTAAGCAACCTTGACTGTAAAAAACCGCCGAAGAACGGTGGGTAAAAACTGGAGGATGCGTATGAGATTTTTGTTGTTTGCTTTGATGTTGTCGGTTGCCGGTATGGTGTTCGCGGGGGGAGCTGCCCCTGATCCGGTTGTGATCTACAAAGCGGATGAGGCTTATGAGGACGTGATCGACAATATCAAGATGGCGGTCGAGGAGCGGGGGATGCTGGTCAGCGGTATTCTGCACGTCAGCGATATGCTCAATCGCACAGGTCCCGATCTTGGTTACAAGCAGGTCTTCAAAAAGGCCGAGTCGGTGGAGTTCTGCAGTGCCGTGATCTCCCATAAGATGACCCAGGTTAGTCCGGAGAACCTGGTGGTCTGTCCCTTTACCATCGCAGTCTATATCAAGGCGGATGAGCCGGAACAGGTCTATGTGGCCTACCGCAGTCAGTCATTGGCAGGTCCGGCGGACAAGGAGACCGCAGAGATCCTTGAACTGCTGGATGGTATTGTCAAGGATTCGATAGAGTGAATCAGTAGTCCGTGGCGCTTGCGGAACCGGCAAGCCCTGCGGTAGGTCGATGTGGGTGCGCAGTTAATAGAACATGGCGTAAAGGATCAGAGTTAAATCTGCTGGATGTCACGGGGAATCTGTCTTGGTGTTTCGACCGGATTTGACTCTGATCCCACTCTCACATGATTTTGCCGCATTCGAGGAATTGCAATCATACAATGTGGATCTGTTGATCTAGACTCTACGGAATTATCCCAAAATCATGGAGTGGATATAGTGAGCGAAGTGTTCAAAGTCGTATTTTTCGGACAGCTACAGTCTGGTGCAGAGGCAGAACAGGTTGTTGTGGCCTTCAGTGAGCGCTTCAAGGTCGATAAAGAGACGGCACAGAATCTGTTGAAGACTGACCGTGAAGTGAATCTTAAGAATAACCTGACGCGGCAACAGGCAGAGCAGTATCAAGCCGCGCTGGAGCAAGTGGGCCTGGTTGTCCGCATAGATCCAATGGCGGACCAGCTGTCGCTTGAACCTATGGAAGAGGGGGAGGCTGAAGAGAAGGAAAAACAGCCTGAGCCTCCCTGCCCCAAATGTGGTGCTGACAGAGTTGAGGATGGCACCTGTCTAGAGTGCGGAGTGGTAGTGTCCAAATATCTGTCGATTCAGGCCAAGGCGGAGGACACCGAAACTGATGATGCTGATCCCTATGCAGCGCCCCAGGCGGATCTTGTGGATCACGAACGGGGTGAGATAACGGGGCCCAACAGCGTACCGGCAGGTCATGGCTGGGCCTGGATTGTCAAGGGTTGGTGGCACTTCAAGCAGAGTCCGCTTGCCTGGGTGCTCGCCCTGGTAATCTGGTTTGCAATGGTGATTCTGGCCAATCTGGTGCCGCTACTCGGAGGCATCCTGACCAATCTTTTCGCGCCGGTGATCGTGGGAGGATTTATGCTGGGTGCGCAAGCTCAGGATGAGGGTGGCAAATTCGAGATCGGCCACCTGTTCGCCGGATTCTCCAACAACATGGGACAGCTGGTGCTTGTGGGCGTGATCTACCTGGCAGGCTTTCTGCTGCTTGGGGTGATCGTTGCGCTATTTGCCGGTGGCATGCTCGCGACTATGGGTGATTCGGAGATGATGCAGAATCCCGAGGCGATGGCGGCGATGTTGTTGTCTCCAACCATACTGCTGCTGTTCCTCCTGGTTATGGCCCTTGCCATACCCCTGATGATGGCATACTGGTTTGCACCTGTATTGGTAGTGCTGGATGGCCTGAAGGCAATAGAAGCGATGAAGCTGAGTATCAGGGGCTGTCTGAAAAATGTCCTGCCGTTTCTGGTCTACGGCATCGTGGGAATGGTGCTTTTTATCCTGGGCGCCATTCCTTTTGGATTGGGTCTGCTGGTGGTGTTGCCGGTGATGGTGGCCTCGATCTATGTGAGTTATCGGGATATCTATTTCGACAAATCGCGATAGGATATTGCGGTGGTAACAACAGAGGAAGTGGACACCACCCGGCAGTATGAGATCCCGGAAGGTGTATTGTTGGAATTCCGCCTGGCGGGACCGCTTGTCCGGGCCAGCGCCTGGGCCATTGATGCGGCGATTCGCGCTGTACTCTATATCGTTATCGGTTTGTCCTTCTCCTACTTTGGCGGGGTCGGCGTGGCGATCATCCTGATCGCCCTCTTTCTCATCGAGTGGTTCTATCCTGTGCTGTTCGAGGTGAAGAGCGGGGCTACCCCCGGCAAAAAGGCAATGGGCATCTGGGTAATCCACGATAACGGCACTCCGGTCACCCTATCCGCTTCGGTCATCCGTAACCTGCTGCGTGCGGTTGACTTCATGCCGGTGATGTATGGTTTTGGCCTGTTGAGCATGCTGTTCAATCGGGAGTTCAAACGGTTGGGCGATCTGGCGGCGGGAACGCTGGTAGTCTATCGGGACAATTATGAAGAACGATCTGAACTGCCCTCCAGGACCGCAGTGAGGCCAGAGGTGGAGCTGACCGAATCGGAACAACAGGCCGTATTGGCGTTTGCCGAGCGCGCACCTGCTCTATCCTCCGAACGCCGCGTCGAATTGGCAGAGATCCTGAGCGAAATCTCCGGGCACAAGGGTGAGCGGTCTGTTGACGGGATATACGGATATGCCAACTGGTTGATGAAGGGACACTAATGCGCCAGGAACAGTTTGAACAGGCCTACAGACCGCTGTGGGATGAGCTTGGGGCGCTACTCGATGAGATGGAACTGTCCCGCAGCAAACGCAATCCCGATAAAGCGCGTGCCGCCACTTTTCCCACCCTCTATCGTCAGGTCTGCAGTCACTATGCCCTGGCACGCAGTCGGCGGTTCAGTCCCGCACTGCTGGAACAGCTTCATCATCTCGTGCTGCGGGGGCACCGCCGTCTCTATCGTCAGCGCGGTGCCTGGTTGTGGCGCACACTCGACTTTATCGGCGGCGGGTTCCCCCGTGCGCTCCGGCGTCATCGCGGCTATTTTCTGCTGGCATTGGCAACATTTCTCTTGCCAGCCTTGCTGTTGGGCCTCGCCTGTTATGACGACCCCGACATGATCTATTCGCTGATGGATGAGCAGCAGGTGGCTGAGATGGAGTCGATGTACGACCCGGCCGGCAGTCATCCGGGACGCTCCGAGGCGCGTAGTTCCGAGACCGACTTCATGATGTTCGGTTTCTATATCTTCAACAATATCGGCATTGGTTTCCGCACCTTTGCCGGCGGTATGTTGCTGGGTGTTGGATCTCTCTTCATGCTGCTCTTTAACGGCTTGGTATTGGGTGGGGTTGCCGGTCATCTCACCCGGTTGGGTTATCACGATACCTTCTGGTCTTTCGTCTCCGGCCACGGTGCCTTTGAACTGACCGCCATCGTAATCTGCGGTGCTGCGGGACTGATGCTGGGCCACGCCTTGCTGGCCCCCGGTCAGCAAAAACGTATTCCTGCACTGAAGGCAGCGGCAGCCGAAGCGCTGAAACTGGTGCTGGGGGCAGCGCTGATGCTGCTGGCGGCGGCCTTTGTCGAAGCCTTCTGGTCCTCCAGTACACTGGATGCCGCCATCAAATATGGCGTAGCGGTGCTGCTCTGGGCGCTGGTGGTTTTCTATCTGGTTTTTGTGGGCAGGTCACGGCATGGATCTCTCTAGAATCACCATCAATCTGCGTTCGCGAACGCCCTGGGAAGGGGCTGATCTGGGATTTGCCCTTGCCCGTAGCGAGTTTCTGCACCTCTGGTTATTGTGGTTGGCCTCGGCGCTCCCCTTCTATCTTGTGGTGGCGCTGTTGCTCACCAGTGAACCGATGTTGATCGCTTTGCTGGCCTGGTGGTTCAAACCGCTCTATGAGCCCCCACTGCTGTTTTGGTTGAGCCGTCGCGTCTTTGGTGAACGGCTCGGATTCAGCGAGATGAGGCCACACTGGTGGCGCATAGTTCGTCCCCAGTTGTTCGCCAACCTGACCTGGCGGCGATTCAGCACTGCGCGCTCCTTCAATATGCCGGTAGCCTTGCTGGAGGGGTTGAAAGGCAGTGAGCGGCGCACACGTATCACGGTCCTGGGACGAGGACAGCACGTGACCGGTTGGCTGACCTTTTTCGGCATCAATTTCGAAATTCTGTTGGAACTCTCTTTTCTGGTACTGCTGGTGCTGTTGATCCCAACTGAGCTGGACTGGCTGCAGATGGATAGTCTGATCATGTCCGAGAGTGGTGTTGAAGTTTGGCTGCAGCATATCGGCAGTCTGTTGGCGATGTCGCTGATCGCTCCATTTTATGTCGCGGGTGGTTTTTGTATCTATCTGACCCGTCGCAGTGAACTGGAGGGTTGGGATATAGAGCTTGGCTTTAAACGTCTGGCCGAGCGGGTGAAAGGCAAGCGTCCCTTCTCCTCTGCGGCGGCCGGCCTGCTGCTTATGGCGGTGGGTTTTGTGTTGCCCGGTGAACCGCCGATTGCTGCAGAATTGCTGGATCGGGATGCGGTTCAGCACTCTATCCAGGAGGTGTTGAAGGATGATGCCTTCGGCAAGCGCGAGATGCGCGATTCCTGGGAATATGTCGGGAACACGGATGAGTCCGGTGAAGATGTGCCCTGGCTGCTGCAGTGGTTGATCGATGTTTTCGAAGGTTATACCCAGGGTATGGCGACGGTGGGTGAGTTTCTGCTGTGGCTGGGTGCGGGATTGATTATCGCCTTTCTGCTCTACCGTGTGTCACAGATGCGTGACTGGCTCAACCTGGACACTCCACCCGGTTTGCGGCGTCGGCAACCCCTGCCTGTTACCTTGTCGGGACTTGATATTCGTCCGGAATCCCTGCCCGAGGATCTGGTGCGCCAAGCAGAGGCTCTGTTGCTTGCCGGTGAGGGAAGGGCGGCATTGAGTCTGCTTTATCGCGGTGCACTCTCGGTGTTGGTGTTTCGTTTTCGTCTGCAAATTAATATTGGTGCCACCGAGGGTGAGTGTCTGTTGCAGGTGGAGTCGAGCCAGGATTTTTCCGGTGCGGCCTTTTTTCAGCGACTCACGGCAGCCTGGCAGGGCATGGCATACGAACACCGTCTGCCGTCCACCGGTGAACTGGAGGCACTTTGCCGGGATTGGGATCGTGTTTTCGGAGCGTTGCATGAAGGGTAGGCTGCTGATCCTTTTTGCCCTGTTGCTGCTCCTGGCTGTTGTTGCTGGAATGGCTGCCTGGTTCCTTGATAACTTTGAGCGCAGGAGTACGGAGGTGCGCCTGGGGATGTCAGCGGAGGCCAGGCGGAACTCCTTGCTGGCAGGGGAGATCTTTCTCCAGCGTCAGGGTCTGGATGTCAAAAGTCTCTCCGGTCGGGAATACCTCACCAAACCGGATGCGGATGTCGGGGTACTGCTGGTCAAGGATCTGGGCCCATCCCTGGCTCCGGAACGGGAGGCGGTGCTGTTGGAGTGGATAGAAGCGGGTGGGCATCTGATCGTTTCGCCTGGCAGGGCTCCGGATGAGGATGAATCTGGTAACCACCTGCTGGAGTCCTTCGGGGTCAGTCTGGTGGAGTATGCGGAGAGCGATGAGGAAGAATCGCAAGCTGACAATCCGGTAAGTATGGAGTACACCGGGTATGACGAGTCCTTGCAGGTGGAATTTGATATCCGTCGGGAGCTGATGGTGGAGAGGGATGACACCGACTGGCTGGTACCGGGCTTGAATGGTTACCACCTGGTAGGTTTTCAGCTGGGTCGCGGTTTTCTGACCATCCTCAGCGATAACCGGTTCTTCACCAACCCCCGGATCGTGGAGCATGACCACGCCCTGCTGTTGGCACTGCTGACGGAGGATCAGGGTGCGGTACGTCTGCTCTATAGCGCCAACATGCCCTCCCTTCTGACCCTGATCTGGAAAAATGCGGCCTATGCCGTTTTGAGCGCCATACTGCTGTTGCTCTTGTCTATATGGCGTTTGACCTATCGCAGTGGGCCGCTACTGAACGCGGGCGAGCACGCCAGACGTAATCTGCTGGAGCACCTTCAGGCTGGGGGTGAGTATCTCTGGAAACTGGATCGTGCGGTCGCACTGCGGCAACGCTCTGCCGGCATCGTGGAGAAACGCTGGCTGCAGCGCCATCCCCAATTGGCGCGGCTTGATCAACAACAGCGCTGTTTGTGGATCGGGCAGCGGTCGGGACTCTCTGCGCAGACGGTCTATGAGACACTCTATGTCGTGCCGGTGGAAGAGCAGAAGATGATCCAGGCCAGCGCAAACCTGCAGAAATTGCTCGCCGCACTACATCCGGATAGCCGCAAACAAATGTAGGTTGGGTTAGTGCAGCTTAACCCAACAAAATTAATAGCTCGTCGGGTTACGCTATCGCTAACCCGACCTACCCACTTATGGAAACTGAATTTATGATGGATTCACAACAAACGGACGGAAACGGCATTGCAGCAGAGCTGATGAGCCGCGCCAGAGGACTGGAAGCAGAGATCGGGCGGGCGGTGATCGGGCAGGATCGGGTGATTCACGAGGTGGTGACTGCCCTGTTTGCCGCAGGTCATGTACTGGTGGAGGGGGTGCCGGGTCTCGGCAAGACGCTGCTGGTGCGCAGTTTGGCTGCTGCGGTCGGCGGCCTGTTCAACCGGGTGCAGTTTACCCCCGACCTGATGCCCAGCGATATCTCCGGCCACATCATGTTTGATATGAAATCGGAGGAGTTTCGGGTTCGCCGTGGACCGGTATTCTGCAACTTCCTGCTGGCGGACGAGATCAACCGGGCGCCGGCCAAGACCCAGTCGGCGCTGCTGGAGGCAATGCAGGAGCAGCAGGTGACTATCGAGGGAAGGACCTTTAATCTAACTCGCCCCTTTCTGGTGCTCGCTACCCAGAACCCCATCGAACAGGAGGGGACCTATCCGCTGCCCCAGGCCCAACTCGACCGTTTCCTGCTCAAGGTCTTCATCGACTATCCAGGAGAAGAGGAGGAGCAGCAGATGGTGCAGCAGGTAACCGTCGGCTCCGTGGGTGATCAACTCGACACCTCGGCGGTGCGCCAACAGTTAAAGGCGGAAGAGATTCTGCCGCTGCAGGAGCATGTGGCAGCCCTGGAGATGGATGAGCAGATTCTCAACTATGCGGTGCGTATCGTGCGCACCGCCCGTGAATGGAGCGGCATTGAAGCGGGGCCAGGGCCACGAGGCAGCATCTCCTTGCTGCGCGCGGCGAGGGCCGAGGCCTTTCTACAATCCCGTACCTTTGTCACCCCGGATGATGTCAAGGCCGCAGCGACTGCGGTGTTGCGGCACCGAATCAGGCTGACCACCGACTTGGAGATCGAAGGTTATTCGCCCGATGATGTGCTCGCTGATCTACTCGATAGTGTGGCTGCCCCCCGTACATGATACCGGACCGGAAACCACTCTATTTATCCAACCTGTATATTCCAATTTCTTCAAACTCATTTTTGCCCATGGGATTCAGTACAAGAAAGTATCCCTCCTCTAAAGTTTGAAAAGATATGGCATTGATATTTAACTCGTGCGTTACCAAAACAAGGTTCCCCTTGCCTGAATACGACCCTATTCGACGCTCTAATTGTGCGGTGTACGAATCTGCCTGTTGTTCGGAAATCGTTTTCATTGAAGATAGAAAATCCACAGATTCAACTTGACCAAATGCAGTTTTTGCAGTTTCCTTGGCGAGGCAATCAGGGCTTGCCAATACACTCTCTATTGGTACGCCTCTGGATTTAAATTGTTTTCTGATTCTGATTGCATTCTTCTTGCCTGTTTCCGATAGATTCTCCTTGCTTTCGCACGATGGGTCACGAAGCAGGGAGTCGCTGCCTTCTTCTCCCGTTTTCACAGCGGGAGGTCTCATCAAAATAACTAATCCTCCATCCTCTAATTTCCCCCATATTTGGTAAAGCAGCCGTATATAACTGACTAAGCCGTCGACCTCGTTTTGGTTGAGAATGCCGCGAAAAGCGGGCATAAACTTTCCTCTGCCATCCAGAATGCTTGATGCGAGTTCTTTATTGTCGAGCTTGTCAGTTTTGTATGGATTGGTGTGATCAATCGGCTTGATTCGCAAGAGCTCCGTCATGATGCCCTTTCCGTCGCCTTCGACACCGTGGCAGATGGCGCAATATTTCTGGTAGAGCTGCAGGCCAATCTCGGGATCTCCGACAAGATCGTGTTTGGAACTACTGAGAAAGCGTAGATATGCAACCAGAGCTTTGATCTGATGCTCGCTGAATACTTCTTCCCACTTTGGCATGCTGGCGCTGATGCGATGGGTGGATGCATGTCGCCCCTGACCAGTGATGATCTTAATGAGATTGTTGTCACTTCCGGAACGTACTACGGTAGTTAGATCCTCCGCATCGATCTGCATCGATTTTGCGAGAGGGCCATCGCCCTTACCATCGACAGCGTGACATAGCTGACAGTGAGAAACATATAACTTTCTCCCCTCAAAGGCGGGTGGAAGGTCGGCTAATACTTCAGGAGCCATTATTACGAGTAGAGACATCACTATCAACTTTTGGATAATAATTTTCACGGATTGTCTCCCATAATGTAATGTTGATTATGTTTTTATAAACTACCAATATAAAGTAAGCGGTCCAGATGAGTTCATTGCGTCATTTTTCAATGGTCTTATAACATGCGTCCAGTGTTTAGTGGATCGAGACGCTACTGCAGGTCGGGTCAGAAAATTATCTGGTTCTAAAACGTGCTGAAGATATGACAATCCCCGGTTTGAACCGCTATTTGAATTTACCATCCAGATAGTGAATTCCACTTAATTTCCTTCTGTCTGTTCTCCACATTGTGTCAATGTGATCTGCACGAATGAAGTGCGGTATCTGTCGCCAATGCATTATTGATTATTCTCGATACTATTCTAGACCATGTATCTGTTACAAATGAAACTAACTAGTGCCAGTCCGCAAGTCTATATCTAACCACAAAGAGCACTAATGGAATACATTTTCTTAACTATTTACATTGGCCTGTTTCTGACCTCTATTGTATATACATAGAAACACTTATATATTTTTTTACAAAGGCAGGGTAAATAGTTACTTGTTTTATTTTGGTGACTGCTCCATATATTGCCCAACCTACAGCATCTATGCAGTCGTATGTGCTTCATACTCTTTGTGGTTAGATATAGATTTCCGGACGGACACTATTTAATTTTTTTAAAAACAGGTTATTGATAAGGCGATATTGTCTATTTGATTTTTATGAATACTTGACTGCTAGTATATGTGCAGCTATTTTTTATAAAGCATCGTGTCCAATAGTGCATGCTTGGCGACTAATGCGGACAATCAGAATAAAGCCTGGCGTACACGATAGCTTAACTATAATCCTAGAGGAGGATGTGTAATATGTTAATCAAGAAATTGATTGTTACCACTGTGTTCGTCTCCATATTTTCGGTTGCCAGCGTCCAGGCTGGTGGTGATGTCGCAAAAGGCAAGAAGCTGGCGGAAGAGGATTGTGAGGACTGCCACGGTGACGATGGCCTGGGTGATGAAGATAATCCGCCGATTGCCGGGATGGATCCAAAGGAATATGTCCAGGAGCTCATGGACTACAAATCGGGTAAACGGGTAGATGAAAATGAGGACATGGAAGCTGAGGATATGAGTGAACAGGATATGGCTGACGTTGCCGCCTATTATGCTACGTTGCCAGCTCCGCCTCCAAAGAAGTGACCTGACTTAACTTAACCCGGTAGTTGCATAAATTCCGGTGCTAACAACCATTCCACCGTATAAAAGACAGGGAGAAATAAAAAATATGCACTATCTCTGGAGTTCACTGCTGGTGAGATCCAGAAACCATGAAAAATCCTACATTTGAAACGATAAAAATGAGAAAGC
>JAMJIN010000057.1:0-20027 GCA_036784775.1 Chromatiales bacterium | reverse complement strand
AAATCGCTCAAGCTCATGCCTGTCTGAAATTGGATTGGATTCTGTGCCATGTCCGCTCTCCTATTGTGGATCGTGGCATCATCTTGCAACAACCAGTGGCTCATTCCGTGAGTCACTGCTGAACATTCGTACTAATCAAGAAGAAGAAAGAGTATCGTCTAGAGCCGACGAGTCTTGGTTCCGGGGCATTCTTCGATGCAAAGCGCCGTCTGGCGGTCACCAACCACCACGTGGTCGAAGGCGCCGAAAAGCTGACCGTGCTTCTATCCGACGGACGCGAGGTTCCGGCACGCCTGGTCGGTGCCGACAAGATGACGGATATCGCCGTCGTGCAACTCGATGAGTCCCCCGCGCAGGCGCTGAATTTCGTCGATTCCTCGACCGTCAGGACGGGTGATGTGGTGTTCGCGGCCGGCTCGCCCGTCGGACTCGATTTCTCGTACTCCATGGGAATCGTCAGTGCGACCAAGAGAAGCCTGGGAAAAGGCGGAGTCGAGGCGTTCATCCAAACGGACGCGGCAATCAACGGGGGAAACAGCGGGGGACCGCTGCTGGATACGGCTGGCCGTATTGTTGGGATCAACACACTGGAGCTCGCGAAAAAAGGGAAACGCACTATCGATGGCATCGGTTTCGCAGTGCCCTCCGATATCGTGGTTCGGGTGATTGAGCGCTTGATCGAGAACGGGCGTCTGCGCCGGGCCTACCATGGGTTGGAGAAAGGCGCCTCCCTCGCCAAATTGATGGCTGATAAATCTGTTCGCAAAATACTGCTTAAAGAGTTGAAGGTGTCCGTCGACAGTGGTGTTTTAGTCATGGAGATTAAGCCCGGCTCGCCGTTCTTCAATGCGGGAATCCGAAAAGGCGATATCATCACGGGAGCCGGGGAAGAGCGCATCGATAAGCTCCATGATATTGTAAATTTCGTGTCTATGGTCGAGATCGACAACCGCTATCCGCTGGTCTTCATGCGCGATGGCGCTGCCCACCGTGCATACCTCTCGTTTTCAGCCAGGCACGAGTTGAAACCGAAAGGCAAGACGAAACAGTACCTCCAGTTCGCCCACCACTTTCATGCAGTGTTCACCGAGCAACCGAAACGCTTCGACCGACGTGATACATGCAGGGGCGTCTCGGTCGCCTACGTCGACGAAAAGAAGGCGGTCGGGAAGAACCGGCTTCGGGTTGGGGATATTGTCACGGCCGTGGACAGAAAAGGAATCAATGATCTTCAGACTCTGGACAAGAGCTTGGACGGCCGGCGCCTCGAGGTTCCGGTCGTCCTTTGCCGCAAAGATCGAAAGATGACGCTTTCCCTCGTCCCGTGAGACCCGTTGGACGGGGCAGGACGATTCAGGTGTTTGGAATCAGGCGGTTAGAGGTTTATGCGCGTTACAAAATTATTTCAAATCGGGGAGATACAATGCGAAGGATATCGAAAGCAGAGGGGACGGGTGTGGCTTGGCTGAGGTCCGTTGCCGTCGCGGCCGTCCTGGTGTTTTTCGTTGGAGGGACGAGTCTTGCTGCGGAAAAGGAGGACGATGCGGGCGCGCAGACTGCACCGTCGACCCCGCAATCAGGGGAAATTTTGAAGGAGCCGGCGCAACCGAGCGAAACAGCCCCGGAGAACGGCGCCTCGGTACCTGAGCAGCTTCCGCCGAAGGAGCCTGTCCCCCCGGCTGGCGGTACCGCCAAGTCCGGGCAAGACGGGGCGGAAGCGGCGCCTGGAGATACGGATGTGCAACGGAATGCCGAAACCGGTGGTGATGCGGCTGAGAGCCAGAAGCGCGTGGCCGGCGGCGATCCGACTTTCGTGCCGTCCGGCATTACCTGCGCGGGTGGGCGCACACCCTGCATCGTCGATCAGACGGCTCAGTCGCTGAGAGTCATCACGCGAACCGCAACGCCTCTTTATGCTGATGCGGACGAGAAGGGGACGATCCGCTCCGACGCCGTCGCGGCCTTCCAGCCGGCGTTCGTCTTTGAGCGCAAGGATCTCGATTTCTCCGATCCGGTCGCGCCGAAGGGGTGGTATCGGGTCGGCTACACTGCGACGACCCCGATCGGCTGGATGAAAGCGGCCGACGTTATGGAATGGCGTCAGGCTCTGCTTGTTGCCTTCCTGCATCCGGGCACGGGGACCGATCGCCGCATGCCGGTCCTGCAATTTGAAACCAGGGAGGCTCTCAAGGAAGGGGTGGTGCGGGCGAATGACCGCGTGGGCCGGGCCAAAGCGCTCTACGACACTCTGTCGGCGTCGAAGAAACCAGACGGCGTGATCGCCACGGAGCCCCCTGAGTTCATCGATATCGATGACAGGTTCTACCTCATGCCCATCCTGGAATGGGAGGCGGAACCCCGCTATGAGGATTCCCACTATCTTCGTATCATGAACGCTGTGCCGGGCAGCCGCGCAGAGCCGGGTGAAGGGACCCTTGAAGATTCCGAGGTCTTGAAAGAACCGCTTCGCCGGGATGGCCGCGACATCAAGGACCTGCGGGTCGATATCAAGTTTGTGATCGATATGACCGGCAGTATGCAACCTTATATCGATCAGGTTGCCGAAGCCGCGGGCAAATTGGCGAGTAGGATCGAGAATGGCAGTCCCGGCGACTTCGCCAAGTTCGGTCTGATCGGGTTCCGGGACAGTGTGGAGATAAGTCCTGGTTTGAAGTGGACGACCAAGAACTTTACCCCGGAACTGGTCGATGCGGGCGGGCTGCGCGACTTGCTGAAAAACGGCGGCCAACCGCTGGCGGCCGATGTGACGAGCGACGAATGGCGCGAAGATGTTTTTGCGGGCGTACGGCTGGCCTTGCAAAGCCCCTGGTCGACCGAGTCCAACGAGGACGGCAATGTGCGCCGGGTGATCGTGTTGATCGGCGACGCGAGCGGCCATGAAGCCGATTCCACGAAGAGTTCCACAGGCATGACGCCCGATCACCTTCGGCAAATTGCCAACCAGTCGAACACGCTGATCTCGACCTACTATCTCAAGGACGGTGTAGCCGCCGCCGATTGGCCGGTGGGAATCGAGCAGTTCTCCATCCTGGGGCGCAATCAGTCAAGCGAGGCTGACGGGAAGCTCGGCTCCCACGAGATCGAGGTCACCCGGATAGGGGAACTTTCCTTTCAGTTCGACAGCATTGCAAAAGTCGTCGAGGAACTGGGTAAACTCGTTGCCGCCGGCAACAACAAAGGCGCCAAGGGGTTTGCCAAGGATGGCCAGGCGCTGCCCCGCAGCGAGGTTCCCAAAGGCGTCGATAAGGACTCAGCCGAGGCCGGCGTCGCGGTGATTGAGAATGTCTTCCGGGCCGCCGTGATCGAATATCTTGGGTCCGATGGCGCTCCCGGCAAGGATTTCATGGCCTGGGTTCATGACTTCGATCTTCAGGATTCGTTCACGCAGCGCCTTGAAATCCGCGTCCTGGTATCCCGGCAGATCATGGACAACATCATCCGGCAGACACAAACCATCTACGATGCGATGGTCACCGCGAAACAAGCCCGGATGGATTTCTACACCGCGCTGCAATCTGTGTCGGCACAAACCGCGCTCGGGCAGGATGTCACTGCGGATGCCACGCTCGGCGAACAGGGGTTTCTGCCTAAATGGGTGTCGGCTCTTCCCTATCGAAGCGAGGTTCTTGGCTTGAAGCCCAGAGCATTGGCTGAAATGTCGGAGACGGACAAGCACCTGTTCGAAGCGCGTCTAAAATCCAAGTTGAAGAGTTACCAGGACATTTTCAATAACTCCGGACGTTGGATTAAACTGGACGAAGGCGGGGATGACCTTCAGAAGGTGACTGCCCTGCCCTTGACATTACTGCCGTGATTACGGAGCCATGACTTCGGACATCGTCAGGTTTCGCGATGTAAAACGGTACCGGGGAGGCGGCGAGCGGACCTTCGAGCTGGTCGTCCCCGAACTGCGAATCGAGCGCGGCCGCTTCGTGGCCTTGGTCGGAGCGAGCGGTTCGGGCAAGAGCACGCTCCTGGATCTGTTGGGCCTCGTCCTAAGGCCCAGCGCGGGCGGGACGTTCCTGTTCTCGCCGGATGGAGAGGGTGTCGGCACTGTCGATATCGTCGAAACCTGGCGGCAGGGTAACGACGATCCGCTGGCCGCCTTGCGTCGACGCTCGATCGGCTATGTTCTGCAAACCGGGGGTCTGATCCCGTTCCTGGATGTGTCCCACAATATCGGGCTGCCGCTGCGCCTGCTTGGGCGGAAACCCGAGGGCCGGACGATCTCCGCAGCCCTTGAGCGCTTAGGCCTTGGGGGGTACGAAGAGAAGATGCCGTCAACGCTTTCCGGCGGCGAGCGCCAACGGGTGGCGATCCTGCGTGCCTTGGCACATGGTCCTGCGATGGTGTTGGCCGATGAGCCGACGGCCGCCCTCGACCGGGAACGGGCCCGGCATGTGGTCGAGCATTTTCGTGAACTGGCGCAAGCTCAAGGGACCGCGATCGTGATGGTGACCCATGACGAGCAATTGGTGTCGGGCCTCGCTGATATGGTGGTGCGTTTCAATCGTGTCTCGACACCCGATCACGCGGGCACTATTCGTTATATCAGCGATGTGACGGCAGGAGACTTCGTGCAGTGACCGGCTCCACTTCACCTGTTTCCAGGATGGAGATCCTGAAATTGGCGATCGCCGATCTCCGGGCCGAGACATTATTGACTTTCTGTCTGATCGGGTCGCTCGCGGCAATCGGCGCACCGCTACTCATCCTGGACGGGTTGCGGACAGGAATCGTGGAATCGTTGCGCCAGGACTTGGTCGGTGATCCCGTCTTCCGCGAGGTGCGCCCGGCCGAGACACGACCCTACGACGAAACCTTCTTCGCTGCCCTAAGGGCGCGATCCGACGTTGATTTCGTCATGGAGGGAATCACCCGTGGAGCGAGTTCGATCATTGTTTCCGCCAGCGACGCAGCAAGTTCGCAAGCGCGCCCAAGGGTGGAGAGCGAGACCATACTGGATATGCTGCCGACCGCACCCGGCGATCCGCTGCTGACTTCTTACGCTGCGCAGGTCCCGGATGCGGGGGGAGCGGTTTTGTCGGCCGAGGCGGCGGTGCAACTGAAGGTGAAGCTGGATGACCGATTGACGTTGGAAATCGGGCGTCAGCGCACCAGTGCCCGCGAGGTCGAGACCGTCGAGGCGTGGGTGAAAGGCGTTTTGCCGGCAAGGGCCGATCCGCTGCCCAGGATCTACCTCCCCTTCGCTTTGGTGCGCGACATCGAAAGCTACCGCGAGGGATATGCGGTGTCGGAACGGGACTGGCCGGGGTCGCCACCCGACGTCGTTCCCGGCTTCGACGGGCTCTATATCCTGTCCGAGCGGCCGTTGAAAGCCACCGTGCAAAGCCGCCTGCAAACCTTGACAGGCTTTTTTATCGGCGAACCCGGGGAACCGGGTGGTTTCGTGAAACGTCTCGGCATGACTTTTCCCGAAGAGCAATCGGTGTTCCGGTTGTCGGCGATCGAACGCCTGGCGGGTCCGGGGGTGTTGCGCCGGGTGATCAGCGTCCTCCGCGGGCAGAATTACGACGTGTTTCCCTATGTCGACCATCTGGTCGTTACGATCGAAGGTCCCGGTGGGGAGATGAGCCCGGCGCTGCCTGTCCGAACCTCCGACAATCTACGTCATCTGTTTGAAGCGCCTGTCGCCGAGATAAACCGGATCCAGGTTCCGGCCGACCTCGGATACCGGGTCGGAGAAACGGTCACGCTGATAGCGGCGACCGACGGGGATCCGGTCAGGGTGCCGGCGGTGATTGCGGCTCTGTCGGAAAATCCGTCGGTGCAATTCGTCGAACTTTCGGCGGCACTCGGCGGCATGCTGCGGCGCGGCCAGAAGCAACGGGTGCGGTATGATTCGCTGACAGATCGGCTGCGGGTCGAACGAACCAGTTTCCGGGGCTTTCGTCTCTATACCGAGACCATCGATCAAGTGCCGGCACTCGTGCGTCATATGCAAGGGCTTGGGGTTGATGTGGTGGCCCAGGTCGGTACGATCGAGCGCATCCTGCTCCTCGATCAGGGGCTGATGCGCCTTTTTCTGATCATCGCGATCATTGGTGGCGCAGGTGCTTCGGTGGTGCTCTTGACCAGTCTCTATGCAGCGGTCGAGCGCAAGCAGGCCAGCCTCGGCCATCTCCGCATTCTCGGTATCAGCAGAGGCGATATTTTCGTGTTTCCTGTTTACCAGGCCTTGATCATGGCCTTGGTTGCCGTCGCCGCCGCGGCCCTTTCGGCGCATATCATCGCGGCACTGATCAATACGTTCCAGGCCGAACAACTCGGATTAAAGGGGGATATCTGCCGGATCACGTTGGACGCACACGTCTACGCTTGCCTGATTGCGCTGGGGCTCTCCTTCACCTCGTCATTCTTTGCGGCTTTGCGCGCGACCCGAATCGATCCCGCCGATGCGATGCGTCAGGAGTGACCAGAATGAAGACCTCTGCCAAAGTGACTTCCTTGCAACCGCAGGCCGGGTGGCGCGTGCTGTTATTGTTTCTCGGTCTCTGGTTCGGTTGGGCGCTGGATATGCCCGAGGCTATCGCGCAGTATCGCTGCCACGGCCAGTTGGCCGAAGGGGCCACGCCGAATGCCCTCGACAATCCCTGTCCCGATCCTGCGGGGGATCTGGTCATGCCGATGCCGGGTGGACTGTCGATGGTATTTCGAACGGTGGCGGTACCGGGCAAGAATTATTGGGGGGCTGCTGATCGCAACATCGTCCTGGGTCATCCCGAGGCACCGATTTTCGAAGCTCAGCAAGGGGTCACTGTCGCCGGGTCGTTCAAGGCAGAAGACGGAACCTGGCGCATCGTCCTCGGTAAATATGAGGTGACGACCGCTCAGTTTGCCGCAGTCCTCGGTCAAGGGGATATCGCGGTCGGGATCGCCTATCTCGTGCGATCCAGCGGCGGACTCGAAGAATATACCGCCCTTCAGAAGCCGGGGCTTGATCCGTTCGATCGCGAACGGTTACTCGCAAAGCCGGTCTCCGGCATTCCGTTGCGGGACTACCAGGCGTTTATCGAAGCCTATACCGCCTGGTGTTATGACGATGCCGCCTGCCGGGCTGCGATGCCGACATTTGGCACGATGCCGGGTTTCTTTCGATTGCCGACCGAGATCGAATGGGAATACGCGGCTCGGAACAACGCTGATCAGTATTCCGACAGGTTGCCGTTTCCCCTGGAAAAAACCACGGAATTTGGGCGTATTTCGTCAGGGCGCCGGATCCATTCGGAAACCACTCTCATCGGCCGACAATGGGCGATCAACGGTTTCTACGACCTGTTCGGCAATGTCGAGGAGTTGTCCGATGACCGTTTTGTGACGGAACTGGCCGGAGGAAAGTCTGGCTCCCGGGTCGGCCGTGGCGGTAACTTCACCGACACTTCGAAAGACTTGCGGTTGTCCATGCGCCGGGAAATTCCGGTTTGGCGGGCCGATGGGGATCGATTGGTCGAAACGCGCAGCCCGCGCGTCGGGATCCGCCTTGCCATTGGCAGTCCTAACATCCCGGACCGAGTGGTTTTCGATCAGATCGAAAAGGAGTACGAGACATGGCGTGGTTCGCTGGCGAAAATGCAGAGTGCATCGGGCCGCAGCACCCAGGCGAGCCTGCTTGGTGCTGATGAACCACTGCGCCGCATCGAGGAGCTTCTGCCAGATCTCGTCCGCCGCAATCCCAGTCTGGCGGAGGATGTTCGGAGGATCAACGCGCAGGTGGTTGAAGCGCGTGTCCAGCTGGTCCGCACGACCGAGGACCTCGTTAAGCAACTGACTGAGAATACGGTCAAGGCTGCCGCCGAAGTTGGCCGGACCTTGTCCGAGTTGGGGAGGACGAAGCGCTCCCTCAAGCTTATCAGGAAATCGAAAGAGTCACTGGCCAGTGCCGGACGGCTTGAACGGCGCCTCTCCTATTTACAGGAACAGTACAGCGCGTTGTTCAAGGCCTATTCCGACCAGATCCAGACGCTGGCCAGCTATCGCGACTTTGCGGAGGAACGCCTTGCCGTCATGGCGAAAGCACGGAACACGCGCTACGTCGTGCTTGGTCTCGAGCTGTCGACGCGCCACGTCAGGGATGTCCTCAACGGGACCGTCGATCTGGATCGCTGGCAGGATGACATACGCACCGGCTTCGGTGCAAAATAATCGCTATCCAACAAAAATGAAGAAGGAGTTGAGAGATGACGATACAAAAGACGCGGCTCACGGGCGGCATATCGAAAACCCTGGCAGTCTTGACTGCGGTGTCCTTCTTTTTGGGGCCGACGGCGGTGACCGCAGCTTGGTCCTTTGATGACCTCACAAAAGATGCTGGCGATATGTTCGATTCAGCGAAGGGCGCTTTCGGTGGTGGGAGTGACGGAAACGAGGAGAGTGGCAAGCCGACCCTGTCGCGGACCACGCTTCAGGGTTGTGCTGCCGGAGGGGTCACAGCCGCAATCCTGGATAAATTTGACTTTCTCGGCGACGGCAATCCGCTACTGAAAGTTGGTGTGGGAACCTTGGTCGGTTGCACTGCCGGTTACTTGCTCAACCAGCGTCGCGAGGAGTATGCGAATAAGGCAGATTTCTACGATGCACAGATTGAACAGAGCGAGAAAAACAATGAATCCCTTGCGAAGTTCAACGACGAGGTCGAGAAGGAAATCGTGCGCAACAAGGGGATCATCAAAGGTTTGAAGAGCCGGAAGACGCGTTCCAGCGAGGCGAAGAAGAAGGCGAAGGAGAGCCACGCGCGAACCAAGGCGAACGCCGAAATCGCCGAGAAGGAGCTCGCCTTAGCCCGCAAGGAGGCTGAAACCCAGAATGAAGTGTTGAAGGAGATGCGTGCCGTTCCTGCTCCCAAGGCCGATGCCGATGCCGGGAGAATTCGGGATCTTCAGGCAGAAGTCGATACCCTCAACAGCCATGTCTCCGATCTCGAGGCTATGGTTGCCGAAATCGCGGATCAGCGGGACGTTATCGGAACCTATGGTTGAATTACAAGTTTTAGGACGAGGAGGTCCATATGTGTGATTGCATCAGGATGGCGATATCCGAGGGTAAGCGCGCCAGGTTGTTATTGTTGGTCGGGTTTTTTAGTGCGTTCCTTGCCGGCTGCGCAACAACCGACCCCCGGGAGGACAATCTGGGATCGGCGATAGCCGGCGCGGGTGGCGGACACGAAAAGTATATCGACAATCAGAAAACCCGCCTGGGTCAATCCAAACTGCAGGTCGAGCAGCAGGAGAGTCAGAAACAGGTGAATGTGGCGCTTCTGACGGCGACGGAGGCCGAGATCGCCGAGTTGCGCAAGGACATCGGCAACCTGGAGAAAGACATAGCGTCCTATCAGGCGCAGTTGGAATCGATACACAGGAAAGGCACAGCTGATCGAAAGAAACTGGCCGGTCTCGAGCAGGAGTTCCGCCAACTGCAGGACGACACGAAACGCCTCGATCGGGACGCCGAGATGATGCACAAGAGCGAAGCGATCCTGCGGGAGCGACTCGGTTCGTTGGAGGTGAAAAGGAAAGAACTGCTGGCAGTTCTGGATATGCTATCGGGTGGGTAGCCCGATTCGTAGCAGCAGCGCCCCACCGCACCTGGGTTATGGCTGAGGATCGCTATAGGAAATCGAACTTGAAACTGGTGACGTCTTCACCTGGATCAACCAACTCCATCATGACCTCGATGAGGCGAAAGCGCGGCATGGGTGAATTGGTGGAGATCCCGGCAGGCAGGTATTCCGATGGTTCGAAGAGACGGGTTGCAAGCAGCTTTCCGGCGTCATTGAAAAGACTGAGTTGAAGTTGGGGATAGGGCTGTTTGAAAGAGGCATTGTTTGTCATGTTGAGCTGTAATGACAGTGCCTGAGGATGCTCGGGGTGGAGGCGCAGATCCCGATGTTCTATCTCTATTCGGGAGAGGTCACGGCGTTGTGGTGGTGTGCAGTTGAGTGCCTGGCACATCACCGAGAGAAGTTGCCTGCCACTTTCGTAGTGAATGGCCTCGCTGCGGAACTGCCAGATCAATTGCAGTCCCAGGATCAGAAGAAGTCCGATGGCACCTAACCCCCAGAGCATGCCTGAAAGGGGCTTGCGGGGTTCGATAAACTGCACCCCTGGGTAGTCGGCGGATGTTTGTTGTTCCGTTGCCGTTATTCCATCCAGATCGTTTGTGATCGATAGCTCATCGGGTTCAGAGATGAGCACGGACTCAAGCTCATCCAGTGGTTCGTCAGCGATATCCTCCAGTACAAAATTGTTTTTATGTTCGACATTGTCGACGAGAGGCGTCTCCTTTTTCTCGGGGACCAGAAAGTGCTCGGACGGCAGTTCGCCTTCGAGCAGATCGATCATTTGTGACTCACCGCCCGATGCATAGTAGTCGGGTTCGACCTCCAGTCCGTCGTTCTGTTCTTCGATCTCTGTTTTGGTGAGTGGTGGAGCCTGGCTGCTTTCAGCCAAAGTGGTTTCTTTGGTCTCTGTAGAGGTGGTTTCTTCAGCGGTGGAGGGCAGCTCCCGCAGGTTTTCTTCCGCATTGAAGACTGATTTGCACTGGCAGCAACGGGCCATGCCGGCGGCAACGGTCAACTGTTCGGCGCTGATGCGGAACAGTGTCTGGCAATGGGGGCATTGGGTATACATGGATTACGGCAGTCAATGGACTCAGATATGAATAACGTTAGCCCCAAGCGGCGTTTCAGGCAATAGTTTTTCTACCCCTAAGCAGCATCCACTCCTCTTTCTGTTGAGGGGAGTCCATCGTAGCGAATGATGCGTAGGCTTGGCTCACCATTGCGGCCTGCTCCTGCAGAATGCCGGAGAGGGCAAAAGGTGTGTTTGGCTTCATCAATGTATCGAGTTGGGGGGCGAGTTCAACAAGAGGTCCGGCCAGGATGTTGGCGATGAGCAGATCCGCCTGTGTCTCAGGGGTATCTTCAGGCAGGTGGATCGATAATCTGTCTGCGACACTGTTTTTTTGTGCGTTATCTTTTTCGCCTGCAGTGCCTGCGGATCGTAATCTATTGCGATGGCAGCCGCAGCCCCCAGACGAAGGGCGGCAATGGCAAGGATGCCCGAGCCGCAGCCGTAGTCGATGATGGTTTTGCCCTTGAGGTCCTGTCCATCAAGCCAGGCCAGGCAGAGCGCAGTCGTGGGGTGGGTGCCGGTGCCGAAGGCAAGCCCAGGGTCCAGTTCCACCACGACAGCTTCGGGGGCGTCCGGCAGTTGTCCATCGGGGCATACCCAGAGCCTGTGACCGAATTTCATCGGATGAAACTGATCGAGCCAGACCCGTTCCCAAGCCCTGTCCTCCAATCGTTCCACCTGCAGATTGCGGGTGATCTCTTCCTTCAGTGTCCGATTGATTTCAGCGCGCAGTTGATCGGTATCTCGTGTTCCCTCGAAAAGTGCAGTGACCCGGGTGTTATTCCATAACTTTTCTTCGCCGGGTTTGGGTTCCAGCAGCGGCTGATTACCTGCGTCACCCAGGGTAACGGAGAGTGCGCCAAGCGCCTCGAAGAGAATTTCCAGCAGAGGCGCTTTGGATGGGTCGGTTTCGATGGAGAGTTGGAGCCAGGAGGGCATGAGGTTCAAGGTTAAAAGCAAAAGGTTAAAGGTGGGCGTGCCGACGGATAGGCCGCACTTTGTCGTTACTGCTGTGAAAGCTTGGTAGGCCGGTTCAAGCGCAGCGGAACCGGCAGCCCAAACTTTCAGGTTAAAGAGAAAAGGTTAAAGGTCTCAAGAAGTCTGTTCCTTTAACCTTTAATCTTGGTTCATAACCCAAGCTTCTTTTCCAGGTAGTGGATGTTGGCGCCACCGGCCTGGAATGCGGCATCCTTCATGATCTCCTGCTGCAGCGGTATGTTGCACTTGATGCCGCCGATTACCATCTCGCTCAGGGCAATGCGCATGCGGGCGATAGCCGAGTCACGGGTATCACCGTGAGTGATCAATTTGCCGATCATCGAATCGTAGTGGGGCGGCACCCGGTAACCGTTATAGATGTGGCTTTCGAAGCGTACGCCCATGCCGCCGGGGATATGCAGTTGGGTGATGGTGCCCGGACTCGGCATGAAGTTGACCGGATCTTCCGCGTTGAGCCGGCACTCTACTGCATGCCCTCTGATGGTGACGTCATCCTGAGTAAAACTGAGGGGTTCACCGGCGGCGATCTTGATCTGTTCCCGCAGAATGTCGATACCGGTGATCATCTCTGTGACCGGGTGTTCGACCTGTACGCGGGTGTTCATTTCGATGAAATAGAACTCACCGTCCTCGAAAAGGAATTCGAAGGTGCCGACACCGCGATAACCGATCTGGCGGCAGGCCTCGGCGCAGCGTTCCCCCACTTCTGCGCGCTGTTCAGGGGTGATGCCGGGGGCGGGGGCCTCTTCAACCACCTTCTGATGGCGGCGTTGCATGGAGCAGTCGCGCTCCCCCAGATGCACTGCGTTGCCGTGGGTGTCTGCCAGCACCTGGAACTCCACATGACGTGGGTTTTCCAGGAACTTCTCCATGTAGAGCGTGCCGTTGCCGAAGGCCGCCACAGCTTCTGCCTTGGTCATGGCCACCGAGTTGAGCAGGCTTGCTTCGGAGTGAACCACCCGCATGCCACGTCCACCACCGCCACCTGAGGCTTTGATGATCACCGGGTAGCCGATCTCTTTGGCCAGTCGTTTGGTGCGGGCGGCATCGCCATCCAGCGGGCCGTCGGAACCGGGTACGGTCGGTACCCCTGCCTTCTTCATCGCCGCGATGGCGGCCACCTTGTCTCCCATGATGCGGATGGTGTCGGCGGTGGGGCCGATGAAGATGAAGCCGGAGTTCTCCACCCGCTCGGCGAAGTCGGCATTCTCGGAGAGAAAACCGTAACCGGGGTGAATCGCCATGGAGTCGGTGACCTCGGCGGCACTGATCAGTGCCGGGATGTTGAGATAACTCTCAGCCGAAGGCGCCGGACCGATGCAGACCGACTCGTCGGCCAACAGGACGTGTTTCAGATCCCGGTCTGCCTCTGAGTGCACGGCAACAGTTTTGATGTCCAGCTCTTTACAGGCGCGCAGGATACGCAGTGCTATCTCGCCGCGATTGGCGATAACGATCTTGTCTATCATGGCCGCGCTCAGTCTATGATGAACAGGGGTTCGTTGTATTCGACCGGCTGGCCGTTCTCAACGAGGATCTTTTTGACCGTACCGGCCTTGTCACACTCTATCTGGTTGAGGATCTTCATCGCCTCGATGATGCAGAGGGTGTCACCGACTGCCACCTGCTGGCCCTCCTCCACGAAGGATTTGCTGCCTGGTGAGGGGGAGCGATAGAAAGTGCCGACCATGGGAGACTTCACGGCGTGGCCCTGAATCTCTTCCGGCGCCTCTTCGGCTGGCAGGGCTGCTGCAGGGGCTGGCGTTGCGGCAACCGCCGGTTGTGCGCCGGGCATAGGTGCAAATGCTGCGGGAAAGGAGCTCTGGCGGCTGATGCGCACCGACTCCTCTCCCTCGTGAATCTCGATTTCTGCGATATCGGACTCTTCGATCAGTTCGATCAGTTTCTTTACTTTGCGGATATCCATGGTTGTCGATCTCGTCAGTTGTCGCTGTGGTCTAGGTGGTGGATGGCGGCCTGCAGGGCGAGTTTATACCCCTGGGCGCCGAGTCCGGCGATGGTGCCGACAGCAATATCTGAAAGGTAGGAGTGGGTGCGGAACGGTTCCCTGGAATGTACGTTCGAGAGATGTACTTCGATGAAAGGGATCCTGGTGCCCGCAAAGGCGTCCCGCAGGGCGATGCTGGTGTGTGTAAACGCGGCTGGGTTGATAAGGATGAACTCAGTCCCTTCCTTGTAGGCCTCGTGAATCCAATCCACCAGTTCATGTTCTGCATTGCTTTGGTGAAAGTTCAGCCGGTGTCCGGCGCTTTCCGCCTGCTGTTCCAGTCGAGTACGGATATCATCGAGGGTGTCGCGTCCATAGTGCTCCGGCTCACGAGTACCCAGCAGGTTCAGGTTGGGGCCGTTGAGTACCAGAATGGTCGCCATGGTATTGAAAATCCGGGGCTGGAAGGCGGAGATTTAAGAACCTCGCCGAAGCTATGGCCCACCGCGCTAGTCGGTGGTTCGGGATGGTTCCGTGAATGACGAGCCGATTTTGCAAGATCCTGGGGGTTTTGTCCAGTTTCAATGCAGAATTCGCCATGATCGTTACAATTTGAGGTGGCAGACTTGAGTGATCACCTCTTCTGCGGACGCTTTTTGCGGGGCTGTCCCAATGATCTAGAGCAGGGGCTCGATATGCTTGCGCAGGCTTGCGGTGGGAATTGCGCCAGCCTGGGCAAAGATGAGTTGGCCATCACGCCCGAAGGCGGCAGTGAATGGGAGTCCCAGTAGTCGGTTGCCCATGCGTTTGGAGAGTTTGGCCTCTGTCATACCGCCTCTGAAGAGCGGGTAGCTCACCGGGTGTGAAACGCTAAATGTCTTAGCGTCATCCACTTTGTCGATGGCGATGCCCAGTATCTGCAGGCCGTGATTGCCCCACTCATCCTGAATATCGGAGAGGGCCGGCATCTCAGTTTGACAGGGCGGGCACCATGAAGCCCAAAAGTTGAGAATCACCACCTTATCGGCCCATTGACTGGTGTGGTGAGCCTTGCCTGCCAGATCGACCAGTCTGTATGCCGGTAAATGGGTAATCGGTAAGGAGGCGTCGGTCATGTCGGCATGGCGTGGCTCCGAATTTATCACATGACCGGCGAACCAGACACCAACTAGCAGTGAGCCGATCAGGAGGATCTGCAGAACCCTTTTAATCACCGGACGGCTTCCCTGACGTGGGCGGCAAACACTTCAGCCTCTTGATAACCGACGATCCGATAGGCCTTGCGTTCCCTGCCGTCCCTGCCGTAGAAAAATATGGCCGGTGGTCCCGGCAACCAGAAATGCCCCTGCAGCAACGCTTTGTCCTGTTCGTCATTGGCGGTGACATCAGCCTGCAGCAGGACGGTATCCTTCAGTGCCGCGATTACCTCAGGGTCGGAGAAGGTGTACTTCTCCATCTCCTTGCATGAGATGCACCAGTCGGCGTAGAAGTCGAGCATCACCGATTTGCCTGCGGTGCTGGCCACTCTGACCTCCCGTTGCAGATCGTCCAGGTTCTTGATGCGTTTGAAGGTCAGTTCGTGGGCTGCCTGCCCGCTGCTGCCGCCAAAGCCCAGGTTGCGCAATGGCTGCAGGGTATCCTTGCCACCGGCGGCGGCACCGACCAGCATCAGTGCGCCGTAGATCAAAAAGACCATACCGAGGCCTTTCCAGAGTTTTTGCCAGCCACCCGCCTCGATCTCCAGGTGACGCAGAGCGCCCATGTAGATGGCGGAGACGACCAGCAGCATACCCCAGAGGAACAGGGCGATGTCTGCTGGAATGATGCGTTCCAGCATGAGGATGGCGACACCCAACATGGCGACGCCGAAGACCGCCTTGACCGCATCCATCCAGCTCCCGGCTCTCGGCAGCAGTTTGCCTGCAGAGGCGCCGATAGCGATCAGTGGCGCGCCCATGCCGAGGCTCAGGGCGAACAGGGCCAGGCCACCGAGTACGGCGTCTCCGGTTTGGCCGATATAGATCAATGCACCCGCCAGGGGCGGAGCAACGCAGGGACCGACGATCAGGGCTGAGAGAAAACCCATGATGGCGACGCCGGTGAGGGAGCCCCCCTGCTGTTTGTTGCTGACGTCGGTGAGCTTGCTCTGCAGGCTGCTGGGCAGCTGCAGTTCATAGAAACCGAACATGGAGAGGGCGAGCAGGACGAAGACCAAGGCGAAGATGCTGAGGATCCAGGGATTCTGGAAGGCGGCCTGCAGATTTTCTCCAAACAGTCCGGCCAGCACTCCGGCTGCAGTATAGGTGAGCGCCATGGCCAGCACATAGACCACTGAGAGGGTGAGCGCCTTGCGGGTGGTGATGTGCTTACCCTGTCCCGCGATGATGCCGGAGAGGATCGGGATCATGGGAAAGATACAGGGAGTAAAGGCGAGTCCCAGCCCCAGCATGAAGAAGACCCCGACCACCACCAGTGTGCTGCTGCCCTCAAGGGTGGCAGCTATCTCGTCCAGTTCAGAAATCGGCTGGTTCTCAGCTGTGGCGGGGGGGGGCGGCGTGCTTGCCGCCTGCACCGGGGTGACCACTGCGGCTGAGGCGAGGGTCGGCAGCGCAAGATCGAAAGTTTTGCGTATTGGCGGATAACAGACCCCGATTTCGGCACAGCCCTGGTAAGCAACCTCAAGAGTGACGTTTTCGGCGGTACTGCTGCCGCGAATCAGCGGCAGGGAGAGGTCGATGCCGTCATGGTAGACCGGCACATCGCCGATCTTGCCCTCTGGAGTAATGGTGTCTTTTTTGATCTCCGGTTCCGGCAGGGTGTAACTTCCCAGCACCACATTGTCGTTGTCGGTCAGTTGCAGCTTGATCTTGTCGTAATAGAGGTAGGTGCCGTCGGCGATGTTCCATAGCAGGCGCAGGTGAGTGCCGTCCTCCACCGTTACCGCCAGTTTATAGGCCTCTTCCGGTGCGAGCAGCTCTCCCTCATCGTTGGCAAAGAGTGGGGTGCTGTTGTCGATCAGACTTGAAGTGCGGTTGGCGCTGGTGGTCAGGGGGTCGCCGGCAATCAACATCGGTTCAAGCTTGAGCTGGACCTCCTGGAGGTGTGGCGGGTAGCAGATGCCCTGATCGGCGCAGCCCTGGGAGCGGGCTTGCAGATTGAGTGTGTCCGGAGAACCCTGGCCGCGTTTGATGGGTAAACGAACAGTGACGGGGCCGCGATAGACGTGGAGGTCGCCGAAGAACTCGTCGTGTTTGAGTTTTGCCGTAGGCAGTTCCGGCTCATCGAGTTCGATGCCGATGGCGTCGGTTTCAAAGCGAATCTTGTCCCGATACAGGTAGTAACCGTCTGCGATGTTCCACTTCACCAGCAGATGGTCCGGGCCGTCGGCTGTTACCTGGATCGGGAAAACCTGATCCGGTGGCGGCGGATCCTCATTTGCATTGGCATTGGTCAGCAGAAGCGCCAGGCTCGCAAATAAAAGAGACAGTGAAATCAGGAATTTGTTGTTGTGCATTTTTCCACCCAGTCGAGGTAACCATCGAGGCCCTGTTCTACAGGGACTGCAATGATCTCTGGAAGTTCATAGGGATGTTGTGCCCGGATTTGCGCTTCCAGTGCGTCGTAATGTTGTTTTGTGGTCTTGATCAACAGCAGGTGTTCATTCGCCGATTCCAGCTTGCCCTCCCAGCGGTAGACCGATGTGACTGGTGCTGTGATGTTGACGCAGGCTGCCAGACCTTGGGAAACCAGGGTTTGGGCAAGCCGGACACCAGTCTGGTGGTCGGGGACGGTGCAGTGAACCAGAAGCAGTTTCGTCGGCATTGGGGAAAGATACTCCATTAGAGGACCAGTCTCCAGATGTGCATTCAGAGGCGCTTTATGGAAGTGCTGATTAATTGGGTCATTGTCATCTCGACCGTAAGGAGAGATCCCGAACTACAGAGTCCAAAACAGGTTTTGAGGTATGAGATTTCTCACTATGTTCGAGTAGTGCTACACGGATGTAGCGTTGAATCCGATAGCCACCTAAGGGTAAGCTTCGCTGGATGAAATATAGTGCAATTCTATCTGGCGTTCTGCTGCTCGTCGTTCTCACCCTCAGCCTGATTCTGCTGGGTATTCTCTTTGGCGCCCAAATTGCGACAGGACCGCAGATCCTTACAGCCACGTCGCTCTGGATTGCAGTGGGGCTGGTTACTGCCCGCAACGCAGAGGAGGCCGGAATTCTGCATGGGTTGTTGGCAGGGTTTCTGGGGGCGTTGGTGGTGGGACTCAGTCTGCCGTCAGTTGCAGCGTCCTGGTCTTACCCGCTGCTTGCCCAGCTAGCTGAAAAGCCGCTTTTTTTGAGCGCCCTGTTGGGTGCTTTCTGGGGTTCGGTGGGTGGCATGATCGGGGACATCGTACGCGTGATCAAGGCTAAGCGCGCCATGCGCCGGGCGGGGGGGCAAGCATGAATCCTCTCTTCCTTTTTCTCCTGCTGTTTGTCGGTATTCCGCTGGTTGAACTCTACTTCCTGATTCAGGTGGGTTCGCAGATAGGCGCCTTTTCGACGATTTTTCTGACGGTATTTACCGCCCTGCTTGGTGGTTGGATGGTGCGTGCGCAGGGATTCTCGACTTTAGGCAAGGTGCAGCAGGCAATGAACCATAATGAGGTGCCTGCCCTGGAGATGATGGAGGGGGCGGTACTGCTGGTGTGTGGGATTCTGCTGCTGTTGCCGGGTTTTATCACCGATGCCGTGGGTTTCCTCTTTCTGGTGCCGCCACTCAGGCGCTGGCTGCTCACTGCAGGACTGAAAGGGGCCGGTATCATGCGCCCGGCTGCGGCGTCGGAAAACGGCGACACGGTGACGAGACCCAGGATTATCGAGGGGGAATACCGGCGCGAGGATGACGATGGGCCGGGAAAGTAAGGTGCTTCAACCCGATTTTGAATAAACCGGCAGGCTTTCTATGCGGGCTTCGATTTTTTCCAGCATGGCGCGGTAGCGGGGATCGTCGAGACTGCCATACTCGGCTTCAAAGCGGTTGCGTGGGATCTCGTCCGGCAGATCCTTTATCTCGGGAAAGAAGACCGCTTCGCTTACGGCATTGGAGAGTACGTCCTGTGCATGTCTGGCGCCGCTGTCAGATGAGATGAGCTGCTCAGTGAATTTAATGCCCACCTGGTTGGCGGCCAGATCACTGAAACTGAGGCCGCCACTGAGATTGCCGGTATCGAGAATCTCCTTAAACTCTCCCAAGGCAAAGCTCATGCCGCTGTCGGTGACCAGTTTCATGGTCGAGGTGATGAAGACGTGCTGTACCATGTCATGACGTCCACCCAACACCACGTTCGGTGGTTCATCGCGGCAACTCTCCTTTGTGACCGAGCGGATGTCGCCGATCAGCGGTTCGAAGCGACTGCTGCCGAGAAAGATGCCAATCGCAAGTAATGCTGCACGGTTCTCTTTTCGCGCCGACATGCCGAGTTGGGTGCGTCTATGCACCAACTCGAAAGTGGGGGCGATGTACTGAATGGCGGAAATCTTGAGGTCGTGGCTGTAGAGCCGATCCAGTTCACAGAGTCTGCCGTAGTAGGCCCTTACCCGCTTGGGATCGCCCAATAATTTCAGGTTATCCCGCACCTCCGCTACCCGGTGTGCGGCAGTTTTCAGGCGTGCCTTGATATCGGGAATGGGTTTGAAAGTGACCGAGATCTTCTCCCCTTCAGTCTTCACGCTCTGCACTGCCTCAATAATTCGGCTGCCCTGTGCCTCACCCAGAAATTGGTTGAGTACGCCTTCAGCGAATCCCATGGCGACCCCGCCCGGAATCTCCAGATTGCCGACGCTGACCTGCGAGAGGCGCAGGCCATATTCCGATGGGGCAACCACGATCTGCAGATTGAGATAGTCCCCAAACGGGTTTTCCGGCATGAAAAGTGAGAAGGAGCCTTGGGCCTCCCAGGGGGTGATGTTGGCGTGACCGTGCAGGCGGCTTATACCACGGGTAGCCAGGGCGATCAGCCCGTTTATATCCTTTTGGGTGATAGTGATGTTGGCGATTTCGTCGTCTGACTGAATCTTATGCCGTATCTCCTGGGCCAGTTTTTTGACCCTGACAGCGGCATCCGTATCCAGTGAATGTGACTGAATAACCAGGGGTTGGTTCTCGCTTGCGCGATAGGCGAAAAAAACCACGGCCAGCGGCAGGATGAGGATGGCAAGCAGTAGATATCTGCCCCAGCGAAAAGGTTTTTTCTCTCTTTTAGGCATGTCGCTAGCCGATTCTATGTAGGGATAATGGCATGGATTGTCGTCCCAGTGGAAATCTACAGCATAAGATATCTTGATTAGTACGAATGTTCAGCAGTGACTCACGGAATGAGTCACTGGTTGTTGCAAGATGATGCCACGATCCACAATAGGA
>JAMJIN010000056.1:0-20486 GCA_036784775.1 Chromatiales bacterium | reverse complement strand
CTGAAATTGGATTGGATTCTGTGCCATGTCCGCTCTCCTATTGTGGATCGTGGCATCATCTTGCAACAACCAGTGGCTCATTCCGTGAGTCACTGCTGAACATTCGTACTAATCAAGACAATCTATGTCTAATCTGGGCTTGCACCATGGAACTTGAAACCTACCGTTTCACTCCCGGCAACGGCTGGGACAGGGAACCTGACCACAATCTAGACTCCCCGAATACCCTCGTGCTTTTTTTCGGGGCGCCCGATTATTCGCTGATCGAAGATGCCGTATCGTGGCTGGAGGGGCACTTCGCCCAAGGCGTCATGCTCGGCTGCTCATCCGCCGGAGAGATATTCGGGGATGAACTCTCCCTCGACTGTCTGGTAGTGGCGGTACTCCGTTTTCGGGAGACCCGCCTCAGGGTTGCCTGCACCGAGCTGGCACAAACCGGCGATTCATCTCGCGTGGGACATCAAATCTCATCCGAGCTGTTGGACAACGATCTACAGGGCATACTGATATTATCCGAAGGCCTCGGCGTCAACGGCAGCCAGCTGATCGAAGGTATCAACAGCGCACTGCCGAAGCACATCACTGTCACCGGCGGCCTGGCTGGGGACGACGACCGGTTCGAGCGAACCTGGGTCTGGCATGACGGGCTTCACAGCACCAAACTGATCTGCGCATTGGGACTGTACGGCTCCAAGATTTCCATCGGGTACGGCTCGAAAGGGGGATGGGATCTACTGGGACATGAACGGGAGGTTACCCGTTCAGTCGACAACATACTCTACGAACTCGACGGGCAACCCGCACTTGATATCTACAAGCGTTATCTTGGAGAACGTGCCTCCGGTCTGCCGGCCACTGGATTGTTGTTTCCACTCTCCATGCGAGACCAGGAGAACACAGACGATCCCAAGGTGCGCACTATCCTGGCTGTCGACGAGACCGAACAATCGATCACCTTCGCCGGTGATATTCCACAGGGCAGCTTCGTCCGCCTCATGCGCGCCAATTTCGACCGCCTGATCGACGGCGCGGCCACAGCTGTCGAAGAGATCAACCTCAGCCGTTATCACGGAGGCCCGGTCCTCTGCATCGCCATCAGCTGTGTGGGACGCAGGCTGGTGCTCGGCGAGCGCACCGAAGAGGAGATAGAGGCAACCCTGGAGGGATTGCCCGAAGAGACCAGGCAGATCGGTTTCTACTCCTACGGCGAACTCTCCCCTTTGAGCAGCGGACGCTGTGACCTGCACAATCAGACCATGACCCTGACCCTGATCTGGGAAGATGAATAATGCACCGCCTGTTGCGCCGGCAGCTTAAAAAGATCGGCCTCGACCCAGCTTCAGACCTCACCCCCACCCAGGATCAGTGGCGTGAATTACTGTCGCACATCAACCGTGCCTATGGGCAGTCGGATCAGGATCGCTACACTCTCGAACGATCCCTGACCACCTCATCGGACGAGATGCATGAACTCTATCAGCGCCTCAAAGACTCGACTGAAGCACGACTGGGGGCCATCGCCAACGCACTGCCGGACCTGCTCTTTCTACAGGATGCGCAGGGGATCTATCATGAGATCTTCTCAGAAGCCAGGGACGAAAAACTCTTCCGTCCCGAGAATGAGATCATCAACAAACACCCCAAAGAGATCTTCCCTCCACAGATTGCAGACACCTTCATGGCATTGCTGCATAAAGCACTGGATACACAGGAGGTGCAGATCCTCGAATATGAACTGGATGTGCCGGCAGGCAGGCGCTGGTTCGAGGCCCGCATGACACCGACCAAGCTGCGGCTTGGTGGAGAAAGCACGGTGATCACCATGGCCAGGGACATCACCGACAGAAAACAGGCGGAGGTCCGCCAGCGGCTTGCCTCCACGGTATTCGAGGCCGTCACCGAAGGCATGGTGATCCTCGATAAGGATCACCAGATTGTTTTCGTCAACAGTGCATTCACCTATATCACAGGTCACTCGGAAGCTGAAGCTGTCGGCGAAGAACCACGCTTTCTGAAAAACAGCGCAAGCGAGGAAAAACTCCGCATCATCTGGTCTATCGTAGACACCAAGGGCAGCTGGCGCGGGGAATTACAGAGCCGCCGCACCAATGGCCTGGCCTACCACCTTTGGCTCAGCATCAACGCAGTCAAAGACAGCAATGAGAGAATAACTCACTACGCCCTGGTTCTAAGCGATATCTCGGAACTCAAGCACTCCCAGGATGAGCTGGAATATATTGCCACCCATGACCCTTTGACTCATCTGCCGAATCGCGCGTTGTTTCACGAACAGTTGGAACAGGCGATACACCGCTCGAAGCGAGTCAACCGCAGAGGTGCCGTCTTCTTCCTTGATCTGGACCGTTTCAAAAACATCAACGATACACTTGGACACCATGTTGGCGACGACCTGCTCTTCCAGGTTGCGGAGAGACTGCGCCAGACAGCCCGCGAAGAGGACATGATCGCCCGGATCGGCGGCGATGAGTTCACCTTGGTAATCGAAAATCTACAACGAGCGGAAGATGCCGCCAAGGTCGCAAAAAACCTGTTGAAGACATTTTCCGCACCTTTCCCACTAAATGGATATGAACTGGAGATCTCCGCCAGTATAGGCATCAGCATCTTTCCCGATGACGGTGATGAAATCAGCCAATTGACCAAACAGGCAGATTCCGCCATGTACAGTGCCAAGGAACAGGGCCGAAACACTTTCCGCTTTTTTACCCAAAAGCTGACTGATACCGCCTTCGAGTTTTTTGATTTGGAGATCAGCCTGCGCAGAGCGCTGGAACTCAATCAGCTCTTTCTGCTCTACCAGCCGCAATACAATCTGAACAGCGGCGAACTCATCGGCGCCGAAGCTCTGATACGCTGGAACCACCCCGGTATGGGGCTGGTCTCCCCCGACCGATTCATCCCCATCGCAGAGGTCAGCGGCCTTATCGAACCCATCGGAGAATGGGTACTGCAAACTGCAGCTACCCAGGCGATCCAGTGGGACAAGGCGGGACTAAAGCCCTTTCCCGTCAGCGTTAACCTCTCCCGGCGCCAGCTCAACAACCCTGGGCTGGTCGACATGGTGAGCCGGATTCTCGAAACGACCGGTCTACCGGGTGAACGTCTTGAACTGGAGATCACCGAGAGCGCCCTGCTGGAGACAGAAGAGCAGGCCTGCAGCAGCCTGGAAAAACTGCGTGCGCTGGGATGCAGCATCGCCATAGACGATTTCGGGACAGGTTACTCATCACTCGCCAACCTGAAGCTCTTCCCGCTGGACAGACTCAAGATCGACAAGTCCTTCGTGCACGACGTGACCAAAGACCCAAACGACGAGGCGATCATTCGCGCCACCATTGCACTCGGCAACAGTCTGCAACTCAGCGTAATCGCTGAAGGGGTGGAGACCGAGGCCCAACGCGACTTCCTGCTAAAAGAGGGATGCCGGGAGGTACAGGGATTTCTGTTCAGTCAGCCGGTGGAGGCGAAGAGGATTGAGGAGATGGAAAGAAGGTTAAAGGTTAAAGGTGGCCGTGCCATCTGGTAGGTCGAACCCTGTGGCACGGCCACCTTTAACCTTTTGCCTTTAACCTTCTTTCTTAATCCCCCGGACAACCCGCATTGAACTCAACCGGCACAACCTGAACAGCATCGCCGGAACCACCCCAACTGTAGACCTCGGTGGTCGCGGGGTCGCATTTATCGCAGCTTGATCCGCAGGAGGCGTAGACGCTCTGTTTCTGAACCCGGCCCTTGCGAATCCAGTGTTCGAGCATACCGCGCACCGCATCCGGGTCTGCATCGAAATGCATGGCGATATCCGCCAGGCTCGCCTGCTTGCGCGCCATCAGGTAACGTTTGATATCTGCAAGAATCATATCTCCACCCCCGGCATCTCCCGCTGCTCTCGTTGTGACCAGAAACGCAATCCAATGACGACCATCACCAGCAGAGTCAACAGCCCGACGATCCATGCCATGGCGCTCTCGGGATGTCGGGAGTAGGTTGCAGCCTGATAGAAGATACTCGACGCCATGAATGCGACACCGGTGGTCCAGGCAGCCACAAAGGCCGCCCAGGCACCGCCCGCCTCCCGCTTGATCGCACCGATTGTGGCAACACAGGGGAAATAGAGCAGGATAAAGAGCAGATAGGCGAAGGCTCCGGCCTGTCCGTCGAAACGCGCTGCCATGGCGCCGAAGATACCGACATCGACCGCCTGGGCCTCTGCGGCCGCCTCTGCTGAACTGACATCACCTACGTTGAGGGCCAAAGGATCGCCCATCAGATCTTTCACCCCCACAAGGTTCTCGGGCACCGTGGCTGCAGCCTCGATCAGCGCTTGCCAAAAGTCGAAGGGCGCCTCCTCCGTCACGCCGTTCTCTGCGGCGGCCAACCCGGTATATATGGAGTTCAGGGTACCGACCACCGCCTCTTTGGCCAATACACCGGTAAAGATACCCACCGTCGCCGGCCAGTTGTCCTCTTTGATACCCAGTGGTGCAAACAGGGGTGTCAGCAGTTTACTGGCCGCACTGAGTACCGATTTCTCTGAATCCTCATTACCGAAAGAGCCGTCCGTACCGATGGAGTTAAGCACATTGATCGCCAACACCATGAGGATAATCACCCGCCCGGCCTCCTTGATGAAGAGTCGAACCCGATCCCAGGTGCGCAGGGCAACCCCCTTTGCCGTCGGCATATGGTAAGGGGGAAGTTCCATCATGAAACCGGTACTCTCACCCGAGAGCAGTGTCCGCTTCATGATCATTCCGGTGAGAATCGCCACCGTAATACCAATCATGTAGAGCCCAAAAACCAGGTTCTGGCCATTGGTGGGAAAGAATGCTGCGGCAAAGAGCGCATAAACAGGCAGTCGCGCCCCACAGGACATGAAAGGGTTCATCAGGATCGTCAGTTTGCGCTCACGAACACTCTCCAAAGTACGGGTCGCAAGCACCGCCGGCACATTGCAGCCAAAGCCCACGATCATGGGCACGAACGCCTTGCCCGGCAGACCTATGGAACGCATGAAACGATCCATCACAAAGGCGGCACGGGCCATGTAGCCGGTATCCTCCACCACCGAGAGAAAGAGATAGAGTGCGGTGATTATGGGGATGAATGTTGCCACCACCTGAACGCCGCCACCCACTCCGTTGGCGAGCATCACCACCATCCAGTCGGGGAAACCGATATCAGAGAGCAGCAGGCCGAAGCCGTCGACAAAGATAGCCCCGGCCACACCGTCGAAAAAGTCGATGAAGGCGCCGCCGATATTGATGGCGAACATGAACATCAGGTACATCACCGCCAGAAAGACCGGAATGCCGAAGACACGGTTCAATACCACTTTGTCGATGCGGTCACTGAGAGTCTTGCCCACCTTGCCGCGCTCATGCACCACGGTCTGCGCCAAGGCATGGGCATGACCGTACCTGGCATCGGCGATGTGGATATCCGCCTCTTCGCCTGCACGATTCTCTATGGCCTGCTGCCACTCACTCACTTTCGTCTCGAGAACGGCATTGGCATGGCTCAAGGCAAAGGCATCCTCCTCCAGCATCTTCAGCAGCAGCCAGCGACGTTTGGCCCGCTCCGGTTCCTCTTGCAGCAGCGGCTCCATCTCTGTAATCGCCTGCTCCACCACCTCTTCCTGTGCCAGAGCAAAACCACCGCTGACAGAACCGGAGGCAAGATCCTGAATCGCCCCTTTTAGTTTGATGATGCCCTCACCGGTCACCGCGACGATGGGCTGTACGGGACAACCCACTTCACTACTGAGCTTTTCAAAATCGATATCGATGCCGCGCTTACGCGCCACATCCATCATATTGACGGCGATCAGCAGGGGCACCCCCATCTCCAGCATCTGCACCGTGAGATAGAGGTTACGCTCCAGATTGGCTGCATCGACGATATCGATGATCAGGTCCGCATCCCGCGATAACAGATAGTCACGAGTCACCTGTTCGTCCAGGGAGGCGGCGTCGAGGGAGTAGATACCGGGCAGGTCGATGACGGTGACATCGTCACCCTCAAGGTCGAAATGGCCCTCTTTCCGATCCACCGTGACACCGGGCCAGTTGCCGGTGCGCTGTCGGATGCCGGTCAGGGCATTGAAGAGTGCTGACTTGCCACAGTTGGGATTTCCCGCCAGGGCGATCGTCAGGGGTTTGTCGCCCGGCGACCGGGCAGGCGTCTGCTCGTCGTTTTCACAACAGCCCATGATTAAACCTTTCGAATCGGTGCGCCTATGCCGTGCCGCTGTCCAGGGGCGCCATCAGCAACTTATCTGCCACACCGCCGCCCAAAGCCACGCGCACACCGCCATTTGCCACCACGACACCACGACCCCGGTGCTGAATCACGTCCACCTCCGAGCCGACACGTAGGCCGAGGCTAAGCAGACGCCGCGTCATCTGACGCCCTCCCTTCACCTCAAGGATGCGGGCATGCGCGCCTACCGGCAGGGTAGCCAGTGATACGGTTTCGGTGACAGATTCAGATCTCAGACTCATCGCAGACACTTATGAAAATACCTAAATAATTATGATTCTCATTTAAACAGATTTATCCCTGACTAACAAGAGGGAAGAATTACATAATTTAACCATAAACTGATATGACAACAATCAACTTGCCACTCACCACAGGCTATATTGAAGATTTGTAGGGTGCGCCGTGCGCACCAAAACAAGCCGGAATCATGGTATGTACGCCAATCATGGTGCGCACAGCGCACCCTACTAGCCACATGAGGCGTTTTGCAGACGCACTATATAGGCTTAATCAACAGATCCACCCGATGGGGCTTCAGAAAATGCGCCTCATCTGCGCTCATGTGGGCCATGAACGCACTGCGGATCTGCTCATATCGCGCCTCATCGATATCCAGCTTGGTATGAGTCACCTTGAGAAAGCGCGACTCAAACTCATCCCAAGTATAGGTGCCGGGCACTTCGAAGAAGAGTTCCTGCCGCAAATCGAATGCACCGGATGACACCTCGCTCTCGATGGCGTTGAAGGCCATCTGACGCACATTTTTCTCATCGTGGATGAGCGACATCAAAGCATTGAACGGACCGGTATAGACCGGCTCAGAAAAGTAGGCCAGCCCCCCTGGCTTCAATACCCGGTGGATCTCCCGCATCGCGGCCGACATCAGCTCGGCAGGTACATGATGCAGCGACTTCAGCATCCACACAATATCTAGACTGTTTTCCGCTTCACTGATCGCCTGTGCCCCTTCCATACGAAAATCCACGTTGCGCAAATTCAACTGCAAGTTTTTCTCATGCTGTACCCGATCGACCTCCGTGGCGATAAAGCGGGATGCCGGATAGCGCTCCGCCAGCTGCCGGGTAGTCCAGGCAGCACCGCATCCCAGCTCCAGGATACAGGCGTTATCCAACGGCAGGAGCCGCTCCATCAGCGCATGTTCTGTAGTGGTTTCATAGTCATTCGGCTTGTGAAGTTGCATGGTTTCGGCTGACAAGAGTCACGGGCTCCGTTAAGGTTTAGGTCTGATAAAATGCGATTTCATTTCGCGGACGTATCATTTTACTACAGATGAAGCAGAGCGTTTCACGCTCCCTCTCCGTCTCAACCCTGGGATCTCAATAACTTGCTGTCCGAACAACTGGCAAACTGGATGCACCGCATTCGCATTCACCTCTCCAGACCGGATGCGCTGATACAGCTCTCGGGCCTGGGTCTGATCACCGGTTTTCTGGCAGGTGGTGTAATCGTTGCCTTCAGACTGGCGGTGGAAGGCAGCCAGGCTGGACTGCTGCCTGGTGGTCTGCCGGAAAATTACGAGGCGCTGCCGCCGTTATTGCGTTTCCTGCTACCGGTTTTCGGCAGTCTTTTGTTGGGATTCATTTTTCACAATTGGTCTCAGGGTCTTTATGTTCTCGGCATTGCCCGGGTAATGGAACGACTCGCCTACCACCAAGGCTACCTCACACTACGCGAATTCATACTGCAGTTTGTCGGTGCGGCGATCGCCATCATCAGCGGACATTCAGTCGGCCGGGAGGGGCCCCACGTTTTTCTTGGAGCAGCCAGCGGCTCACTGCTCGGCCAACGACTCTCACTCCCCAACAACACCATCCGCACGCTGGTCGGCTGTGGCACGGCAGCAGGTATCGCCGCCTCTTTCGACACGCCACTTGCCGGGGTGATCTTCGCCCTGGAGGTGATAATGATGGAATACACCCTGGCCAGCTTCATGCCCATCATCCTCGCGGCCGTCAGTGCCAACAGCATCTCCATCTACATTCTCGGTGACGAGCGCACCTTCGATATGTCGGTGCTGACCTTGGGATCGATGCTGGAGCTGCCGATTCTGCTGCTGCTCGGACTCGTCGTAGGTGCCGCAGCAGCCGGCTTCAACCAGCTTATCCAGATTACATCCACCTACAGCAAGCCCCTGGCATTCTGGCAACGCACCCTCCTGGGGGGCATTATCGTCGGTCTTTTGGGGGTCATAGTTCCCCAAGTACTGGGCATTGGCTACGACACAGTCAACGATATCCTGCTTGGAGAACTCGCTACTGAATTGCTGTTGGTCCTGGTTTTTGCGAAGGTGCTCGCCACTTCTGCGAGTATCGGCCTGGGCATACCTGGCGGCATGATCGGACCGGCGCTCTTTATCGGCGCAGCCATCGGCGGTTTTTTTGCACCACTCTCCGGGCTCCTGATCGATGGGGACGTTTCAGACCCTGGTCTCTACGCACTGATCGGCATGGGTGCCATGATGGGCGCCAGTCTGCAGGCACCGCTTGCCGCCCTGACCGCCATCGTCGAACTTACCTTCAGCCCGCAGATAGTGATGCCCGGCATGCTGGTAATCGTCGTCGCCAGTCTTACCAGCAGCGAACTCTTCCGCAAACAGTCTCTCTTTATCACCATCCTCAAATCGAGCGGTCTCGATTATCGTACCGACCCTGTAATGCAGTCACTGCGACGTGTCGGCGTTGCCAGCGTCATGAATAACAACTTCCTGCGCTGTGAGAGGGAGATGGATCACACCTCCGCCAACCATATTATAAAACTGGCGACTGAGTGGTTGGTTATCAACAAAGAGGATGAACCCGCCATCCTGATGCGGGGCCTCGATCTTGCGCGGTATCTGGAGGAGTCCGAGGAGCAGAATATAGACCTGCTCTCTATTCCTGCCCAGCGTTATCAACTTGCCGGAGTGAAGATGCAGGCCAGTCTGCAGGAAGCCCTCGAAAAACTTCAGGAGAGCGGCGCAGAAGCACTCTTCGTGGAGCGGCCGAAACATCGTGGCGCATATCGTATTTTGGGTATCCTGACCCGGGAACAGATTGACTCGGCCTACCGTTTTTGACCCTGGTCATCTACCCCGCCGATAGTACGGCAGGCCGCTGTGAAAAGGCATATTATATGTCTCTTGTTTGGACACGACGACTATAGGACAACGATCATGTGTGACGGCCAGAATCCTGAAAATATCATCTATAATGACCAGACTACCCGCCTGGATGAACTGCTGCAGGAGCATGACCGTCTAGTATCAGACAACACGAATTTAAAGAAGAGACAGAAGAAGGCCATCCGCCGCTTCAACCGGGAAGAGCAGCTTAAGCCCTATCAGGCTGAACTGATCAAGATGCAGCAGTATCTTGAGTCCAACGGCACGCGTTTTGTCATTCTGTTCGAGGGAAGAGACGCGGCGGGCAAGGGCGGCACCATTCGCCGTGTTACCCGCTACATGAACGAGAAACACTACCGTATCGTCGCCCTCGGAAAACCGACTGAAGTGCAGAAAACCCAGTGGTTTTTCCAGAAATATGTAACCCAATGTCCCCGTGGAGGTGAGGTCGTACTCTTCGACCGCAGCTGGTACAACCGTGCAATCGTTGAACCCATTTTCGGATTCTGTACGCCTGACGAGCACGAAAATTTTATGATCGGCGTAACCGGTTTTGAGAAGGATCTGGTGCGCCAGGGCACCATTCTGGTGAAACTCTACTTTTCCGTTTCCAAAGAGGAGCAGGCTCGCCGTTTCGAACGCCGCAAGACCGACACTCTGCGGCAGTGGAAACTATCCGAGATAGACGTCCAAGCCCAGGATCGATGGGACGAGTTCACAAACCAAAAGTATGAGATGTTAAAACGCACCAATACAACCCACGCACCCTGGACCGTTATTCGCTCCATCGACAAACATCAGGCCAGACTCAATGCCATGAAAGTGATCCTGAACGCCGTGCCTTACGAACGGCTGGATCCGACACTCGATTTCGTACCGAACCACGACGTCGTCATCTCCGGCTCCCGTGAACTGGAACTGATGGAAGCCCAGCGCCTCCAGAGCGGAAAGTTCGTGGGGTGAGCCGTGACCGAAGGTCCAGTGGACCTTCGCAGTACGGGGAACGACCGGACAGGAGGTCCAGGCCGGGGGTTAAAAAGAACTCCAATGCCCCGCCAGGGACGGCAGCTCACCTCTTCCTTGCGAAGCCCGTCGTTTGTAGGCCCGATCAAGCGCAGCGGATCGGGCACTCGATGCCGGTTCCGCTACGCTTGAACCGGCCTACGGCTTACTATGATCACCGTAATAGGGTTTCAAGCCGTCTCAACCAGCCGCATCCGTTCCCCGCGTCCCGCGAATCAGCTTCAACACTACAATCAGCAACGGCGTACCATGCATCAGCAGATCGAAGATATCGATAGGACGGGAGAGCGTGCCATCGACCAGCATCTTGAGCTTTTCCCATAAATGGGGTTCAGGATAGAAGGGGGCCAGCGCCAGCAGGACTGCAGGCAATACGATCATCTCGAGTGGTATCTTATCTAACCAGGACATAATAAACGGCTCTCTTTTAAATACATTCTCGGCAAAGTTCACGGTATCGATCTGTATCTGCCTCACTAAAACAACAGGCGATGATCTTTTCAAAATCATCCACCCACTCTCTCATGGCTGCAAGGGCGATCTCGGCAGCCTGCTGCTTGGGGTAGCCATAGATACCCGTACTGATCGCAGGAAAAGCAATCGAGGCAACACCATGTGCCTTTGCCACAGAAAATGATTCACGGTAGCAGGATGCCAGCAGCGCTGACTATCCCCTTTCGCCACCCTGCCAGACCGGCCCAACTGTATGGATCACCCACTTTGCAGGCAATCGAAATCCAAGCGTAATACGCGCCTCACCTGCCGGACACCCGCCGAGAGGCCGACATGCGGCAAGCAGATCGGGGCCAGCCGCCCTGTGAATTGCACCATCCACGCCCCCGCCGCCCAGCAGGGTTGAGTTTGCCGCATTGACCACGGCATCCACTTCAAGTCGGGTGATATCTCCCTGTACAATCTGTATCTGGCCCATCGTAATAATCCCCAGGTATGTCGACGTCCACACTCAATTTACTACTGGTTGTTTTGCTGCTGATCTGGTTCTGGCGTGACAGTCTCAAGGTCAGAGAGAAAGCCACCCGTATCAGCCGTGCTGCCTGCGATGCCCAAGGTGTGCAATTTCTCGATCAAACCGTCGCCAGACGCCGAATCGGAGTGAGATGGATACGCGCAGGTTTGAAATTCCGCCGACTCTATGAGTTCGACTACAGCCAGGAGGGGAGCGGCAGACAGACAGGTTACATCATAATGCTGGGCAACCAGCTTGAGCTACTGCATATCGAGACCGAGGAGAGTGACGAGTCGCACTAGCCAGGACAGGCTCATCATCCAAATTAGAAATAGAGGCTGCTTAGGTTATTTCACTACCCTGAGAGCCGGCCGGCTACCCGGACCCGGCGGATCAGGCTCGTCATCAGGGTGTTCAGCTGCGGTGTTTTCCATATCGCCCGAAAACAACATACCCTGGTTGCTCTCCTTGCCGTAAATCCCCAGCACTGCCGCCGGCGGCACATGTACATCCTCCGGGCTACCATTGAAACGGGCGCTGAAACTGATCCACTCATTTCCCAGCTCAAGTCCAACCACCGCGGACGGACTCAGATTCAGCACTATACGCCCCTCATCCACAAAATCCTGAGGAACCATCACCTGCGGAGTATCGGCATTGACCAATAGATAGGGCGTCTCTCCATTATCCACCAGCCAATCGTAGAGAGCCCGGATCATATAGGGCTTATTCGAAGTCATTGGCAGTAACGCTGAACGAAGTTAACCGCGCATCTCCCGCTCTGCTTCAGAGAGACACTGGACGAAGGACTCACGCTCGAACAATCTTGCTGCATACTCGTGCAGACCCTTGGCGGATGGGGGGATCTCAATCCCCAACACCGGCAGACGCCAAAGCAATGGCGCAATAGAGCAGTCGACCAAGGTAAAGTCATCGCTCATAAAGAACGGCTTGGCGCCAAACACCGGCGCGGTCGAAATCAGGCTCTCCCGCAACTCCTTACGCGCCTTTGCTGCATCCTTCTTGCCTGCCATGATGATATCCAGCTGACTGTACCAATCGTTATCGACCCGATACATCAGCAGTCGCGAGGTCGATCTGGAGACCGGATCCACCGGCAGCAACGGCGGATGTGGAAAACGCTCGTCCAGATACTCCATGATAATACGCGACTCATAAAGCTTTAGGTCCCGGTCCACCAGGGTTGGCAATGTGCCATAGGGATTAAGCTCCATCAAAGCTTCAGGCATATTGAGTGGATCGATGTCCTTTACCTCGAACGTGATGTTCTTCTCGGCCAACACCATCCTTACTCTGTGGCAGTAGGGATTCTGCGGGTCCGAGTAGAGGGTCATTACTGAACGCTTATTTGCAACCGCCGCCATTGATACCTCTCCAAACTTGACCGGTGAAGCCGTCCATCAGGACTCAACTCAACCGGAAACAAAAAATAACGAACGAAAAAAGGCGCACAGTATACATCAACTGTGCGCCCTGTGTTTCAGATATCGACTATCGCCGTATCAATGGACGTCTTTCCAGTACTCTTTCTTGAGCATGTAAGCGATAACGAAGAATACCGCAATAAAGAGCAGTACCCACTTACCCAAACGTTGACGCTCCATCTGAATCGGCTCACCAACATAGCTCAGAAATGCAGTCAGGTCACGGGCAGTGCCATCGTACTCTTCTGGACTCATCGTTCCCGGAGTGATCTGTTCGAAGTGGTCGAACACCTGGGCATCGTTGCCGGCAGCATCCTTCTCAGTCTTGAACACGGCCTTCTGAGGGCCTTGCAGCTCCCACAATACATGAGGCATGCCGACGTCAGGAAAGACAATGTTGTTTACGCCGAAGGGGCGGGACTCATCGATATAGAAGCTGCGAAAGTAGGTGTAGAGCCAGTCCACGCCGCGCGCCCGGGAGATCACGCTCAGGTCTGGCGGCGCAGTTCCGAACCACTCTTCAGCCCTTTCGGCGGACATGGCTATGTTCATGGTGGCACCGATCTTGTCGGTGGTGAACATCAGATTCTCCTTCACCTCCTGCTCGGTCAGATCCAGATCCCTCGCCATGCGGTTAAAACGCTGGTACTTGGCCGAGTGGCAGCTCAGGCAGTAGTTCATGAAGATCTTGGCACCACGCTGCAGCGAGGCCTGGTCGGACATGTCGATATCGGCATGATCCAAGTGGGCACCACCACCTGAAGCCATTCCCAATGCTGGCACCATGGCCAACAAAAATGCAGAGATCAGCTTTTTCATTCGGTCACCCTCTCAGGAACTGGCTTGGTTTTGTCCATTGTGCTGTAGAACGGCATCAGCAGGAAGAATGCGAAGTAATAGGTGGTTCCGATCTGCGCCATCAACTTGTAGAGATCAGTGGTCGGCTGGGTACCCAGGAAACCGAGCACGATAAAGTCCACTACGAATAGTCCGAGCACGACCTTATAGAGCGTCCCTTTGTAGCGTATCGACTTGACCGGACTGCGATCCAGCCAGGGCAGGAAAAACATCACCAGGATGGAGGCGAACATGGCAACAACACCCGGAAAGGCTGAACCCATAATCGAAGGCACCGCCCGCAGAATCGCGTAAAACGGGGTGAAGTACCAGACAGGCGCAATGTGGTCAGGCGTCTTCAACGGATTGGCCGGCTCAAAGTTGGGATGCTCAATGAAGTAGCCCCCCATCTCCGGTGCGAAGAAGACCACCGCCGCGAAAAGAAAGAGGAAACCCGCAATGCCGGCAATATCCTTCACACTGTAGTAGGGATGAAAGGGAATGCCGTCAGCTGGCGCGGTATCGCTCCACCTGTTGCCCTTGGGGCCTTTTTTGATCTCGATGCCGTCGGGGTTGTTGGAACCCACCTTGTGCAGGGCAACGATATGCACGAAGACCAGAGCGGCCAATACGAACGGCAGCAGGAAGTGCAAGGCAAAGAAGCGGTTCAGGGTGGCGTCCGAAATGACGTAGTCACCACGGATCCAGACACCCAGATCAGGCCCGATCACCGGCACTGCCGAGAACAGGTTGACGATAACCTGCGCCCCCCAGTAGGACATCTGTCCCCAGGGCAGCAGATAACCCATGAAGGCTGTGGCCATCATGGCCAGATAGATGATTACACCGATGATCCACAACAACTCGCGCGGCTTCCGGTGAGAACCGTACATCAACCCGCGGAACATGTGCAGGTAGATGACGATAAAGAATGCCGATGCGCCGGTGGAGTGCATGTAGCGAATCAGCCAGCCCCAGTCCACGTCGCGCATGATGTACTCGACCGAACCGAAGGCCATCTCGGCATCTGGTTTGTAGCTCATCGCCAGCCAGACACCGGTGAAGATCTGCAGCACCAGCACCAGCATCGCCAGTGAACCCATGAAGTACCAGAAGTTGAAGTTCTTCGGTGCGTAGTATTGTGCCAGGTGCTCGTTCCACACCTTGGTCATCGGAAAGCGATCGTCGATCCAGCCGACGAAGTTCTGCATCATGCTCATCAGGAAGCACCTCCATCAGTACCGATCACTATCCTGGTATCGGAAAGATATTGGTAAGGGGGAATCTCCAGATTCGTCGGTGCCGGCACGCCTGCGTAGACGCGACCGGCAAGATCGAATCGGGAACCGTGACAGGGGCAGAAAAACCCGCCCTTCCACTCGGGGCCCAGATCGGCAGGGGCCACTTCGGGACGGTAGGTGGGTGAGCAACCCAAGTGGGTGCAGATACCTACCGCCACCAGATATTTCTCCTTGATGGAGCGGACGGGGTTCTTGCAGTAGTCAGGCTGCTGACCGGCATCGTCAGAAGCGGGATCCTGCAACGTAGCATCCAGAGTCGGCAGATCCTTCAGGTTCTGCTCGGTACGAAACACGATCCAGACGGGTTTGCCGCGCCATTTGACGCGCATCATCTGCCCCGGTTCCAGCTTGCCGATGTTGGCCTCGACCGGCGCACCTGCCGCCTTGGCTTTTTCACTGGGGGCCCAAGCCGCCAGGAAAGGGTACACAACGAATCCGGCGCCAACCGCACCGACCGCACTGGTGGCCAGCGTTAAAGTACGCCGCCTTTTCAAATCAACGCCATCTGCGCTCATATCTTTCAGACTCCCCGATTTTCTGGACAGATCGACACATTCCTATCCATGTGCAACGACCCTGGCCGTTCAGGACATTAGAATATACTTAAAAACCACTAAATTGACCGCGCATTCTCCCCCAAGCTCCTCAACAGGTCAAGACTGGCAGGTTTTTTTCTCCTCATTATCGCCCCAGATCAAAAGCAACCGTCTCTAGGCAGGATTCTCGATATCGACAAAACGACAATCCAGTGAAAACCTTTCCGCCAAGTGCTCAGCCAATGCCTGTACGCCATAACGCTCTGTGGCATGATGTCCAGCAGCAAAATAGTGTATGCCCCGCTCTCTGGCAACATGCACTGTGGCTTCCGATATTTCACCTGAGATATAGGCATCGAGATTAAGATCTGCCGCCTCTTCGATGAAACCCTGAGCGCCTCCGGTACACCAACCTATGCTTTGAATTGCGCCACCACCTGAGTCGATATGCAACGGAGCCCGGCCCAGCACCTCCTGCAAACGCCGCTGTAACTCTACCGTCTGTAGCGGAGCCTCCAGGTCGCAAGACCATAGCAGGCCATTCCCCGCTTCAGTCACCCTTGGGTTTGGAAAGGCCAACCGCTCCGCCAACTGGCGATTGTTTCCCCATACCGGATGCGCATCCAGCGGCAGGTGATAAACCAGCAGGTTGACCCCGCCCTTGATCAGGGCGCTGATTCGACGGCCCTTCATACCCCTGATCGATGCAGCCTCTCCTTTCCAGAAAAAACCATGATGCACCAACAACGCATCAGCCCCCCAGTCGACGGCTGCATCGATCAGGGCCTGGCTTGCTGTAACGCCCACCATCAAACGTTCCACCTCCAAAACCGCCTCCACCTGCAAACCATTGGGACAGTAGTCATCGAAGCCGTCGGCATTCAGGCAGTCATTGCAGTAGGTTTCGAGCGAGTGGATGTTGATCATGATTATTCCGTCCTGACAGTGGAACTGATGGCATGTTAGGTTACGCTCACTATGCAAATCGGAAAACTCCTCTCATTTCTGCTCACCTCGGTAACTGCCGGCATTGCAGCCGCTATCGTCATTCTCTTCCTGGTACCGGGACTGCTGCACGATAACAAGCCGCCGGAACCAGCACTCAACAGATCAGACGGTGGAGAACAGATTACCAGGCAACCGGGACCTTTCTCGTACGCAGACGCAGTCTCCATTGCCGCGCCCTCCGTGGTCAATATCTTTACGGCCACGATTACCACTGAACGCCAGACATTGCGCTTCAGGGATCCAATACTGCAACACCTGTTTGGCGACTCTCTTCCGGAGAAGATCCGGCAACGGCGCGATACCAGTCTGGGTTCAGGCGTCATCATTACAGAGGACGGCTATCTGCTGACCAACCATCATGTCGTCGACGGCGCCGATGAGATAAAGGTCGTACTCGCCAATGGCCACAGCGTCAATGTCAGACTGATCGGCAGCGATGAAGAGTCGGATGTGGCGGTATTGAAGATAGACGATGAACCCAACCTGCCGGCGATACCCATCGGCAACTCCGATACACAAAGGGTGGGCGACGTGGTACTCGCCATCGGCAACCCTTTTGGGGTCGGCCAGACGGTCACCATGGGAATCGTCAGCGCCACCGGTCGCACCCATCTTGGTATCAATACCTTCGAAAATTTTATCCAGACAGATGCAGCCATCAATCCCGGCAACTCAGGCGGCGCCTTGATCAACGCCCACGGCGAGCTGATCGGCGTCAATACTGCAATCTTCTCCAAGAGCGGCGGCTCTCAGGGCATAGGTTTCGCCATCCCCTTCGATCTGGCAGAAGGAATCATGCGCCAGCTGATCGCAAGTGGTCAGGTGGTACGCGGCTGGCTGGGCATACAGGGACAGGATGTGACCGAAAAGCTTGCCGAGGCGTTTGGCCTGCATGCCGTTGAAGGCATTCTGGTCACAGGCGTACTCGAGGATGGCCCTGGAAGCCTGGCCGATATGCGCCCCGGCGACGTTATCACCAAGGTCAACGGGGTCAAGCCCCACAACTCTCATGAATTGATGCAGCTTATCGCCAATGAGCCACCGGGATCGGTATTGAAGGTCAGCGGATGGAGAGGCGATGCCGAATTTACGGTCGACGTGATATCCCAGGAACGCCCACCCTCCACACGCTGAGATAACGGCTGTAGATTGAGCCTGATTCGCGAGAACCCGCTCACTGCCGGACAGGCAGCGATAAAACCGGACCATCAACCACTGCGGATCGATTCCAGCGCATCCGGGTAGGTAGTGCCGAAGATCCCCTGCCCGTTTACCCAGTCGAGATACTCCGTCAAGGCCCGTTCCGAGGTGGCGGTGAAATTCTTACTGTGACCAATGGCCACCAGGGGCAGCGACGCCGACTCCCCGGCAAAACGCTCATACCACTGGCGGGTGATCTCAATCAACTGCGGTGCCGGCAGCGTGGAGAAATCGAGCATCGCCGTCCCGAGTTGCCGCAACCGACTGAGCCGGCCAAAAAACCGGGCGGCAGCCCCACCCGGCCCCCGGTAGGAACCCTGACAGCCCTCTGCCATCCCTGCCTTTCGCAAGGCCTTCAGATGATCCAGGCGGGCCACCCGGCCAGTAAGAATGGGGAACTCCCACACGCCGTGGGAGACCGGAATAGAGAGATCGTGGTCCGCATTCCAGAAAGGCAGGTCGGGGGCATCACGGAAATCGCTCCACTCTCCGGCAGTGGTATTGCGCAGCCCCGGAGCCACGGTGGAGTCGATGAGAAAACCCTGATCCGAGAGGGCCGCCAGCACCGGCGCCGACGGCTGGATACACCAACCCCCGGCACGAAAGGCGATACAGCGGTAATCAGGGCGCTGCTGCCGGGCCAGCTCCTCCAGCCAGACCCGGCCCTGTTCCAGCAGACCTGCCACCTCATGGAACGGGAGATCACCGATGCGCCAGCGCGAGAGATCGAGTTGCCAATTCCCCGCTGGATCGAGCTTTGCGCCCTGCCATTGGGGATGCAGGTGGAGTTGCAGATCGTGACCTCTGGCCAGAGCCTCTGTCAGCTGCAGCCTCACCGCATCACTTTGGGCCTGGCAGGCGAACTCCCGCTCCATGGCGGCAAACTCCAGCGCCTCCACAAACAGGGTCAGCGGCACACCACGGGATTCGGCAATGGCCAGAATGCGTTCCGTCGACTCCAGCACACAGGGCCGGGGCTGTCCGGAACCGTCGCCGAAGACCTCGTAGTCAACTGTGAGTATCAGCTGTGCCGGTTGATTCACGGAAATGCCTGGATTGATCTGCGAACGGGATCGGACTACCAGGAGAACTCGCAGCTGAAGCATTCACCCGGTTCCGCCTGAAGGGTACCCACCAGAACGTCGATGGGCTGCCGGCTACCCAGGCTCTCGGAATACCAACCCAGATGGGGCTGCTCCTCACCACGGTGAATTTGCCACTGCAGGGCGGGATCGCCTTGAATCTTCAGCGTCTCCTCCACTCCCTGCATACGAGCTAGAAACTGCTGGGGTGCATCCCCCGCCTGCAGCGTCACATCGGGATGAAAGTGGAAAAAGAGCCGCACCGCTGTGACGGCATCGGCATGTATCTCGTCCTCAACCCGCAACTGCCGCTGCTCCGCCACCAAGGTCACCCGGCGCTGGTGGCGCACACTCCGGTCGGCGTATCCGGTAACACTGCCCGCCACACTCATGCGGCTGAAAGAGTCTGTCATCTCCAACCCTTCCATGTTCTGCCGGGAGTGCTGCAGCCAGAGAAAGGCGCCGCCGATCTGGGATTGGTCGCGGCCGTTGACCTCCACCGTGTTGTGGGCGGCGGTGCTGCGGAAGTAGTCCCGCCAGTCAGGCTGGGTGTGGTAGCAGTAGGTCCCGGGATCCACCAGCCACCAACGACCGTCGAGGGCCAGCAGCAGAGTGTTGGCGTCGGCGTGGCCATGAGCAGCGATGGAGGGATAACCCAAGGGTCCTGCATCAAAAATGACGTGGGCACCATTGCCCTTCAAAACCGCATACCCACCGTCGGAGAAGAGCAGCCCCCCCGGCGCTTCATGATCTTCCGGCGCTTGGGCACTGCCATCATTATCACTGCCCGCCACCTGGGTGTACCAGAAGGCCTTTTGCGGAAGCTTATCACCACCGCAGCCCTGACCTGCCACCGCACGGATGGCACAGCAGACATCCCGATAGGGGTCTGTCGGGTCCCGCGGCTCAAAACGCACCACCACACCGTCGTCAGAATCGCCAATCTGAGGCACCGTCCCACCCACCGGACGCAGGGCACTGATGAAGCGCTCCATTGCCACCACCCGGGAACGGAAAGTGTCGCTGAAGGGGTTGCCGTAACGCTCCCCTACCAACTGGTTGAGGAAGAGGTACTCCATTACCCAAAGGTGATAGTAGTTGGCCTGCTCCCGGTTGACCCCATCCTCGAAGACCTGTTTCACCGCCTCGGCTTCCAGCTCCTGCTTGGCCTGCGCAGCCCAGGCATTACCCTCGTCGCCCAAGTCGAAAACGTTGCAACCGACCCAGAGGCCGGTCAATTCACCAATCAGATGATTGTTGGCGGAAGAGTGGCGGGAGAGGAAGTGGCGGATGAAGTGGGCGTGCTGATAGATAGCCAGCCCCAGTGCGGCGGGATCCTTCGCTCGTCCAAAGAGCCCCTTCTCATCGCGCAGAGAGAGCAGGCTGTGGACGAAGGCCCAAGCCACCAGGCGCAGGGCCACCTCCAGGGTGCTGCACCAGTGCACACCGAGACCGAATGGATTCTGCTCGATCCAGCTGTCGATCTGGCCCACCGCCAGGTCCGCATAACGGGCGTCACCGGTGGCGGCATAAGCCACGGCGAGGGGCACCAGGTGGGGATGACGGGCTACCTCCCAAAGAGTTTCTTGATTAGCACGAATGTTCAGCAAGCCGCAGCCATGTCTCGGGACGTGGTGAAGTCGTTGCAGCAGCCCGAAGCAAACGAGGTAGCATGGCTCTGAGG
>JAMJIN010000413.1:0-1227 GCA_036784775.1 Chromatiales bacterium | reverse complement strand
TGTAAGTCGATGACAGACGACTATGTAATGGAATTCGAGTTGGGCAACCTCGTCACACTACTCGAGTTGAAGGCTGCTTCTTCCACTGATGTCACATTGACGCAAGTCCGTCAGAATGGTTGGTCCCGGCACCCACCTGCTGGATTGGAAACTTACTTCCGGTTGAGAGACGAACTGTCTGTGTTCGATGACGTCTGTGCGTCCCGTGGCATTCGTGCTGTCATCCCTACATCACTCCAACAGCAGGTACTGCACATGTCCCACGAGGGTCATCCAGGGATCGTACGAACTAAGCAGCGATGTCGCAATACCGTATGGTGGCCTGCATTGATCGCCACATCGAAACTGTCCTCAGAGACTGTGAAAGTTATGCAGTGTGTGAAAAATCGATGAAACCAACACAACCACCACTTCATACCTGAGAAACCATGGCAACACATTCAAATCGACATTTTTGGTGAGGTACAGGCTGCACCACTCAGTCAAATATTTCTCTTGTGGTACACGATGTCCACTCGAAATGGCCAGAAATAGCCGCAACCAGCATGGCGACGTCTTCCGCCATCATTCAGATCCTGAAAGAACTGTTTTCTCGAAGGGGTATACCCGAAGTTCTGCAAAGCGACAACGGACCAAACTTTGCGTCATACGAATTTGAAATATTCCTGCAGAAACTCGGCATCGAACACCGGCGCAGCGCATTGTATAACCCTCAGTGCAACGGAGGAGTGGAGAGGCTGAATCGTGTCATCAAAGAGAGTCTTTGTGCGCAACTGAAGGAGGGGGAAACGTTCACGGACGAACGATACTGCAAACGTACCGATTGACACCACACGCGCTGACACAGCGTACCCCAGCAGAGTTGATGATTGGTCGAAAGCTACGGTTCCCGTTGGAATGCCTGAATGAACATTCACCGAACATTACATTGCTAGCTGAATCGATCAGACGTAAACAGGAACGAACCAAAGCTTATACCGACAAACGACGTAATTCACGAGACACGTCGATGAAACGCGAAGACTGGGTGAGGACGAAACGACATATCCGAAAGCATAAACTGGTATCGCGTTGTCGCGTCCTTGGAGGATCGCCAAGAAAGCTGGGCCAAACACCTTCGTGCTTGACGATGGTTCACGTTGGACCTCGCGGCTTTGTATCCGGTCGCGCCAAGTGGGTCCTCCACATCTGCTAGCGGAAGAAACCTTACATGATGTCGACGTTGAA
>JAMJIN010000055.1:0-20577 GCA_036784775.1 Chromatiales bacterium | reverse complement strand
GACGTTCTGACGGAGGATGTATCGACGCAGCGAGGCGGCCTTCGCCATCTATGCGCGGTTTTACTCAGCCGCTAACAGAGGGTCACATTCAGGATCACCGGCAGTGATGCCGCCAGAATAAAGACCAGGCTCGCCAGGCCGTCCACTGTCAGCAAAATGGCAGAGAGAAGCACCACGACGCCAATCAGGGCATAGCTCAGCAGAGACTCGTGGGACATAGGCTGCAACAATAGAAATATCAGTGCAGCAGACCAGGCCAAGCCCAGCAACAAAACACCCGGAAGAAAGGGAAAACGCCAGTTGAGCAGATTGGAAACAGCCGCGCGGCGGGCAAAAAAGGTCAAAACAGCCTGTAAAAGCAGGATAGCGAGCAGCACCCCACCCCAAATCTGGCCACGGGCAAAATCCCAGGCGTTGTTGATGGAGAAGAAGATGGCGGCGCCCACCAGATTGGCAAGCATCAGCACAACGCCACTGCTATAGAGCAGCCTGACCTGTTCGGCCTTTACCTTGATATCTTCAAAATTATTTTCCGTCATCAACCAATACTGTCAGCGAGAACCACAGGGCAAGGGTGGCTGGAATGTTTCAACGCAGATTCAATGGACACAGGATGAACCACGTCCTGGGCCAACAAGCCCAGACCCAGATCAGACAACCATGCCGCCCTCGCGGGCCAGCAGCAGCCCTCTACCACCGGATATGTCATTCCACAAAATCCCTTTTCGTTCCTAAGTTAGCATATAGGCAGCTATTTCGCTCCTGATAAAACCTGTTTCGGCCGCATGAAAAAAAACTATAATCCCGTTTATTATTTTTCAACATCTTTCTAAAATCCTGTAAACTTTTGTCATGATTCTTATGGAAGCAGAACTTGTCGTCCCGGTTTTGAAAAAGTCTTCATAATCGGTCTGTCCAATAACAAAATCTAAACACCCGTAAGGATGTCTGAGTCCAACAACATTCATAAGCAGAGCGTTGGCGAATTGAAGCAGGTTTTCCTGCGGCACTTGCCGGAGCGCATGACGGCTATCGACGATGTATGGAGTTCACTCACATCGGATGGTTGGGATAGCGACAAACTATTTCGTCTTTTTCAGAGAATTCAGGACCTGGCTGGTGCCAGCAGTCGTTCTGGACTTGTCAGGGTCAGTGAAACGCTCTATTCGATGGAGGCCTATCTCGGCACACTCCTCGACACTGATCGAAAACCTGAGATGGAGGTAATAGGCCACCTGAGCGAAAGCCTTATGTCACTCCATGCTGCAGTGGATGAATTGCGGCAAACAACAACTGGGGCCGACAAAGGCAAGGACTGTCTGCTTCATTATCTGCGTCATGCTCAGGATATCGTACCCAGTCTCATACAAACCCTGGAAGCGGAGAACTGCCAGGTTTTGACTTTCAACCAGGCCGATGACCTAGTGGGTGAGCTGGAAAAGAGGCTGCCTGACGGTTTACTCATTGACTGCCAGCTACTCGCTCAGCTCAAGCCGATTTTCGATGAACTGGAGCGGCTTGAACAACGTGACATAGAGAGACCGAAGCTGATCTTCCTCTCTCGATCCAACGATTTGGAACTCCGTCTCCAGGCGTTGCGTATCGGTGCGACGGGCTATTTCACATCTCCATTCAATATTCCCAACCTGACAGGGAAGATTCTGCAACTGGTAAAACCCGACAGAGAGAGAACCTATCGGGTACTCATCGTTGAAGATGACCCATCTCAGGCGGATTTTGCGGCGGCTATTCTGCGCAAAGCCAATATCGAAACCCTGGCCGTCACCGATCCACTCAAGGTAATGGATATTCTTGATCAGTTCCGGCCGGACCTTATCCTGATGGACCTTTATATGCCGGGAGCCAACGGCATCGAACTCACCAGCATCATTCGAGAACGGGAGGAGTTTGTCAGCATACCCATCGTTTTTCTCTCCGGAGAGCAGAATGCAGACAAACAGCTGGACGCACTGAGTGTCGGCGGGGACGACTTCATCTCAAAACCTATTCGTCCCCGCCATCTGGTGACTACCGTCAATAACCGCATTCAGCGAGCCAGGCACATCAGCTCCGCCCAGTCCACACCCAATCAACGGGACCCTGTCACAGGCCTCCATACCCGGCGATTATTCTTTACGCAACTGGACAGGCAACTTGTGTCTGCCTCACCATCGGCCCAAATATTGGGCGTTTTCTATGTTGGGCTGGGAAACCTCAGTGAAATTCGCATCAGCACCAACGAAACCCAGATCAACCGATTACTTGGCCAACTCGGCAGCCGAATAGCTGGACTGATCGAACCTCAGGACATGGCCGCGCGCAACAGTGACGACTCAATTCTGTTGTTGGCAAAACGGCCACACAAAAATAACCTGGAGGCTCTGGCAGAGGCCATTCGAAAGGCAATATCGGATACCCCCTTCGAAATCGATGGCTTGAAGCTCAGACTTGAAGCCAGCATTGGTATCAGCTTCAACAACGAGCTCGATCACAGCAGCTCCGAAATAGTTACCAGAAGCTCCCTGGCATCGGCCAATGCACAGGCAGCTGGAGGGAATAGAACGGTCGTGTTCAGTGAGGGGCGACACGTTCAAAAGAAAAACGCTCAAACGTCGGACATTCCGCTTGAAGAATTGGTCCGGATAGGTCTCGAAGAGAACACATTTCAACTGGTCATTCTACCTTTAGCCAGCACTGAACAGCAGGCCGGCATCTTCCACGAGCTACTGCCACGGATTCGATCCGAACAGGGAGAGACCGTCCCTGCAGAGCAGATTCTGCAAACCGCCAAACGCATAGACCGGCTAAGCGACGTCGAACGTTGGCTCTGCGGGGAAGCAATCTCAATTCTGGATGAACGGCGCCATGAAGGGCGACAGACCAACCTAGTCATTCACCAATCTGCTGCCTCCATTGAAGATATGGGGCGTTTACAGTGGATTCGTGATCAGCTCCGCCGCCGCCAACTGGTAGGCACCGGGCTCCACATGGAGTTCGATCTCGCTGATCTGGCTTTCGATCTAAAGCGTTCAAAAGCCTTCATTCGGGCACTGCGCGAAATGGGCATCAACATCTCGCTCGCCCGCTTTCTCGGTAACGATGCGGCCTTTAAAGTACTCAACTATTTGGGTGCAAATTTCATCAGACTATCCAAAAAACTATTGCACAGTGAAGAGGCCGCAATTGCCGGCATCTCCAGCAAACTGCACGAATCCAATATCAAAATCATCCTTCCCAGGGTCGATAAATCCGATCAGATTGCGCCAGCCTGGATCCATCACGCTGATATTATCCAGCCGGATTTGCAGAATAATTCCGACGGATCATGAAGTCGAGCCTACGACCTTGATCACCGATCCCCAGCAAATCGACCGTATCACCGACTGCTTCGGTTTTCTGCGCCGGAAAGACCCGACATTCAAGCGACATTTTTTCCAGGCCGCCTTGGTCGTCCATTTGGACAAGCAGCAATCCATCTGCCACGAGGGTATGTCATGCACCCACCTGGCATTGGTAATCAGCGGCACTGCACGCATTTTCAAGCTTGGAGAGAGTGGCCGTGAAATCACTCTCTATCGCATCGGCAGAGGAGAGAGCTGCATCTTGACGGCATCCTGCATCATCAGCAACACCCCCTTCCCCGCCATTGCTGTCTGCGAAGAGGCGTTAGAGGCAGTGTTGATACCCACTGCCGAGGCACAGAACTGGATGAGCCGGTTTCCGGCTTGGCAGGAATATCTCTTTGGACTCGTCTCAGAGCGTCTCGCCGAAGTCATCACAGTGGTGGAAGAGATCGCTTTTCGGCGGGTTGACTATCGACTTGCGGCCTATCTGTTGAAACGCGCCGAATCAGATAACAGTCGTGTAATAAAAGTAACACATCAGGAGATCGCTTCAGACCTGGGCACCTCCCGCGAAGTCATCAGCCGCATCCTGAAGGATTTTGAAAGCCGTCAGATGATCAGTACAAATCGCGGCAGCATCGATCTACTGGACACCCGGGCGCTGAGTAACCAACTGTAGGCAGGTCCAAGTTTGCGCAACCGGCAAACGAGGATGTTCTACCGGATCTTTCGCCTGATCCGACGCTTGATCATGCCTACGGACCCGTTGAAGCAAAGACTCTCTCTGCGGCCTTTGCGTTATACAGGAGTATCCCGGGGACACACAGAGCCAATGTGACTAAGTCACATACATTCGGCACATCTACGAGTAGCATTCCGGGCATGGCGTTGCCTCTCATGCTATTGAGGCTCGTCTCCTTCATCTACAGATCAGGAGAAAAAGATGACTAAGAACGTTGGCGGAATAGAAAAAATTCTTCGTATTATCGTAGGCATTGCCCTGCTTGCCTGGGGATTCATACTGAGCGATCCGATCAACTGGTGGGGCGCTATCGGTGCTGTGCCCCTGTTTACCGCCCTGATGGGCTGGTGCCCCCTCTACTCCATTATTGGCGTCAACACCAACAAGAGTTGATCACGGCCAAACCCGGGCGGGAGCCACCGACGCCACCGGTGTCGTGCCTCTCGTTTCGGGTTCGCCTCCAGGTTGGACCGGGGTTAATTCACCCAGAGCCCTCGATTACGACCGGCCGTGGCCAACTGGCCAAGACCGCCTGCACGAGAGTGGCTAACGGAATGGCGAAAAAGACGCCCCAAAACCCCCAAAATCCTCCAAACACCAGGATCGCAACAATAATTGCCACCGGGTGCAGATCAACAACTTCAGAGAAGAGCAACGGCACCAACACATTCCCATCCAGCGCCTGAATCACGAAGTAAGAGGCTGCGAGCCAGGCAAAATCGGGAGACCAGCCCCACTGAAACCAAGCGACGAAAAGCACCGGGAAGGTGACCACAGCCGCTCCGATGTAGGGAATGATCACCGAAAGACCCACCGCCACGCCGAGCAGCAGGGCGTAATTCAGTCCCAGCAGGGAGAATGTGGCATAACTCGTCGCCCAGATGATGATAATCTCCCAGAACTTTCCGCGCACATAGTTTCCGATCTGCCGATCCACATCTCTCCACACCGTCCCTGCAAACTTCCGGTGCTTAGGCAGGTACTGGATAATCCAATCCAGGATCACCCCTTTGTCTTTAAGGAAAAAGAAGACCAGTAACGGCATCAGAATCAGATAGACCAGCAGGGTAATAACGCCGACTACCGAGGCCACCGACCAGGAGAGCACCCGTTGGCCAAAACCACCAATCTCACTGCGAATCTGGCCGATCAGTTCCTCTATCTGTACCTGGGAGACGATTTCAGGGTATCTCTCCGGCAACTGCATCAACGCCTGCTGACCGGTCGAGATCATTGTCGGCAACTGCTGGACCAGTTCCGTCACCTGACGGGAGAGCAGCGGCAGCAAGCCCAACACAACCAGCGCGACAAACAGCAGAAAACCGCTGAACACCAGAAGCACCGCACCCAACCGGGGCCACTTCCGATGTTCCAGCAGGCAGACCACTCCCTCCAGCAGGTAGGCCATGACCACACTGGCCAACACCGGCGCAAGCATGTCCCCCATGGTCAAAACAACGCCAAAACCGATCACCAGAAAGATCGTCAGGGAGACAATCTGGGGATCGGAAAAGTAACGTTTGAACCAGTCGGTAATGACTTGCATGGTAGTTTAAAGTCTAGGGCCTGTTAACAGGCCCTGCCTCGTCACGAGGCTGCTTTCCAGGTAATGGAAGCTGGAAGCAGAATATTCAGTCTCCATCTCGATAGCGCTGATAATGCTGCTCAAACAGGGCTTCAAGATCATCGATGACCTCCGCTGCACCCCTGCCCTGCATCACATGGGCCATCATCAGTGACGAGGTCTCGCTAAACATCTGGTCCCGCTCCAGCATGAAGTAACTCTCACTCAATCTTTTGATCGCCTTTACCACGGATTCACTCTCAGGACGCGGGATTGATTTGAATGTCTGCAGCGGTTCCGGCTCGGATTTGGTTTCCTCGACGCCTCGTGCTGACAAAAATTCAGCGAACGCCATCAGACTCAAGCGGTTCTGTTCATCCAGCACTGAATACAAATCAAGCAGCTTACGCTGCTCTGGAGGTAATTTTTTCTGGGTTGGCATAAACTGCAAATCTACAATTCCTCAGTAGAGTGACTCTCACAGTAAGCACTGGCAAATTCGAGTAATTCTTCCATGACCCGGAGGCGAAACTTCTGCTTCTGGTGGACAAACGAGAACGGACGTTCCAACGGCGGGTCCAGCTTAATGGCACACAGAGTACCCAACTTCAACTCTTTCTGGACAGTCGCCCGGGAAACCACTGAAACACCCATACCCGCTTCAACGGCCCCCTTGACTGATTCCGGGCTGCCCAACTCCATGGTGATGTTCAGGCTGTTGTTGCAGCTATCAAGGTGCTCACACATATAGTCATTGATAACCTCCCGGGTGCCGGATCCCTCCTCCCGGCAGATAAAGGGAAAATCCAGCAGTTTCTTGAACGGGATGGCCTCATGACCTCCCAACTCATGGCCGGGTGGCACAATAGCAACCAGATGGTCCTTTCGGCATACCTTGACCACCAGATTCTTGTTGCCCACAGGGGCTTCCACAACCCCCAGGTCGATACTGTTGTTCTCCACCATGGAGACGATGCCATCAGAGTTGGAAACACGCAGATGAATGGTGACTTCCGGATAACGTCTGCCAAAGTCGCCGAGCAACGCGGGCAGCATGTACTCCGCAATGGTGGTGCTGGCGCCAATAGTCAGCGCCCCGCGGATCTCTCCGGTCATCTCACGCACCGCGTTTTCCATATCGGCATAAATATCGAAGATTTGATCGGCGTATTCGAATACCCGGCCCCCTGCCTCTGTGAGGCTGATCCGGTTGTGCGTGCGGTCGAACAGTCGCGTGTTGAAATACTCCTCGAGTTGACGCACCTGGAATGTCACCGCTGGCTGTGTCATGTGCAGGGTTTCAGCCGCCTTGGTAAAACTCAGCAGGCGTGCAACCGTGTGAAATACTTGTAACCTGCGATCGGCCATACTTATTTTCCCCTGCTCAGCCTCGGCTTTCTGTGCCGATAAATTCCTTTTATATCATAAACCCCTATTATGAGGAAATGCTAATCTAGCTTTCCCCCATAAAAAAAACTCTTTTTTGTGGCATTTTTCCCCTGAATCTCTTAGCCTCACAGGATTGCCCGAAATCGGGGCGAGAATAACCACATAAAAACGGGTGGAGGAACCCATGGATCAAACCATTACACCGAAACTGCACAAACTGGCTTTGGCCTGCGGAATCGCACTTGCGTTCTCCGCTCAACAAGCCGCCGCTTCCGGTTTTGCTGTCCCTGAACTTTCTGTTTCCGGCATGGCACAATCAAATGCCGTAGTCGCAAACCACAAAGATCTCGGCGCAATTGCCTACAACCCCGCTGCAATGGCCTTCCATGAAGGGGGGGCAGTCAGTCTCGGCGGGCTGTTGGTCAAACCCAATCTGGGCGTCACAACAGGCAACGGTTCTTTCGACAGCGAATCGAATGACATTGTGGCAATTCCCTCTATCAGTGCGCATTATCAGATGAACGAAGACTGGTCGATCGGCCTGTCAGTCAATGCACCTTTTGGACTGGAGACGGATTGGCTGCCAGAGACCTTTGCCGCCAGCGCCTCCAATCCCGGCGGTTATCCGCTGGGTGAGACCATGCCCACCAATACAAAGCTGGAGATCGTCGCCTTCTCCCCCAGCGTCTCGTATATGATTAACGACAATTTCAGCGTAGCAGGCGGCATCGATCTCTACTGGATGAAAGAGGTGCTATTCAATGCGTCGGTAAATGATGGGGGCGCAGCGTACCCTGCCGTTGAAATCGAGGGTGATGGCCGTGGCGCCGGTTTAAACATCAGCGGCCTCTATGTGATGAACAACTGGAGCTTTGGCGGCAGTTTCCACTCAGCTGCAAAGATCCCTATCGACGGCACTATTGCCCTTCCCCCCGGCTCACCGGTCCCTGGGTTTGCCTCAAACAATGTGGTTGCCGAACTTGAAATACCTTACCGCCTGCAGATCGGTGTGCGCAACCAGACAACTGAGAAGCTGGCGCTGGAGTTCGACATCACTCGAACGGGTTGGAGCAGTTTCGACACGCTTGTGGTGGACAACAAGGAACTCTCCTTTATCAACTACGTCAGCAGCGAAAACAAATGGAAAGACGTCAACGCCTACCGTTTCGGCGCCTCCTACGACCTCACTGGAAAAACACAGTTGCGCGCTGGTTATACCTTTGACGAAACCCCGCAAGGTGATGACTATTTCAGCCCCCGTGTACCTGATGCCGACCGCCACCTCTTCAGCTTTGGCGCCGGACATCAACTGGGAGACGGCTGGTCGATCGACGCCGGTTATATGTACGTGCAGTTTCAAGACCGCACACCGACTGCAACAACCCACGCCAATGGCGAGACGAATGGCACCAGCGCCGTTGTGGGCGACTACGAGTCCAGCGTCCACCTGTTCGGTTTTGGCGTAAACAAGACGTTTATGTAAACCTTATCCCACTACAACCACAAAAAAACCGGCTATCACTCCGGTTTTTTTTGTGTCTGCTCACTTTCTTGTCGCCGTATCAATCATGGTGCGCATGGCGCACCCTACCAACGACCAGACATAAAAAAAGCGCCACCCCTTGTGAGGGCAGCGCTTTGGAACTGCAATTTACAACGGATTAGATGTAAAGGCAGATATCACTTTCGCCGGCAAACTCAAAGAATGCGGCTGCACCGGCGTACTCGACGCCGTCGATGAATTCAGCGGTATTCATCTCAAACAGGTCAACAGTCATCTGGCAAGCAACCAGCCGAACCTCAGCATCTTGGCAGAGTTCCCGCAATTCCGGCAGACTGGCAACGCCTTTGGATGCCATCTTCTTCTTCATCATGCTGGTCATCATGCCCTGCATGCCCGGCAGGGTCAGACCCATGACGGGAAACCACTTATCCATGCCCATCGGCATCGGCATACCCGGATTACCCAGGGGGGTGACTTCCAGGTCCAGATTCTTTTTCAGAAGCTGCAGGCCGTAGAAGGTGAAGAATATCTCGGTATCATAGCCCAGGGCCGAAGCGGTCGACGCGAGGATAAAAGGCGGATAAGCCCAGTCCAGCGAACCCTTGGTGGCGATGATGGCTAACTTTTTCATGTCTGACATCTAAACTGTCTCCAAATATAACCCAGCGGCCGGAAATCAGCCTTTCTTGATCAGGAATTCGAACTTGCCGCCGACTTCCTTGGATTCCATCAGCTCGTTACCGGTCTGCTTGGAAAATGCCTCGAAGTCCTTCACGGAACCGGGATCAGTAGCAATGATGTGTAGAACCTTGCCAGACTCCATGCCGTTCAGAGTCTTCTTTGCACGCAGAATGGGCAGGGGGCAGTTCAGTCCACTTGCATCCAACTCTTGATCGAAATCAGCCATGGTAAGACCTCCAGAATATGGTTGTATTAGAATGTATAGGAATAATCCAGGGCGTAATTTATATGCGAAGCGCCGCTGAAACGCAAGCACAACCTCTTGATAAAACAGTGACCAAACAGGCTACAAACCCATTTACTCATGGAAATTCAATTTGTTAGCCAACTTTTCTAGCAGCCACCTGATAACCTGAGCGCGCCCAACCCAGAATACCGCCGCGCAGATTAATCACGTTTTCAAACCCCTGCTGAATCAGATAGGCACAGGCATGATAAGATCGGGCACCACTGTGACAGTAGAGGATCACATCCTTATCCTTGGGCAGTTCATCCATGCGCAGGGGAATGACATGCATCGGCATATAGTCTGAATCGGGCAGCATCCCCTGGGCCACTTCGCCTGCACTGCGAATGTCCAGCAGATAGAAGTCGTCGCCCTCTGAGATACGGGCCTGCAGATCGGAAGAGTCTATTTCCTGTACCAGCACGTTTTACCACCTAATATTGAATAACTGAGCGCATTAGTATATTAATGTGTTTAAATATTTCAAGCCAAAAGCATGAAGTAATCGTATAAAATAGCATGGATTTCACCGGGTTGTTCGCTCATGCTCGACAGCTGTGGCAATCCACCATCACTCCAATATTCTCACTGAAGCATTGAATCTATGGACTTTTTCCCCATCTTCCTCGACATTAACAGCAAGCGCTGCCTGGTGGCAGGCGGCGGCCCCGTCGCCGAACGCAAGACCGCAGCCCTGCTAAATTCTGGCGCGGACGTTATTCTGGTTGCACCTGAACTAACGCCAAATCTGACCACTTGGCGGGATGCGGGACAGCTTTCCCATATGGAGCGGCATTTTGACGAGAGTGACCTGGCAGAGAGCCATCTCGTCATCGCTGCAACCAGCGACAGTGAAGTCAACCGCAACATTGCCGAGCTGGCCAGCGCACAGCGCATCCCGGTCAATGTTGTGGATCAGCCCAAGCTCTGCAGCTTTATCGTTCCCTCGGTAATCGACCGCTCCCCTGTGGTTGCCGCAATCTCCACCGGCGGAGCCTCTCCGGTGCTGGCGCGTCTGATTCGGGCCCGCCTTGAGTCCCTGATCCCTGCTGGATACGGTCGTCTGGCAGAATTCTGCGGCCGTTTCAGAGAACGGGTAAAGGAGACCTTCAGCGAACCGAAAGATCGGCGGCTGTTTTGGGACAACGTGCTGCAGGGTGGAGTGGCGGAACGCATCTTCTCCGGACACGCCGACGAGGCGGATCAGTTGCTGAACAAGGCCCTGGCGGATGCCAAACTGTCGGAATCGACCGGAGAGGTCTACCTGGTGGGGGCCGGACCGGGTGATCCGGATCTGCTGACTTTCCGCGCACTGCGGCTGATGCAACAGGCCGATGTCGTGGTCTTCGATCGGTTAGTGGCGGAACCGATCCTGGAAATGACTCGCCAGGACGCCGAGCGCATCTACGTCGGCAAAGAGCGCTCCAACCATGCCATGCGGCAGGAAGAGATCAACAAGCTGCTGGCACGCCTGGCCAAAGAGGGCAAGCGGGTGGTGCGCCTGAAGGGCGGCGACCCCTTCATCTTCGGTCGGGGCGGCGAGGAGATCGACACCCTTGCCGAAGAGGGCATCCCCTTCCAGGTCGTACCCGGCGTCACCGCTGCTGCGGGCTGCGCCTCCTATGCGGGCATTCCCCTCACCCATAGAGACTACGCCCAGTCGGTCACCTTCGTCACCGGCCATCTTAAAGACGGCACCATGAATCTCAATTGGGAGATGCTGGCACAACCCAATCAGACGATCGTCTTCTACATGGGGCTGCTTGGACTACCCGTAATCCGCCAACAACTCCAGGCTCACGGCACTCCCGGGGACATGCCCATCGCACTGGTTCAGCAAGGCACCACTCACATGCAGCGGGTCTTCACCGGCACTTTGGATAATATTCAGGAAGTGGTGGAGCGGGAGAAACCCAAGCCACCGACACTGATCATCGTGGGACGGGTTGTGGAACTGCAGAAGAAACTCTCCTGGTACAAGGCACCCGATTTTTCAGATCAGGGAGCCACTTCCCCATCGAATGGCCAGTAATTCGAAGTCTGAGGACTATGGTGAGTTATATGCTTCCGGACGGGGACGAGTTTCGCAAACATAGATTCTGCTCCACCGCGATCACCGCCGCTTCGACCCTGGAGTGAACATCCAGCTTGCGCAGGATCGCCTTGACGTGCAGTTTTACGGTGCCGTCGGAAATACCGAGATGACGTGCAATAACCTTGTTGCTCTGACCATCCGCCAGATGGCAGAGGATCTCCCGTTCCCGCGGCGTCAGATCATCCAGTGTTGACGTCGGCTTCTCCAGCCCACGACTGTCACCCTGAACCGCCTTGGCCAGAATACCGGTCAACTCCTTGGCCACCACGGTGTTTCCCTGCACGATCTCCTGCAGGGCATCGATCAGTTCATCGGGTTCCATGTCTTTGAGCAGATAACCTTGGGCGCCGTTCTGCAGCGAGTCGATGACATCCTTCTCCTCGCGACTGGTGGTCAGCATGATAATCGGCATCTGCTGCTCATTTTTTCGCAGCTGCAGCAACACCTCTATCCCGGTCATGTCGGGCATGCGCATATCCAGCAGCACCACATCGGGTTGCTGCTGCTCCACCAGGTCTATGCCCTGCACACAGTCACCAATGGCGCTCACTTCGATACCCCGGCGCGTCAGCAGTTCCTGCAGACCGATTCGAAACAGGGCGTGATCATCAATCAACATTACCCGCATAAACTACCTCCCGCCATCGGTCTTGAGATCGGCCTGGCGGATACTCAACTCCACCCGCGTACCCTCTCCCGGTTCACTTTCAATACTCAATTTACCCCCAACCCGGCGCGCCCGCTCCTCCATGATGGAGAGACCAATGTGCTCACCTGGGTTACCTTCCGGCGCAGCCCCTTCAAAACCAACACCGTCGTCCTCAACCAGCAGGAGGTAGTTCCCCCCTCCACGGCAACGCAGCAACACCCGCACAGTATGCGCCTTTGCGTGCTTGCGGATATTGGCCAGCGACTCCTGCACGATACGCAGGGTCTGTAGCTCCTGGCTGCTGTTCATTCTCACTTCCCGGCAATCGGACTGAAAGACGGCGTGGGCACCGGTCTCATGTTGAAAACGTTCAACCTGTTTCTCCAGCGCCGTCAGCAATCCCCGCTGGTCCATCGGGGCGCGAAAGCTGTTGATCAACTCCCGCAGCTCCAGATGCGCCTCATCGAGACCGTGGCGGATGCGCTGGGTCTCCTGTTGCGCCTCCGGGTATTGATCGGGTTTCTCCAGGGTCTCCTCCAACATGCGCACCTGGAATCGCAGACTCGCCAGGGTCTGGGCCAGGGAGTCGTGCAGCTCATGGGCCAGGGCGGTGCGCTCCTTGACGATAGAGAGCCGCCGCGCCTCCTTATCCGAGCGCTGTTTGGCCACCGCCATGCCGAGGTGGCTGCCGATGGTATTGAGGATATCGAGCACATCCTCCCGTCCACTGTAGATGCCCGGCTTGTCCACATAGATATGGTAGAAACCCAGCACATCCCCGTGGTGCCAGAGTGAAACCGTCACCCGCTCAATCTCATCCTTGCCGAACATCCTGCGGTCATTGGCCCGTGAACACTCCACTGCATCATGCTCGCAAAGACTGTTGCCGGGCAACAGGGCGATGCCACAGTGGCACAGCTTCACCGGCAGCATCTCCCGCTCCCGATAGAGGCGGTTATCGAGACCGATGCTCCCCACCGCCCGCACCCGCCCGTCCGGCATCACCAGGTGAACACTGGCAGAGCGGCCGTCCAGCATCTGCTTGAGCACCCGCAGATAGTCCAACAGCAGTTCATCCAGGTTTTCCGACTGGTTGATACCGGTAGCCACGTCATAGAGCAGCCGTAGAGAGGTGGTCTTCTGCGCCAGCTTGGAACTCTGGCGGGCGACCCGTACCTCCATATCCTCATAGATATCGGTCAACTCTTCACTCAGACTATCGATGCCTCTGGCCATCACGGAGAGCACACCGCTCTGTTTCGGGGTCTGGGTTACCACGGGTTCACCCTCACAGACCTGTGTCACCGTATCCTCCAGCGTCGCCAGCGGGCGGAGCAGCTGACTGCGCAATCTCGCCATTCCCACCAACATCGTCAAACCGGCAAAGACGATGCTTACCAGCAACAAACGCTGAACCGTTTCAGCCGCACCAATCTCCGCATAAAGTAAAACCACGAGCACCAGGCTGGTAAGGATACCCACACCCAAGAGACCGATAGGCAGGAGCATATGGCCGGTCAGAAGGATCTGCAGGCTCGGCCAGCGACCCGCATATCCTGCCCGCGGTCCGCTCGCCTGGACTACAGGTGGTTCCCCGGCATCCCTCGACCGGGTAGGATCAATGGAAACGGTCTGCTCTTGATCTGGGTTCATAATCGGGCACTCTAACCCGCAGCATAGGCGATGTGAATTGGCAGCCTGTAAAACAGTAAAAAAGTCATACTTCAGACGTGTAGGGTGCGCCATGCGCACCAAGGCAATCCGTAATCACGCTAATCATGGTGCGCACAGCGCACCCTACCTCCTGGTTGAATCTGCAATTATTACATTGATCGCGCATTAGAAGTCCGACAATCGTTGCTGCAGCATTTCGACCCTCGCATGTTGCAAAGCCTCACCCAGAGCCGCCCCTTCGAGACCTGTACGGCGCAACGCCTGCACATCGACCGATGAAACCACCTGCCCGGCCAATTCCAGGCGAGGCCATGCCGCCTTCATCTTCTCTGGCCAAAGGGCGTGGCAGCTCAGCTCAAAAGCCCGGTAGCGCTCAGGCTGCTGCACAGGCTTCAATCTGGCAACGATACGCAGCAGATTTTCCGCAGATGTTTCCGCATCGAGCCCAACGCCGTAAACCAGCATCCACTCAAGCAGATCCGTAAACTCACGCTCAACCGGTAGCTGTCTGGAGAATTCAGCCATCTCGCCGGTTCGCGCCAACCCGGCGAACATCACAGCAACGAAGCGCACCCTGAGATCTTCGGTCAAAACCACCGCCCGGTGCAGAGGCGCCATTGCTGCTTTGGGGGAGGGATGACCATGAGCAGTCGCATCTCCCATCGTCTCTCCCAAAACGGGGAGCAGGCGCTGCAGGACGCCACATTGATGCAGTACCTCAATAAAACGCCAGGGCTGAGGCTGGGCGAGGGCCTTTTTCATCTCCCGCCAGACCCGCTCAGATTTGAGATTGGGCAGATCATCGGAGGCGGCCATTTTCTTCATCAGGTCGTGGGTGCCGTGGGCAACCCGAAATCCCCATTGCCCAAGTTTTGCGGCGAAACGGGCAATCCGCAGCAGGCGGACGGGATCTTCGGTAAAAGCAGGGGTGATATGCCGCAACAAACCCTCATCCAGATCGTCACGTCCGTGGCAAAGATCGATGATGTTGCCGTCGGCATCCTCGGCCAGCGCATTGATGGTCAGGTCACGCCGCAGCAGATCCTGCTCCAGGGTGATGTCCGGTCCCGCATCCACCTCAAAACCATGATATCCGGGACCGGTTTTGACCTCAGTGCGCGCCAGGGCGTATTCATCCCCGCTCTCCGGATGAAGAAAGACCGGAAAGTCTCCCGGCATCGACTGGTAACCCGCATCGACCATCTGCTTGGCCGTGGCGCCTACCACCACCCAGTCACGATCATACACCGGCAGCCCCAGCAACCGATCCCGCACCGCACCACCCACCAGGTAGATTTTCACGCCAAACCCTCTCTTTCCATCACTCCCGCTCTTCCTGCTGCAACTGCCACATCTGCCGGTAACGGCCATTCATCGCCAACAACTCCCGGTGGGTGCCCTGTTCCACAATACTACCCTGCTCCATCACCAGGATACGGTCAGCATCCACTACCGTGGAGAGACGATGGGCAATGACCAGTGTCGTGTGATCCTTCGCCACCTCTTTCAGGGTCTCCTGAATCACCTGTTCCGTCTTGGTATCGAGGGAGGATGTGGCCTCGTCGAAGACCAGTATTCGCGGCCGCTTGAGCATCGCCCGTGCAATGGCGATGCGCTGTTTCTCGCCACCGGAGAGTTTGAGTCCCCGCTCCCCCACCACCGTCTCATAGCCGTCCGGCAGCGAATCGATGAACGCTGCGATATGGGCGATATGCGCGGCGGCCTCTATCTCATCCCGGCCGGCGCCTGGACGACCATAGGAGAGATTGTAGAGGATCGATTCGTTGAACAGCACGGTATCCTGGGGCACGATGCCGATCACCGCCCGCAGGCTGTCACGGGTCACTGATCGAATATCCTGCCCGTCCAGCAGCACCCGGCCGCCGGTGACGTCGTAGAAACGGAACAACAGTCGGGAAAGGGTCGACTTGCCCGCCCCGCTATGTCCCACCACCGCCACCTTTTCACCAGGCCGGATGGTGAAATCCACACCGTGCAGGATCGCCCGCTCTTTCTGGTAGGAGAAATCCACAAACTCGAAGCGGACCGCCCCCTCACGCAGCACCAGGGGTTGTGCATCCGGCGCATCGGTGATCTCCGGCTCCTGCTTCAGCAGTTTGAAGATAAGGTCCATATCCGCCAGGGAGTATTTGATCTGACGATAGACTATGCCGAGAAAGTTCAGGGGAATGAAGAGCTGCAACATAAAGGCGTTGACCAGCACCAGGTCGCCGATAGACATCTCACCCTTCACCACCCCATCGGTGGCAAAGACCATGATAGTGGTGACGCCGATGGCGATTATTCCCCCCTGACCAAAATTGAGCAGTGACATGGAAGTCTGGCTCTTGACAGCATTATCCTCCCACTGGGAAAGCGTGCCGTCGAAACGGTCCAGCTCCAATCGTTCATTGCCGAAATATTTGACCGTCTCATAATTGATGAGACTATCGAAGGCTTGGCTATTGGCCTGCGAATCCAGCTTGTTCATCGCATGTCGGTACTCCATGCGCCACTCAGTGATCGCCAGAGTGAATCCGATATAGACCGCCACGGTGCCGAAGGTGACCAGCGTGAAGACGATGTCGTACTGGGTCAGCAGTACCACCGCCACCAGGCTGAACTCCACCAGCATCGGCAGGATACTGAAGACCATGTAGTTGAGAATGGAACTGACCGAACGGGTACCCCGTTCCAGATCGCGGCTGATAGCCCCGGTCTGGCGCTCCAGATGGAAGCGCAGGGATAGATCATGCAGGTGATTCAACACCCGGTTGGATAGACGCCTCATGGCGCGATAACGCACCCGCGCGAAAACCGCATCCCGCAGCTCATTGAAAAGCGAACTGCTGAGGCGCAGCGCACCGTAGCCCAGTAGAAGTGAGAGGGGCAAAACCAACAGCAACTTGTCGCCCTTTTCCAGGAGGTCGACAATCTCTTTCAGCACCAGAGGAATACCCACATTGGCCAGTTTTGCGACTACCAGGCAACCCAGCGCAAACAGTGCCCGCCCGCGATACTCCCAGAGGAAGGGCAGCATGTTGCGGAGGTTGTGAAAATCTCGTCTATCCTTGTGAACCCGGTTTTGGGATTGAATATAGTGGGACATGCTAGAATGCGGTCAGTGTGAAAACTGGATTTTATCGGAATCTCCGATAGAAACGCAGATTTCTCTAATATTTCTGTGGATAAAACCGGGGCTTTCCACGGTTTAGTTCGCAACTTTATCGACCAGATTGACACAGACAGATCATGAGCAACGAGTGTAGTTATAACGAGCTTTACCCTCTCCAGGTACTGGACGACAGCATGGAGCCGGAATTTCCCGCCAAGTGCGTCATCGTCATCGAACCGGCCGAAGTCTGTGCCACCGGGGCCTATATCCTGGCCGAAGTGGATGGGGAACGCTGGTTCCGCCAATACATCTCGGAAGGAGACGGAAAGAAGCGGCTGCAGGCTCTCAAGGCCGGTTACCCAGCCATCGATCTCACGGGTAAGAGTTTCAATATTCTCGGCGTAATCGTGCAGCGTAACGTCAAGCGCGACATTAAACACTACTATCCATACGTTCCCAACGGTGGTGCACCACAAGTCACCAGCCTGAAATAGGATCTGTTAACCGACTCATGCGCGCCAGGCATCTTTTCAGGCTAGTATCGACACTGCTGTTTACCATCAGTCTTTTTGCCTGCACGGAGCCGACCGGCAGCGCAAAAAAAAGTGGCGCTGACAAAAAGTCCCGCCCTGCCACCAAACATCTGGTGGTGACCGAAATCCTGACCCCTCGTGCAGTCGGACTCAAACATGAACTCACCGGCACTCTGCGCGCCCGTCAAAAGGTGCGCATCTTCAGCCAGGAAGAGGGGCGCATCACCGAATTGCCTTTTTATGAGGGAGACAGGATAAAAGCCGGCCGACTACTGGCCCGCCTGGAGAGCGACCTGCTCGAAGCCGAACTGCAGAAGGCAGCAGCCACCACCCGTCAGTCCAGACTCAATCTAAAACGAATCGAGGATCTGGCCAGACATAAAGCCACCTCAGAAGACGAACTGGCCCGTGCCAGGACCGAAGTTGAAGTCTCGATGGCGGAGCAAAAGCTTCTGGAAACCCGGCTGGCCTATACACAGATAAAGGCCCCCTTCAGCGGCGTTATCAGTCAGCGTCTGGTGGAACCCGGCGATGTGGTACCCCGCCATACCCATCTGTTGACACTGATTGATCCTGAATCGCTCATCATCGAGATACCTGTATCCGACCTGCTGCTGCCCAATCTCAGCCTGGGTGATCCCGTCCAGGTAGGCATAGATGGCCTCGGCTCCAAGCGGTTTTCCGGCAAGGTAAAACGCATCCATCCGGAACTGGACATCAACACCCACATGGGCATCATTGAAGTGGTGCTGGATCCCATACCCCAGGCCGCACGTCCCGGCCAACTCTCCCGTGTAAGCCTGGAAACCGCGCAAAAGCAACGCCTGATGGTGCCTTTCAAGGCTCTGCAACGGGATAATGCGGGGGAGTATGTCTTTCTCCTCGATGGAAACAGCAAAGCCCTGCGCACCACAGTGACCAGCGGCAGCCACATTGCCAACCGGGTCGAGATCGTCACAGGACTCAAAGTCGGCGACGTCATCATCAGCAAAGGCATTCTCGGCCTGCGCAACGGCAAGCGGGTTACCCCGGTGGAGTAATCTGCACGACAATCACTCCAAATTTTCCGCTATCCTTATAGGTAGGCAGCACTGTTGCGCCGCAACCTGTTCCATTATCCGACCGTTCAATGTCAGAATCGGGACACACTTTGAGGAGATAACATCGTGGACATCAATCTGGCGGACGTCACTATTCACGTCGACGAAAATCTTGATAAAGCTACGCTCGACCAGTTGCAGACATCTTTTCGGGAGAGAGATGGAGTCGTCTCCGTACATGTGGACGAACGTCGCCCTCATCTCTTTCTGCTGGAATACAATCCAGCACTGGTAAGCAGCCAGGACCTGTTGAGCATCACCCAGTTTCAAGGTCTGCACGCAGAACTGGTCGGACTCTGACAGAGCGGAGGGCTGCCCCTTCCAGCGCAGGGTATTCCTGCTTGTGACGGGGTGCGGCTCCCGATACTATTCGCACACCGATCTGCAGGGTGGTATCCAGTGCGCAGCTGGACAAAGACTCTCTGCGCGGATCATTTTACAAATGCAGGGTGTTGAAAAGATCTTAAAACTTGTCGGATTACGCTATCGCTAATCCGACCTACGTGATGGCTTTTGTGGCACCCTCCAAATTGCGCTGGAGAACCCTTGCATGAAGCGAGTAACCATTGTCGGCAGCGGTTTTGCTGCACTGACGGCTGTGCAGCGACTGCGGGCCGGCGACAAGGAGATGCAGATCACCGTCGTCAGCCCCAAGGCTGAATTCCACTATCTACCCGGCACTATCTGGATTCCCTCCGGTCTGCGCCAACCCAAAGACCTGATCATTCCACTGGAGAAGTTCTTCCGGCGCATGGACGTCATCCATCACGTTGCAGAAGCCACCGGTCTGGAGGATGGCGGGCGCACCCTGATCACCAGCGATGGCAAGATCGAAAACGATGGTCTGATCATCGGTTCCGGCGGACGGTTCATAAAAAAACTGCCCGGTATCGAACACGCTATTACTCCCTGCGAAGGCGTTTCGGCAACCGTCAGAATCCGTGACCGTCTGCAGGATCTGGAGAGCGGCACCATCGCCATCGGTTTTGCCGGCAATCCCAAGGAACCCAGCGCCATGCGTGGCGGCCCGATGTTCGAGTTTCTCTTCGGCATCGACCGGCAACTGCGCCTGGAGAAACGCCGCGACAAATTCAAACTCATCTTCTTCACCCCTGCAGAAAACCCGGGACAGCGTCTGGGACCCAAGGCGGTGAAGGGGCTGGTTCAGGAGATGGCCAAACGGGAAATCGAAACCCATCTCGGCTTCAAGATGAAAGCGTTCACCGAAACCAAGGTGATCACCCACGGCGGCGAATTTGATGCCGACCTGATCCTCTTCATGCCCGGCATGACCGGCAATTTGTGGTTCGACAACACTAACCTGCCCCGCTCCCCGGGCGGACTGGTAAAGGCAGACGCCCAGTGCCGGGTCGAAGGCATGAAACAAGTCTACGTGGCCGGTGATTCCGGCAGCTTTCCCGGCCCTGATTGGATGCCGAAGCAGGCTCACATGGCCGATCTGCAGGCGGTGGCAGCGGCCAAGAATCTGCTGGCGGAGTTCCGGGGGGAGACACCCAAAGAGACCTACAAGGTGGAACTGGTCTGTATCGTCGACAGCCAGACCTCCGGCATGCTGGTGGCCCGTACCGCCACGCGTAACATCGTGCTGCCAAACATGCGTCTGTTCCATTGGCTCAAGCGCCTGTTCGAGTGGTGGTATCTGCGGCAGTACCGTTAGCCAGAAGGGAACCAGCTTCCCTGAAGTTGTGACATAACTTAATTATTGGCTGGCAAATGGCCGCTATACTGAGTGGATGCACGATGCAACCCGGCCAAACTCGTCAACGCTACTCAAACAGCTTCTTGATTAGCACGAATGTTCAGCAAGCCGCAGCCATGTCTCGGGACGTGGTGAAGTCGTTGCAGCAGCCCGAAGCAAACGAGGTAGCATGGCTCTGAGG
>JAMJIN010000291.1:0-2937 GCA_036784775.1 Chromatiales bacterium | reverse complement strand
GGATGTGACGTTCTGACGGAGGATGTATCGACGCAGCGAGGCGGCCTTCGCCATCTATGCGCGGTTTTACTCAGCCGCTAACACCTATCCAACGTTCTCCTTAGTACAAGCGAAAAAGAACCTTTATGAAACTTAAATAGATAAGCAGATGAGTGAAGAAAATTCAGTAATTTTATAAGTTGCTCTCGATGATCTGCAGAAGAATTTCTTGAATGCCGCCGGAAACCGATGCGTTATACTGAGCGCCAAAAAGATCATTCGTAGTAGAGAGTTTTAGAGCAGTCGGTATGGCAATCGCAGTGATAACTTGGAAGCAACTGCCGCTAGATTTTCTGGAAGTGGAACGGATGTTCGTTGTGGATGTCGGCCAAACTAGAGCAGCGGGGTGTTTGGTTTCTGATGAAGGAATTGCTGTGGGAGGATGAATGAAGTGCCGCTATCGTCAGCAACGATAGCGGCAGAAGCTTTTAGTCGATCCGCTCTTTGAGGGCTTTGAGCGCAGTGATCTTTACAATTTTGCGAGCGGCTTTTGCTGCGATCTTGATCGATTCGCCCGTTGCTGGATTGCGGCCCATGCGTGCCTTGGTACGTGGTTTTACAACCCGGCGCACCTTTACGCCAGTGTCTGGAATTGTGAATTCACCGGAGCCACGGCGTTGCAGATGACGGGTGAGAAGACTGCTCATGGAGCCGAAAACTGCGGCCACCTCTTTGCGAGTGAGGCCGGTGTCCTCTGCAATTGAGGTAACAATCTGGGTTTTGGTCTGTTTGGTGGTGATGGCTTTCAGGCGAGGTGCTGCTACTGCCGCCGCTTTTTTAGCGACAACTTTTTTCTTTGCAGCCTTTTTTGTGGTTTTCTTTGCAACTTTCTTCTTTACGACCATTGAAAAACTCCTGGGTGGACTGGCTATTCGAGAATAAAATAGCACATAATTATTTATAGAATAGTAATGTATCAATAAATAGCACGGATTCAATCATGAATTGTAGCGCTATTTTTTTATAAAACTTTAATTTTTTCTCGTTTTTAGCTTTTAACGCCATTAATGCCGATCTGTTTTCATGGGAGATACGATTGTGAAATTACTTTTTAGCGTATTTATTTTGTTGCTGTCAGTAACCGATGCATGGTCAAAAGATGTGGGAGGTATCGCACTTCCCGAGCAGGTAAATGTGGATGGCAGTAGTGAAACATTGCAGCTGAATGGTGCGGGAATCAGGAAAAAGTTCTTCTTCTCCATCTATGTTGCCGCACTCTACCTGCCGGAAAAGACAGGGGATGCGGAAAAAATCATTAATTCAGATGTACCCAAAAGAGTGCTGATGCATTTTGTCTATTCTGAGGTTGAAAAGGAGAAAATGCGTTCCGGATGGGATGACGGTTTTTCTGACAATCGAAGCGCGGATGAAATGAAGGTGTTGCGTGAACGCCTCGATAATTTCAATGTGATGTTCGATACGCTGCACGAAGGGGATGTGGTGTTGCTCGATTACCTGCCAGGTGTCGGAACCAGAGTGACCGTTCGGGGTGAACAAAAAGGCATGATTCCCGGTGCTGATTTTAATCAGGCGCTGATGAGTGTCTGGTTGGGTGCCTCACCCGTGACCAGTAGTTTGAAATCGGCGCTGTTGGGCAATTGAAACGACTGGGTTTTTGATGATCTTGTAGTAATTTCATAGGGGGTTGGAGCCAAATTTGACTGAAGTAACAGGGCTTTCAGTGCTGTTATGCCCATCAAGTTTGACTCCGGTCCCAGCGCCTTAAGCTGTCTCGGTAGAGAGCCAGACGCCGCCGCGTCGTTCATCTCCTGCTCCTATGAGTCCGCCATCTGCCTCCAGCATTACCGTATGGGCGCCGCCAAAGAAGAGGTTTTTACTATCCCATTGCCGCTGCCGCGGGAATTCCGTGGCAAGACGGCTGGAGACACTCTGGTCTACCCCAGGCTCCATGCTGAGCAGCCCTTCTTCAAAATGGATGCGCGGGAAAGCGACGGCCTGTTGCAGTGGCATGTCGAAATCGATCAGATTGGATAGCACTTGGAGGATTGCACTGCGAATCCGGTTTGAACCACCGGATCCCGTAACAACGATTCTTCCTTGATCAAGGAATGCCAGCGTCGGGGACATCATGGAAGCGATGCGTTCATCTTCAGGCCAGTTGTGAAATCCACAGGGATTGATGTCCTCTTCCCCTAACATGTTGTTCATCATGATGCCGGTGCCGGGAATGACATAACCCGACCCCTCGCCGTTGGATAGGGTCAGGCTTGACAGGTTGCCCTGCCGATCCAAAATGCTGATTTGGGTCGTGCCCCGAGAGCAGATGCCGCCTTTATGAAGTCTTTGCCGGTACTCTCGTAGAACATCTTCATTCAGCAGTTTTTCTATCTTCCTGCTTTGCGTTGTGCGCAGATGCTGTGTCAGGCAGATAGCCCGGATCAGTCTTTTCAGATGATCTGCACTGCCCGGCAAATGGTTGTCCAGGGAGTGTGAATCCAATAATGCGAGAGTGAAAGCGATCAGTGTGCCGCCAAGGGCCGGTGTTGGATTGGTAAAGATGCGCGCCTGCCAGTAGCGTCGTTCAAGCGGTTTACGTTTTACAGCCTGATACTGTTTTAAGTCGTGTGGGCGTAGGTGTCCTCCGGACTCCCGGCAGGTATCGGTCAGTTGTTGACCCGCCTCTCCAAGATAGAAAAGTGCTTCCCCTTCCCTGCAAAGATGTTCGAAAAAAGCTGCCATCTCCGGTTGTTTGCGCGTCTCCCCCACCTGCGCGAGCTGGTCGGAGCTGATGGTTGAACTGTGCAACTGAAATGCGGCATTGCTGGATCGGAGAATCGGCTGCACGATTCCGGAGTGTTAGCGGCTGAGTAAAACCGCGCATAGATGGCGAAGGCCGCCTCGCTGCGTCGATACATCCTCCGTCAGAACGTCACATCC
>JAMJIN010000412.1:0-1657 GCA_036784775.1 Chromatiales bacterium | reverse complement strand
ACCCGGAGAACCAAGTAACAGAAGAAGCTGGAATTAGAGACGAAGCAGCGTAGAGAATTGGACAACTATCTTGACAAACGTCGGGTGCGACTTGGGCATATGTTCAGCCGCAGTGGTATGGCGGCCCTTGAAGGTGGAACGAACATGACTGGCGACACGCTCGCCCTTGTGGAAACACTCCACCGTCGTGGCGGTAAAGCGGACATCCAGCTGCTTCTTCACCAGTTGATGAGGGACGGAGTAGTAGTGCCCATCAATCTCGACGTGATAGTCGATATGCACCCGTACTTTCTTCCATTGAGCAAACTCATAGTGGTGTGGCGGAAGCGGGTGCAACGCCGGTTTGTCCAGCATCTCGAACGCTTCCCGGCGGCAACCCGGCAACTTCTTGAAGGGACGTTCATTGAGCCGTTCCAGCAGTTCAGCAATGGCTCGATTAAGCTCAGTCAGCGAAAAGAAGGTACGGTTACGTAGCGCTGCCAATATCCAGCGTTCGACCACCTGCACTCCGCTCTCGGCCTTACCCTTATCCTGGGGACGACGGACACGGGCCGGCATAATCGCTGTGCTGTAGTGATTTGCCAGATCCAAATAGGATGGATTGAGATCCGGCTCATAGCGATGTGCTTTGGTGACGCCGCTCTTCAGGTTGTCGGGGACTATGATCTTGGTAACGCCGCCGAAGAACGTAAAGGCGCGTACATGTGAACCGGTCCAGTCGGATAGCTGTTGGGTCCAGGTGGCCTCGGCAAAGGCATAACTGGAGGCACCCAGCACGGCGACAAAGATCTGCGCAGAACGCACTTCACCGGTGGAGCGATCCACGACCTCGGCGGTCTGCCCGGCATAGTCGACAAACAGTTTTTCCCCTGCGCGGTGCTCCTGGCGCATGACCAGGTCGAGCTTGCCCTTCCAGTCACGATACTGATCACAGAACCAGCTGTACTGAAAGCCGTGTGGCTGTTCGGCCTTGTACTCCTGCCATAACAAAAACAGGGTCACGCCGGGACGACGCATCTCTTGTTGAACGTAGGTCCAATCCGGAACAACTCTTTCAGCGTAGGGAATGATAGGCTGCGGTGGATACAGACGCTGTTCCAGCTCCGTGTCGCTGATTTGAGGCAATGGCCAAGGCAGCCCTGACTCGGCAAAACGTCGTTCGCACTCACTGACAGTGCTACGGGCTACCTGTGTACTGCGAGCTATCTGTCTTGCCGAAAGTTTTGTCTCAAACTTGAGTCGAAGTATCTCTCTAATCTTACGCATGGATGCACGCTCCATCTCGAACCTCTTTTCCGAAAAAAAGGTCCGATCATAGTGAATGAAATCCTGCGTCGCTCCCTTGCCCTCAAGGGTGGCCGAATGGCCGTGGAATCAATGGCCGAATGTTTATGGAATGGGTGGCCGAATCAGCGTGGAATCAGTGGCCGAATGGGACCGGAATACCCAACAGATGAAGCGAAGGCCTGAAGCCAAGAGAGAAAGTTTCGTATCATGCTCTATTCTCAGTTTGAACCGACCGGTTCACGTAAGAGGCGATAGGCGCGTTGGTGGGTACGTGATTTTCAAAGTTAACCCCAGCGTTGCATAAAAACAGGCCAGCAATGACTACGCTGCCTTCTCGATTTCATCCAGGTAATGCAATAACTCGTTTTGC
>JAMJIN010000411.1:0-1659 GCA_036784775.1 Chromatiales bacterium | reverse complement strand
TGCCGAACCCTGAAATACATATCAAGTCCGTGCAGGCTGTTAAGGGGCTAGACATAATTTGATGTTGAATACTACTGTAATTATGGTTATCTATGCTATTAAGAGAACACAAACATCATGACAACAAAAATACATTCTGTTAAGTGGCTAGACATCCTTTGATGTTAATACTATTGTAATGATGGTGATCTATGCTATTTAGAGAACACACACATCATGACAACACAAAGACATGCTGCTACGTGATTAGATATCCTTTGATGTTCAGTCCTGCCGTTTATCCGTGTTACGACGTTTCTGAAGTGTGAAACTTCAGGATTGGCATGCGAATTGTGTGTCAGATAGACAAAGGCGTACATGGCGCATGTCTGATAGCAATGACTGACGACAAAAAAAATGAAACACGCAAGACACGCGAGATACAGGAGACACGCAGCCAACACAAAGGCAGTCACAGATCAACTATTATGCCTTATTATCATATCGGCCGAAACGAGTTAATCTGTGTAGCCCATCCTAGTACCAGGAGAATGGCAAAGTTGTCTTTACATAGGCTGCGACCCGACACGACACACACTTGTGTAGCAGACAGAGCCTGAATAAGGGACATTTTGAGACGTCCCGCAGAACATGAGCAGTATGCTGTTGGTGACATATTGTGGGACACGAGGCTGCAATTAACTGGATCGGTCATAATACATTGCAGTTTGAAAATGACTTGCATGCACATATATTACATTTTATTTTTTGCAGCCACTATTGCAAATGATTATGAACATAAACCTCAAAAGAAAGTATTTTTTTTATTTGATGTGACATGTGAATTGTTCATGTTAAAATCAATAGTGACTCAAGAATAAACAATAAACACGCAACGAACGAATTTTCGTTCAGACATGTCTGTGGCCAAAACATATGCCCGAATAATAAGCTTATCTTACTAATAATCACTTCCGTACCACTATAACACACATTGTGTTTACATGAAGAATGGGATCTAGCAGGTAAATTAGTAATACTTTACATTTCGCTAGGCCATGAAACAGCAAATAGAGCGAATACAATTTTAGGTGTAGGCCAGTAATGATTCGTTTTAAGCGCGCGTGCATGTTTGTGCGCACATGTTTGTGTGTGTACGTTATCCATATTTAAATGAATATATATGTTCATTAAATACTATTACATCAAAGGGTGACACACGATTTTATAATCCCTCCAAGTTATTAAAAATGTCGAACAACTGAAAGCCGGTTGTAATGTCTAATTAATTAATGATAGACTTTGCAAGGTAACCTACGTGGAAGCAGCATATGAAAATACGGTACAAAAAAACATTATTGCCAGTTACTGTACGCGGTATCATAAGTGAATGATACCGCTGATATAAATAATAGTTGCAGATTTTATTTTTGCCAACGGTGACTTGCCGCGACAATAATGGAAGTTTGATGTTCATGCACCTCAGAAAAAATTCCCTCCAACTGCGTTCCTGAATTACAAATCATGTACACACTATTATTAGGAAGAACGTTCAAGCACACTTCAGTGTTGACTGGCACTGTCTGTTGGGTTTACCTATTGATGCAAAACACGCTTTGCATAATAAAAATACGAGCACTTATTAGCAATGCTTAATTACATAACCTAAAAACATATATA
>JAMJIN010000290.1:0-2945 GCA_036784775.1 Chromatiales bacterium | reverse complement strand
GCAAAACGAGTTATTGCATTACCTGGATGAAATCGAGAAGGCAGCGTAGTCATTGCTGGCCTGTTTTTATGCAACGCTGGGGTTTACTTTTCTTAAGAAACATCCGGCTGCATGCCGATACATTTCCGGCATCCTGGCTCCAATCTTATTGGTTGCTTGCGGTGGAGCTGAGCAGACAGCAGACCCTGTGGTAGTGGACCACCCGGTTGCCTATGTAAAACGTCCTGTCACCGGTATCGAACAGGAGGACATGCGCCGCCTGATCACCTTCAATGCAGGCGCCGATCTCTACCTGCGCGAGCGTGCTTCACCCAGTGCGAGTGAGCACAATCTCACTCGTCAGCTCACTGGTGGGGAGGGGGACGTTCGGGATCTGCAGGTCTCCTATGATGGCGAGCGATTGCTGTTCTCACTTCGCCTGCCTTTGATCGAAGGTCTGGACGAGGCAGACCAGCCGAGCTGGAACATCTGGGAGTACAACTATGCCGACAATAGTCTGCGCCGCGTCATCACCTCCGATACCCATGCAGAAGCGGGCCATGACATCGCCCCCCACTACCTGCCGGACGGCCGGATACTGTTCAGTTCCAGCCGGCAGAAAAGTGCCAAAGCACTGCTGCTGGACGAAGGCAAGCCGCAGTACGCCGCGATCAACGAATCCGGCCAGGAACCCATATTCGTGCTGCATGTGATGCAGGCGGACGGCAGCGACATCCAGCAGATCTCCTTCAACCAGAGTCACGACCTGGACCCCACAGTGCTGAGCGACGGACGGGTGGTGTTCAGCCGCTGGGAACGCAGTGGAAACGAGGCAATCGACCTCTATCAGATGAATCCTGACGGCACTAATCTACAGCTTCTCTACGGCGCCGACAGCCACGCCACGGGGACTGACGGCGCAGCGGTGCAGTTCCTGCGCCCCCGCGAACTGCCTGACGGCGGCTTGCTGGCCCTGTTGCGACCCTTCAACAATCTGGATGGTGGCGATCTGGTGCGGATCGATATCGATAATTTCGTCGACCACAACCGTCCGCTCAGCGGTGGCGAAACCCTGCCGGGCACTGCCCAGCCGCCAGCCACGATAAACCTGGTGCGCACCGATAGCGCCCCTTCCACCGGCGGCCGCTATCGTGACGCCTTTCCGCTCCGGGACGGCACAGACCGGCTTCTGCTGAGCTGGAGTCAGTGCCGCCTGCGAATCGAGAACCTCACCCTGCCCTGCACAGAGGAAAATCTTGCCGACCCCCGCGCCGTGGAAGCCCCCCCACTCTACGGCATCTACGTCTATGACCCGGACGAGACGACCCAGATGCCGGTGCTCAGCCCCACCGACGGAGTGGTCTACGAAGAGGTGGTGGCGTTGCAGGCGCGCAAAGCCCCGAGCATAATCTTTGACAATATTCCCGATATTCTGCTGGCGGAAGAGGGCGTAGGGCTGCTGCAGATCCGCAGCGTTTACGATCTGGACGGCCAGGACACTGCCGTTCCCGACCTTGCCAGCCTGGCAGATCCGGCGCTGACTACAGCCGATTTGCGTCCACTGCGTTTCCTGCGTCTGTTCAAACCGGTGGCACTCCCCCCCGACGATCTGTTGGATATACCCGGCAGCGCCTTCGGCCGCAACCGAAGCCTGGGAATGCGAGAGATCCTCGGTTACGCCCCCATCGAACCCGACGGCTCGGTGAATATCAAGGTTCCGGCCGACACCCTTTCAGCTTCAGTCTGCTCGACCGGAATGGGCAACGGATCGGTGATCGCCATGACCACTGGCTACATCTGCGTCCCGGGGAAACAGTCACGTGCCACGGCTGTCACGACCCTGACGACACCGTACCTCACGGCCGCAAGGATGCCCTGCCGGTCGCAGTCAACGTCGGCGCTCTGGGTGACGGCCTGCCTTTTCCCAACAGCGATCCGGCGATCTGGGCCAACCAGGGCGAAACCATGGCCCAGGCCCGCGGCCGCATCAGCTGCCAGAGTGACTGTGCCGCCCTCAGTCCCAACGTCGACCTGCTGTTTGAGGATCACTGGACCGACCCCGCTGTGCGGGCAAAGGATCCCGCTTTCAGCTATCGCTACGCCGACGTGAACGCAGCGGCTCCCACCACCGAGTCCTGCCAGCAAAACTGGTCCCGTCTTTGCCGCACGGTGATTCACTATGAACAACATATCCATCCTCTCTGGAATGTCCCGCGTCCGCTGCTCGACGAAAACGGCCAGCTGATCGAAGATCGCCGCTGCAACCTGTGCCATGGAACCATCGACGAAAACGGCGCCCTGCAGGTTTCCGCCGGCCAGCTCGACTTGAGTGACGGTCCTTCGGACGCTCAATCCGACCATTTCAAGGCCTACCGGGAACTGCTCTTTTCCTACAATGTGCAGGAGATCATCAACGGTCTGTTGCTGGACCAGCTGGTACAGGACACCGACGGCGATGGCAATCTCCTGTTTGAAACCGACGCTGACGGTAATCTTATCCTCGACGCCGACGGCCTGCCGATCCCGATAATGGTGCCGGTACGCGCCCCCGGTCCTTCGATGCGGGCCGGTTCCTCACAGGCCAGCTATTTTTTTGACCGCTTCACGGTGGGCGGCTCCCACGAAGGTTATCTGAGCCCGGCCGAACTGCGGCTGTTGTCCGAATGGCTCGACATCGGTGCCCAGTATTGGAACAACCCCTTCGACATTCCCGTCGAAGATTGAACCCGATGGCCTCTGCCCGCCCTCACTTATCCCTGATCTACCTGCTTCCACTCTGGCTGTTGAGTACGCTTGCGGCAGCGGAAGAGCGTTACCGGGAGGTGGAGATCAGTGCACCCTTCATTGATTACAGACAGGCCCGGGACGCGCCTTTCCCGCTATTGTTAGCGGCTGAGTAAAACCGCGCATAGATGGCGAAGGCCGCCTCGCTGCGTCGATACATCCTCCGTCAGAACGTCACATCC
>JAMJIN010000054.1:0-20675 GCA_036784775.1 Chromatiales bacterium | reverse complement strand
ACTGTCGAGGTCGATACACCCGGTACCACACCTTCTCAACGGCTCCCTACATCTTCCCGATTTCTTTCTCGATGTCACTCTTTGTCGCTGGCTGTTTCTTCTGACTCGCTATTTGCAGCTATTTCATCCGGTTACCGCTGTTCGCCAATTATGTTCGGGTTTTTACCGCCATCTACACCAGTGCGTAGACTGCCACCTCCATCATCCCTAAGTAGGTATAACCAATCCAACCCAACAGCGATACAACCAGCCCCAGTACCAACATGTAGATAAACAGTCGGCTCCGGGCAGCACAAATCTGCCAGTGGCACATCACAAACCACTCATCGGTCATCTTTGAACGTCGTGCACGCCAGAGCGTATAAGCCAACAGCATGAAGGAAACGACAGGTACCATCGCAACAGGCTGCCAGTAGGATTTGGCCAAGCCCAAGGCCGCCACGAACCAGAGGATATGGTTGCCAATCAGATTGGTAAGAAAAATCTCGTGGGGAACCTTGGCCTTGCTGGCCACTTCATCAGCAATCTCGAATTTCATCTGAACAAACTCTGGGTTGATAACAACGCTACAAAACTCTGGACGTTACCATCAGACGAAATCAAATGCATCTCTTCAAGGAGACTCGTTGTTACTCTCCATCTTGGCGAACAGCCACTTTTTCAGTCCAAACAGCGCCAGAAAGAGAACCAAACCGACAACCAACCCAATCCAGGGCTGCTCTTTGAGAATTGTTATAAGCCAAAGACCGCTTCCCATTGTAGAATCCCCGCTTCGGTGAATATCTTTCGTATACTAGCGCCGAACTCAACGCACTACGATGTGTATTATCAATTGCCCCAGGTAGATGGCCAATGGAAAAAAAGATCTTTTTTTGGGTACTTTCCCTTACCCTCGTCGCATTGGCGCTTGCTCTGGTACTGCCCGGAGGACGCGCACCTGATCCCAATCCCAAACTACCCTGGGATATCAAGGTGGACGGAACTGGTGTCTCCGAGGTGTTCGGATTGAAGCTCGGCAGCAGCACACTGCAGGAAGCCAGAGATATTTTACGAGACTCAGGGAAGGTCAGCCTGTTTGTCACAAAAGCAGGAAAGCCTGAACTTGAAGCCTACTTTGAGCGCATCTTTCTCAGCGGTCTTAGGGCCGATTTCGTCCTGGTGCTTGAGGGCGATGAAGAGACCCTGCAGCAGATCTATGATAGGGGAAGCCGCATCAGCCGCACCACTGAGATCACACGGAAAGTGGAAATTGCCACTGAAGATCAACTTCTGGTAGCAACTTTTCCCATAAAACTGATCAACTATATTCCCCAGGCAAACCTGGAAGCCGAACTGCTAAGCAGCCGTTTTGGAGAACCTCTGCAGAAAATTCCGGAAGCTGAAACCGGCGTGGTTCACTGGGTCTATCCTGAGATGGGCTTGAGCATCGCTCTGAATCCCGATGGCAAGGAGGTCTTCCAATATGCGCCGCCAAAAGAGATCGATAAATTGATTCAGCGGCTCAACGAGAGCGCGCAGGATGAGAGAGTTGTAAACTGACGGTTGTTGCCGGGTTTAATCGTTTTTGTAGGAGTGGCGCCCCGCCACGATTTACCTAGCTACGGAGCAATCGCGGCGAGGGCGCCGCTCCTGCGTTATGTTCAGGACTTTCCGTAAGAAACCGGAACAGTATGCTTCAACTCTTATCCTGATCTTCCGCGTCAGGCATCATCGTTTTTGGTCTTTTCTTTTTAACGACAATGTCATCATCCATCAAAATCCGGTGGGCTTCACCTTCCAGATCATCAAACTGACCACTGCGGGCTGCCCAGAATAACACTGCCACAGCCACCAGGCCGAGCAGGATCATACCCGGAATCAAACCATATATGACTTCCATAACCGTGCTCCGTAAAGATCAGAGTGAGTGCCACTTTTGTAGGATGTAGTGAGGAACGAACCGCATCCTACGTCCTGTATTGTTGCACTGACAAGACGCCCATCAGACTGCGGACTGAAATAGTTACAAGATCGTTTAATTTTACCGGGCTTTGACGTCCCGGAACAGAGTGCGTATCCGGGCAGAGTTCCCGATCACTGCCAGTGAACTCAGGGGCATGGAGATCGCAGCCATCAGGGGCGTCACGATTGCAGCCATCGCCAGCGGCACCATAATGAGATTGTAGACAATGGAGATGCCGATATTCTGCCGGATGGTTTTCAGGGTCCGCCGCGAGAGACCGGCAGCCAGACGAACCTTATCGAGCTCACTGCTCATCAGCACGATATCAGCACTGGCGATGGAGACATCGGTGCCGGATCCCATGGCGATTCCCACATCAGCCCGAACCAGTGCCGGTGCGTCGTTCACTCCATCGCCCACCATGGCGACCTTTCTCCCATCCGCCTGCAGTGACTGGATGAGCTGATCCTTCTCTTCGGGCAACACCTCGGCTATCACCTCCATGCCACCCAGACGCCGGGCGATCGCCTCGGCCGCCGGACGCCGGTCCCCGCTCAACAGGGTCACTTCCATACCCTCCGCTTTAAGGTCGCGAATCAGTGCAGGCGCCTCTTCACGAATCCGATCCTCGATACCGATCAACGCCACCTCTTTGCCATCCACGGCAATCCGGATGGAGCCAATCCCTCGCTGATCAAGCGCTGCTGCATGCTGCTCCAGAGAAACCTGCAGTTTGATTTGGTTCTTCTGCAGCCAGCTGCTGCTACCCGACAGCAGCGATTCACCCGCTACAATGCCACGGATACCAAACCCTGGTTCGTTCTCAAAGCCCGCAGCCGTCATCGAACGAAATCCCAACCCCTGCGATTCGGCCCATGACAGGATTGCCAGCGCCGTAGGATGTTCAGAGTAGCGTTCCAGGGCCGCCAGTTTTGTCATAAGTGACTGAACTTCCTCAGGTATCGCCTCGCCATCGGTTTCATGCCATTCACAACCATCCATTTGTACCAGGACAACCGACATCTTCCCCTCGGTGAGGGTACCGGTTTTGTCGAAGATGACATGGTTGATGGATGAGAGCGTCTCCAGCACCTCGCCGTTCCTAACCAGAATGCCGTACTTCGCCCCCAGACCCGAGGCGACGGCGATCGACATGGGGGTGGCCAGGCCAAAGGCGCAGGGGCAGGTAATGATCAAGACGGAAGTTGCGGCCAGCAGGGCGACCTCGATATCAGTTTCCAGCCACCAGAGAAAGGTGGCGGTTGCAAGACCCAGGGTCACCGCAACAAACCAGGGAACGATCCGGTCCGCCACACACTGAATCGGCGCCTTCGAGGCCTGTGCCTCCTCCACCAGGCGGATGATCCGCCCCAAGGCAGTATCCTTCAGTGAACTGACCACCTTCAGCTGCAACATACCGTGACCGTTGATGGTCCCTGCGGAGACACTATCCCCAGCTGTCTTGACCACGGGCACAGCTTCACCGGTCAGCATCGCCTCATCCACGACACTCTGCCCTTCGATCACCGTGCCATCGACGGGGATACGTTCACCCGGTTTGACGAGCACCACTTCGTCGACGGCCACTGCGCGGATTGGAACAATCTTCTCCTCACCATCACGGAAAACCGTCGCCACCCGGGGCTGCAGGTCGAGCAACCGCTGGGTTGCCGCCACTGCCTGCCGTTTGGAGATCGCCTCCAGATAGCGTCCCACCAGAATAACGAACAGAAAATTGACGACGGTGTCGTAGTAGACTTCGCCGGTTTGGGTTCCCGTGACGGTGACATAGACCGAATAGAGATAGGTGATGCCGGCGCCGATGGCAATAGGCAGATCCATGCCCAGGTGAAAGTTCTTTATCCCCGACCAGGCACCTTTGAAAAACGGAAATCCTGAATAGAGCAGTACCGGTGTTGCCAGCAGAAAACCGACCCAGTGAAAGAGACCGCGAAACTCTCCCTCATCCGCTCCGGAATAGAGCGCGATGGAGATCCACATCAGATTCATCATACCGAAGCCGGCAAACGCCATCCGATACAACAGGTTCCGGTTCTGCTGTTTCAGCTTGCCCTCGGCAACCTCGGGATCGTAGGGCACCGCTGCATAACCGATCTGCCCCAAGCGGCTGATGATGGCTGAGAGTGCGACCTGTCCGTTGTGCCATTTAACATGCAATCGCTTGCCGGAGAGATTGACCCGCGCCTCGATAATGCCGGGCATGGCGTTGAGGCTATGTTCGATGAGCCAGACGCAGGCAGCGCAGTGAATCCCCTCCACCAGCAGATGGATATCCCGGGCCTCGCCCAAATCACCGACGAACTCATCCTGAACTTCATCCAGATCGTAGAGCGCAAGTTCCTTGGGAATATCCGGCGGCGGCGCCAGTGACGCATCTTCCGGGGTTCGCTGGTAGAAACCTTCGAGTCCTGCCTGATAGATCGCTTCACAGACAGACTTGCAGCCATTACAGCAGAAATATTGCTGTTCATCCTCGATCTCGGCAATGACCTCATCTTCCGGGGGGACCGGCAGACTGCAGTGGAAGCATTGCCGCTCCGCGCTCGATTCAGTCACGATGCAACTCAGGGCTGCCAGTCGATACCAACCCCGACACGTTTAGGGGTATTGAATTCATCTTCGCCAAGCTTGGCGCTGACGAGCATATCCCACGCGCCGATAAGCGGGAAAGCCACCTGGGTTTCGTAGACACCGGGCTCAACCGCTTTCATCGGTATGGAGAAATCCTGCTTGGCATCGGAAGGCCGGTAGACGTAGAGAATCACCGCATCCGGTGTCACCGCCTCCCCCGCTTTGTCTTTCACCACGAAACGGCAGAGAACCGACTGGTCGATCTCGATCTTTTTTGGCAACTGCACTTCCATCTGCCATCCGGGATTCCGTGCCTGACGCTTGAGCATATTCTTTTCATAATCCTGACCACGCTCATAGAAATCTTCAACGACCAGTCCGGAATCATTATCCATAGCCATGAAGATCATGATCAGATTCATGGTGAAAAAGATAGCCACCATAGCCACCCAGCCGATGACCCAGGGACTTCTCCAAGCAGAATTTTTGTTTGCCATATTCATCAAATCAAATCGTTAACAGGCCGAAATCACAAATAGTAAGGGGGCGGGCTTTTCAGCTCGCCCCCTCCATGCGACAGGGATTATATCAGTACTTTGGCCCGATAAAGACACTCTTACGTATGCCCACGAACACCTCGCCACTCTCTTCACCCTCGACCTGGAAGATGATCGGGGTATTTTCCCCTTTCAGATTCGACTTGGGAACCCGCACAAACACCGTTCTCGGCGTTACCTTGCCGTGCTTGGCGGTAATGCCGTCAGCATCAACGAGAATCATTCCCTCAGGCCCGGTTGCTGTGATCTTTACCGGCACATCCTTGGTCATCTTGTTGAGTACTTTCAGGGTGTACTTGTTCTGAATCGAACCGTTGCTCAGCAGCACGAAGAGCGGCTGCCTGGCATGGATCACCTTCAGTTCCAACGCATCGAGCGTGCTAAGTCCATAGCCGATTCCGACCATAGCGGCTGACATGATCAATCCATAAACCCAGACACGTGGGCGTTTCAACAGCGGACGATTCTCGCCGCCTTCAAGCACATCAAGGGATTCGTAGCGAATGAGGCCCTTGGGCCTGTCGATTTTTTCCATGACCAAGTCGCAGGCGTCGATACACAGGCCGCAGGTTATACAGCCCTCCTGCTGGCCGTGGCGGATATCGACCCCCGTGGGGCAGACTGCAATGCACTGCTTACAGTCAACACAATCGCCAGTGGTCCGCTCATCCTCTGACTGCCCTTTTACAATTCGACCACGAGGCTCACCCCGTTTGAAATCGTAAGTGGGAACCAGGGTGGTATTGTCCACCATAACCCCCTGAATACGGGCATAGGGACAGAGCCAGAAACAGGCCTGTTCACGCATATAACCGGCCAGTACATAGGTACCTGCAGTAAACAACGCGATGGTGCCATACGCCGTAGATCCTGCTTGCAGGCTGAAGAGATCCGACCAGAGATCGAACACATCATAAAACCAGGCAACAAAACTGATGCCGGTCAACACTGAGATCAACAGCCAGATAAGATGTTTGGTGAACTTGATACGGAATTTCGTAAAGTCGAGTTTAGCCTTATCCAGTTTCCGGCGCTTCGGTGGCGTGCCTTCCAGTTTCTCGTCCAGCCAGGTAAAGACATCGGTCCAAACAGTCTGAAAACAGAAATAGCCACAATAGATCCGCCCTGCCAATGCTGTCGATACCGCCAGCAGCAAGGCAAAAAACAGCAGCAGCAGGGAGAGCATCCAGAAATCCTGGGGCAGGATCGTCGTATTCAGGATATGAAACTGGCGGTTGGGTATATCAAAAAGTATCGCCTGTCGATCACCCCACCTGAGATAGGGAGCGATAAAGAAAAGGATCCAGACAGAGGCTGACAGCCATTTGATGTTTCGCCATAAACCACCTATACGCTTTGCGTGAATAGTCTCCTCACCGACATTCAGATTCCAGTGTTCCGCCTCATCGTAGAGTTCATCTACGGCAGACTGTTGGGGGGATTTCTGTTCGGCGCTCAAGGTGGATACCTCACATTAAAATATTTGTCGTCTCAGGATTCTACGCAACATTATTCTTAAAACTGGCACATGAACCAATGCGATTTGTCAAAACAGATACAACAATGGTGTTTATCTATGGCTACGAAAAACTACGATACATACCAAAAAAAAAGGGGGGATAACTCCCCCCTTCCTTATTTATCAAACAACCGACTATTCCTATTTGTGTTTCTCTGCATCGCTCTTCATCAAGGCGCCGACCTTAAAAATGACATAAGCAAAGATCACAATACAGATTACCACCGCAACAATCGAACCTATCGTTACCGCATCCCAATGCATAACATACCCCTTAAATTATTGCCGCGCGTGACGGAAAACACCGTCACGCGCTTACAAGGAAACAAGGCCCTTACTACTGACCGCCACCAAACTTGTAGACGTATACAGCCAGCTTTTTGATCTCGTCTTTTGACAGACGTTCGCCAAATGAAGGCATTACCGCCTCACGGGTCTGCGGATCAGTCACATCGTTAACACCATGCAGAATGGTCTGCTTGACGCTGTCAGTGACAGACTTGCCTTCTTCCGGAACGAAACGGTAGATACCATCGGTCAGGTTAGCCGAACCCAACATCTGCATACCTTTACCATCCATGCCGTGACAGGCGATACAGCCCTTCTGCAGGAAGTTGGGATCAGAGGTAGGATTACCCGCTGCGATTGCATCAGCAAGTTTATCGGCTTCTGCATCGGAAAGCATCTTGCCGTGTGCAGTCATGATGCCTTTCCGGCCCATGGTGATGGTCTGCTCGATATTTTCGACAGTACCACCGAAGAGCCAGTCATCATCAGCCAATACAGGGAAGCCAGGACCACCCTGACCACCGCCGCCATGGCATGGCGCACAGTTATCACCAAACAGCACCTTGACGGAAGCCACGGTGTAGTCAGCCAGCCCAGGATTGGCCAGGATATCCTGGGCACTCATATCCTTCAGCTGATTTTCGAACTGGGCACGAACCGCCACGACCTCATCAACACCTTCCTGATACTCCTTGATTTGGGTCCAGCCCATAACCCCCTCAGTCGGCTTCTGACCGATTGGGTACATGGGGTAGAGCACACCGTAACCAAAAAACCAGGCGATGGAGGCCCAGAAGGCTATCATCCACCAGCGTGGAGGTGGGTTGGCAAGCTCCCTGATATTGTCATCCCAGATGTGTCCGGTATTGTTTTCACCCGGAAATGGATTGTTATCCGCCATTTTTTTCTCCGCTATCTATTCGATCTTCATCCATCGGGATAAACCGGTTCTTCTCCAGCTTATCCCGATTTTTTGGACGCAATGCGTAGAAGTACAGACCTACCATCAGGAGGAATGTGACCACCGTCATAACCAGGCCTACCCAGTCATTGGTGGTCATAGCCTCCCAATCGGTATGAAAGTACTCAGCCAAACTATTCACGATAAGCCTTGCTATCGTCCAGTTTGGCCATGGTGCCCAACACCTGAAGGTAGGCAACCATCGCGTCTTCCTCACTCTTGCCCGCCAGTTCAGCATTTGCGCTGGCGATGTCCTCATCAGTGTAAGGAACACCCATCAGCTGCATGACGCTGAAACGAGCAGCCATATCCACACCTTCCACTGAGTTCTCCTGGAACCAGGGATAGTTAGGCATGACAGACTCAGGCACGACTGAACGAGGGGCGCGCAGATGCTTGCGGTGCCAATTATCAGAGTATTTGCCACCAAGACGGGCAAAGTCAGGACCGGTACGCTTGGAGCCCCACTGGAACGGATGGTCGTACATCGACTCCGAAGCCAGTGAGTAGTGACCATAACGCTCCTTCTCGTCACGGAACGGACGGATCATCTGGGAGTGGCAGAGATAGCACCCTTCCCGCTGATAGACGTCACGACCCGCAAGCTCAAGCGCGGTGTAAGGACGCATCCCATCACCCGGCTTGTGATCAGCCAGGGTCTGACCAGCTTGACGCTGCCAGACAAGCTCAGGCGCCTTGTTGTGCTCAAATGTGTCGTCGATAAGGAACAGCGGAACGATCTCCACGAGACCACCGACGGACAGTGCAATAGCCAGGAAAAACAGGAGCATCCAGATGTTTTTCTCCATCTTCTCCTGCATACCGACTGCTTCATTGTTATTCGCCATTTTGACAAATCCCCCTTAATTAAGCGCTAACGGCAGCTGTGGAAGCCGCTCGTACACTGCCTTCACTGGCGGCCTTGCGGACCGTCATCAGCACGTTGATAAGCATCAGCAGAGCACCGGTTACGAATATCATGCCGCCGATGGCGCGCATTGCGTAATAGGGATGCATTGCTTCAACAGACTCTGCAAAGGTGTAAGCCAAGGTGCCGTACTCGTCATAAGCACGCCACATCAAACCCTGCATGATGCCGGATACCCACATCGCCACGACGTAGACCACGGTACCGATGGTAGCAGTCCAGAAGTGAGCATTGATCAGTTTGGTGGACCACATTTCGGTGTGGAAGGTACGGGTCATCATGTGGTAGATGGCGCCGATGGCAACCATGGCAACCCAACCCAATGCACCTGAGTGTACGTGACCAACGGTCCAGTCGGTGTAGTGGGAGAGCGCGTTAACCGTCTTGATCGACATGATCGGACCTTCGAAGGTCGACATGGCGTAGAAGGCCAGAGACATGATCAGGAAACGCAGGACGTAGTCAGTACGCAGTTTGTCCCATGCACCGGAGAGGGTCATCATACCGTTCACCGCGCCACCCCAGGAGGGGATGATCATGGCGATGGAGACAGCCGCACCCAGAGAACCGGTCCAGTCAGGCAGGGCGGTGTACTGCAGATGATGCGCACCCAACCATACATAACCGAACATCAGCGCCCAGAAGTGGATAACTGACAGACGATAAGAGTAGACGGGACGACCCGCCTGCTTGGGCACGAAGTAGTACATGATGCCCAGGAAGCCGGCAGTCAGGTAGAAACCTACTGCATTATGGCCCCACCACCACTGGATCATCGCATCCTGCACACCGGAGAACAGTGAGTAGGATTTGAACAGATCAACCGGGATCGCCAGGCTGTTGACCACGTGCAGATAGGTGATCATCACCATCATGCCCAGGAAGAACCAGTTGGACACATAGATGTGAGAGCTCTTCCGGGTCGCCAGGGTCATGACGAAGTTGAACATGTAGGCGAGCCAGACCACGGCAATTGCCAGATCGATCGGCCATTCCAGCTCTGCATACTCCTTAGCCTGGTTGATACCCAGGGGCAGAGTGATGACAGCGGAGACGATGATCAGGTTCCAGCCAATGAAGACGAACCAGGCCAGTTTGTCACTCCACAGACTGACACCGCAGGTGCGCTGAACACTGTAGAAAGACGTTGCCATCAACGCACATCCGCCAAAGGCGAAGATGACTGCGTTGGTGTGGAGCGGACGCAAGCGCCCAAATGTGAGATACGGAATATCAAAGTTCAGAAATGGCCATGCCAGTTCTGAGGCGACGTAAGTCCCCACCAGAGTGCCTACTACCAGGTAGACAACTGCCATGACGGTGAACCAGCGTACAATACCAAGATTGTACTTCTGTTCTGCTGCGGCGTCCATGAACCCCCCTCTTTACAGATTATTGAACGTTGCGTGAATTTTCGGGAAACCCCAATTGCCCACCATGTGAAATCACACAATGAGGCGAGGCATATCTCACTCTCTATCCTGACAAATGTCAAGATCCAATGCATTGATCAAGACAGTCAGACGACCCCGATAAACCATTGATTATCCTGGCATTAGATTTTTTTATTATCATTTAATTGATCCATGACAAAGGAATTACTAATGAACTAATTGAATTTCCGCACATTCTTTGTGCCAATGAGCAGAAAATGAGCCTGTCGGCAAGAGGAGAGAAAGATTTTAGTTGGGCTCTATGATCGACATCAGCCCGGCATGGTCCCGCAGCAAAACCTGCTTACGGCGCAGAGCAATCAACCCCTGATTCTGAAACCGGGTCATCAGCCGGCTAACCGTCTCGCTGGCCAAGCCGAGGTAGTTGGCGATATCGGCGCGGGACATCTGCAGGCAGAAATCGCTTTCCGGCAATCCACGCTCTGAACGGCGGTGGGAAATATTCAGTAGAAATGCAGCCAGTCGTTGCTCACCATTCTGCTGAATCAGCGCGGTGGTGACAATATGACTGAAGGCCACTTCGCTGCCGAGCAATTTGATCAGCGCCTGCTGGACGACTTCATTGGGACGCCCCGCCTCCGGCAACCGTAAAATCCGCAGTTCGCATACACTACCGGGCTCCAGCGCACGCGCAGTGCAGGGATAACTGCCGCTGGAGACCGCCTCGACGCCGATCAACTCGCCAGGCTGATGAAAACCGATCACCCGATCACCGCCTCCAGGAGAGGGGATATAGGTCTTGAAGGAGCCGGATTTGACTGCATAGATGGAGCTGAAAACCCCGTTGGCTTGAAAAAGTGTCTCACCCCTGGCCACCGGCAGCCGACGTATCAGGACGCCCTCGGGAACCCCGCTACCCGTCTCAGCATAATCAAGCACCTGACAGATGGGATCAAGGCCGCAGGCATCACACTCCACTTCGAGTGAGTTTTCACCCAAACACTGCTGAGTCAGGCAAACACATGGAGAGGCTCTGTTCAAAATAAATTTTCCATCATCGGTTACTATTTAAATATAGTATCCACGGAAAAACCGTCGCGTTCCAGAATATCCCTTAAGCGCCGCAAAGCATCCATCTGGATCTGCCGCACCCGTTCACGAGTCACACCCAACTCGTTCGCCACCTGCTCAAGTGTGGAGTTCTCGTAACCATGCAGCCCGAAACGGCGCTCGACAACTTCGCGCTGCTTATCATTAAGCTTCTTCAACCATCTATCCAGATTGGCATTTAATCCATCGTTCTGAATATCGACCGTTGGGTCACTGGCCCGTTCATCGGGGATTGTGTCCAGCAACGGTTTATCTGCATCTTTTCCGTAGGGCGTGTCGACAGAGGTCACCCGTTCATTGAGTCCGAGCATGCGTTTGACTTCACCGATAGGCCTGTCGAGCAGATCGGCAATCTCCTCTGAGGAGGGCTCGTGATCAAGGGTCTGCGCCAATTGGCGGGCAGCCCGCAGATAGACATTGATCTCTTTGACTACATGGATAGGGAGGCGGATGGTGCGGGTTTGATTCATGATCGCACGCTCGATGGTCTGACGTATCCACCAGGTCGCATAGGTGGAGAAGCGAAAACCCCGCTCAGGATCAAATTTCTCCACCGCCCGGATCAACCCGAGATTCCCCTCTTCTATCAGGTCCAGCAGCGCCAGACCACGATTCATATAGCGGCGGGCAATCTTCACCACCAGCCGGAGATTACTTTCGATCATGCGCTGGCGGGCAGACTGATCCCCCTTCTGGGCCAATCGAGAGAAGTAGACCTCCTCTTCCGCCGTCAGCAGCTTGGAGATTCCTATTTCATTGAGATATAGCCGGGTGGCATCCATCTGCGCATCATTGGGCTCCCGCGCAGCACGTGCACTGGGTTTCTTCAGCTTTGGGGCTGTTTCCGGCTTGGAGGAAACTTCAGGCTTATCACTCGACACCGAGTCTTTGCCAGCCGCACTTGCATCGTTGGGTTCGTCCATCAGCGCCGTCTCATCGCTCCCACCTTTGCTCATCCATCATCCTCCACTCAGACATCGACTATCGGTTGCGTGGCAAGAGCCCCAAGGGATTCACCGGCTTACCCTGTTTTCTGATCTCAAAATGCAGTAGGGGTTCCGCTCCCTTTCGAGGCAATCCCATATCCGCAATACGATCGCCTCTTGCCACTTTGTCCCCCTCTTTTACGAGGAGTTTTCGATTGTACCCATAGGCACTTAGAAAATTATTGTTATGTTTTATGATAATAAGGTTTCCATAGCCGACAAGTCCACTGCCGCTATAGACCACCCTGCCCGCTTCCGCCGCTTTCACTGGCTGGCCGGGGTGGCCACTAATGCGAATCCCTTTGCGGTTCCGGTCCCTGGATGAGTAAATCTGCACCACTCTGCCACTTGTCGGCCAACGCCAGCTTAACTTGACCGATTCTTTGCCGATCTTCGATGCCGTTCCCGTTTTGGCCTGTTTTGGCGCAATTGGCTCTACCTTCACCCTCTTCTTTGCTGGAGTTACCTCGGGCTGGCTTTGCGATCTCTTGGGCTTCGTCTGTGCCGCATTTCTGCTTGGCGGCCGTGTCAGGCGCAGCCTCTGACCCGGATAGATACGGTATTTCGGACCTCTGATACCGTTCCATGCTGCCAACCGATGATAGTCCAGACCCTGCCGCCATGCGATCGCGTAGAGCGTATCTCCGGACCGGACTTTGTAGTATCCGGTACTTTTTACAACTTTTGGTTCAGCTGTACGGCTGGAGACCGGCGCACCGCCACCGGTTGAGCCACAGGCCGTCAGCCCGCCTGCCAGCACGACAAGACCGATCACCAACAGGCCATCCATCATCCATTTGGACAAGCTGAGTCTGACCGGTTTCAATGTGACGCCTTGCCTCCAAATAGTTGGCCTGATTGTTGGCCTCAGCCCTTCAGGAGCACCAGGGCAACCAGAAATACCACCACCAGCGCCCAACCAATTCGGTCAATATACTTGTGCAGTGCCGTCTCCATGCGTTCTCCGCCCCAGGCCATCAGCGCCGCTACCAGAAAGAAGCGGGTTCCACGGCCAATCAGCGACGCCAGGGTAAACGGCAGCAACGGCATGGAGATCACCCCCGCCGTAATGGTAAAAATCTTGTAGGGGATCGGCGAAAAGCCCGCCAGGAATATCGCCCAGAATCCCCACTCATCGAACCAGGCTTTGGCCAGCAAATAGCGATCCCAATATCCCAGATCGTGCAGGTGGGGTTCCACCAGATCGAAGAAAAAGAGGCCGATAGCATAACCCAGCAGCCCCCCCAGCACAGATGCAGCAGTGGTCAGCGCGGCAAAGTACCAGGCGCGGGCAGGGTTCGCCAACGTCATCGGGGCCAACATCACATCGGGTGGGATAGGGAAGAACGAAGACTCAGCAAAACTCAGACCTGCCAGATAGCGCGGCGCATGGGGATGGCGCGACCACCGCATGGTTCGGCTGTAAAGGGACGAGAATAGACGCATTAAAGCACCCCTCCTTGCAAGGGTACGAAGTTGACCGCTTCGAGCTGTTCCTGTTCAAAACCGCGTGACGTACGGGTCACCCGCAACAGGATCTGTCGACCTTCCGATTTGCTCGGCAAAACCAGCCGCCCACCAGGATTCAGCTGATCCAGCAGAGCGCGGGGAATACCCTCGGGCGCGGCGGTGACCAGGATGCCGTCAAAAGGCGCATACTCCGGCAGGCCGATACCGCCATCACTGTGTTTCAGGCGGATATTACGCAAACTCATATCACGAAGCCGTATCCGGGCGCGCTCCTGCAAGGCGCCGATTCGTTCCACGCTATGCACACGGGATACCAGCTGTGCAAGAATCGCACATTGGTAGCCGGATCCGGTCCCGATCTCAAGCACCTTATCCATCGCCCCCCCCTCCAATAGGACTTCCGTCATACGGGCCACAATGTAGGGCTGGGATATGGTCTGGCCATGGCCGATCGGCAGCGCAGTATCCTCGTAGGCCCGGCTGGCCAGGGCTTCGTCAACGAATATATGCCGCGGCGTATTGCGCATCGCCTCGAGGACACGCAGATCGCGGATACCGTTCTGTCTGAGGCGTTGAATCAGGCGCTCCCGGGTACGTGGAGAGGTCATACCTATACCCTGATGCTCGGGACGCATCACGTCTGCACCAGCCAGCTTTTGATACTGTCCAAAGCGTCATGCCGGGTCAGATCCACCTGCAGTGGGGTGACCGAGACAAAGCCCTCCCGCACGGCGTGGAAATCCGTACCTGGCCCAGCATCTTGCTCCGCACCGGCGGGCCCGACCCAATAGATGGTCTTTCCACGGGGATCCTTGGTCTTTACCACGGGTTCCGCCTTGTGACGGTGACCAAGCCGGGTGGTGCGAAAACCCCGTAACGATTCATAAGGCAGATCCGGCACATTCACGTTGAGGATCACATCCGTTGAGAGCGGTTTCTCGCAAAGCCGCTGCACCAGTTCCCGCGCCACCCGCGCTCCGGTTTCATAGTGTTCAGGGTCATGGGAGTTCATCGAGACGGCTACAGCCGGCAGCCCGAGAAAACGCCCCTCGGTTGCCGCCGCCACGGTGCCTGAATAGAGCACATCATCCCCCATATTGGCGCCGGAATTAATCCCCGACACCACGATGTCTGGCTCTTCATGCAGCAAACCGGTAATGGCAAGATGCACACAATCCGTCGGCGTGCCATCGACACGGATAAAACCATTGTCCATGGTTCGCGGACGCAATGGATGATCGAGGGTGAGGGAATTGCTGGCTCCGCTACGATCCCGCTCGGGCGCCACTACCAGAATCTCTCCCAATTCGGCAAGGCGTTCCGCCAGGGCCTGCAGCCCGGGCGCCTGATAGCCATCGTCATTGCTCAGCAGGATCTTCATATTGGGGGGTAAATATACTGGAAATAGCCTGCGGTAACACCTTATTTATAAACGCATCACCCGCCGTATTCGAACCCTTTAATTCCACGCTTCAGACACCGATGCCGCGTAGCCGCGACAACATCTCCTCCCGTCTTCGAACGTCCCTGGCCGCCTGCTTGTAATAGCTCCGCAGAGACTTCTTAATGTGGCGCAACACCACCTTGTCAGGCATATCTTTCAGGACTGCAAACATCGCCAGCGCGTAGGTAATATCGAATTGAGACAGATAGCTGGAGCGCTCTGCCTGACCGCCGCCACAACTGCCGCATGAACTGACCTTAAAACGAGAGGCGCTGTTGGCAAACATCAGTCCAAATCCCAGGAACACCGCAAGCACTTCAGTACAGTGGGGCCAATTCTGCTCCCCACCCGGCGGTGGCTCCTGGGCGGCTGAACCCAGATAGTGGGCCAGCGTATGGGCATAAGTGGCGATAAGCGCTTCGGGGTTGTTCACCAGGGCAGGATCGTAGGTGATGGTCAATCGGTTCACCTCAGCGACGGAATCGGGAACACTACCCTGTAACCCGCGCAGAGCGCCCTCGATTTGCAGCTTTGGCGGCGCCATGATGTGACAGCTGCTCTGATCGATCAGCCGGGTTGGCCAATGCGCCATCCCAGCAAATCCCTTGGCCTGTTCAAAAATCAGATTCGCCATCCCATGAAGCGAGCTCTCCCTGCCGGGAAAATGGTCGTTAGAGGGTACAACCAGGATCGTTTCGTGGTAAAAAACCCCGGCATCAAAATTTCTCAGCGCCCAGGCATAGAGGTCAAACAGCCACTCGATCGACGCTTCGTCGAGGGCAGGTTTGTCTTTCAGGAAACCGAACATCAAATGACTACCACCTTGCTTGAAAAAGAGGACCTTATCTCAGTTGCAAGCATGCAGATGCCTTTCGGCAAATACAAGGGCCGACCTCTCATTGACCTGCCTGAGGCCTACCTGCTCTGGTTTTCAGGCAAAGGATTTCCACAGGGTCGACTCGGTATGTTGATGCAGCTGACTTTGGAGATAAAGATCAACGGTCTGGAGTATCTGATAAAACCGCTCAGGTAGGACGGCCGGTTTGAGATAGGACAAATTCCTCCCTACACTAGTGCTCTATCAATGTGATAATTGAGATCATGGGTAAAAAATCCAACCTGGAAGACGAGGTTAATCTGTTTCGGGATTCACTGGACGAAATCAGTCCACTTCCCCAGGAGCGGACGGAGCCCTACAAGAAACGACTGCCGCCCAGGCCACTCAACCTGGAAGATGATGATGACGACGGTTTTTCCGATACCGACCACTACTCCGACACCGAGATCGAAGCCACCGATGAACTGCTGTTCAGTCGTCCGGGGGTACAGGACCGTGTGATCCGCGATCTGCGCCGGGGACGGTTCGAAGTCGGCCTTGAACTCGATCTGCACGGACTTACCGTCGCTTATGCGCGGGAGAATCTGGGACTCTTCCTGACCGAGTGTCAGCAGCGACATATCCGCTGCGCCCGCATCATCCACGGCAAGGGTTATCGCTCGGAGAACCGCCAGCCGGTGCTGAAACAGAAGATCAACCTCTGGCTGCGTCAGCGCGAAGATGTCCTTGCCTTCAGCTCCGCCACCCGGCGCGACGGCGGCACCGGTGCCGTCTATGTCCTGCTGCGCAACCCCAAAAAAGGCCGGCGATGACACTTTTGCAGCTGAGATCTTTTTTGCAGCTGAGATCTTTAAGGTGGTGGTTTCAGGCGGGATTGTTCTGCGGGCTCTGCATAACACTCCCCTCCCAGGCCGCCCCAAAGCTGCATTTTCACACTATCCCGGCACCTGTGACAGCAGAGGCACAACAACTGACCCGCACCTCCCCAGGGGTCGACTTGGGGGAAGAGACAGTTGCCATCGGCTATCACCCGCTCTTCCGCAATGGGGATCGTTTTGGTGATGAGACCTTCGGCCTGCTGCACGACGCTCACGGCCAGCCTCTGAAAAAAGAGGATGGCAGCCCACGAATCTCCAACAGCAACGACTTCTCCTCTCTGTTGCAGGTAGACAGGCAAATTTTCCTGCTCTCTCAATTCGAAGACATGCCTGCTGGAATCTATCTCAGCGAACTCCGCCAGAGTGCCGAAACCGGTCTTCTGAAGGTAAAACGTACCCGGCCACTCGATCTGGCGCCACTCAACGGGGCCTGGAATCTCTGTGCAGGCAGCGTCACGCCCTGGAGCACACACCTCGCATCAGAGGAGTACGAACCCAACGCAGCGGTCGTCGATGACATCCCCGATCGTTCCTTTCAGTCGATGGCCATCTATATGGGTGGAGATCCTGCTCAACTCAATCCCTACGACTACGGCTGGCAACTGGAGGCCCGCGTCGACTCGTTCGATCAGGTCCAGCTCACCCGGCACTACGCGATGGGACGTTTCTCTCCGGAAGCCGGCATCGTGATGCCCGATCGCAAAACCGTCTATATCACCGATGACGGCAACAACACCGCACTGTTCCGCTTTGTGGCCGACCGGGCCGGGGATCTCTCCAGTGGGAAGCTCTTCGCCGCACGCTGGATTCAGACCAGCCGTCTCAATGGGGGCAGCGCAGAACTAGACTGGATTCCGCTGGGGCATGCCGATGATGCGACGATAAAAAAGCAGATCGACCGGCGCATCGGTTTTGATGAGATATTCCACTATAGCCATCCCGGTCTCGGTAACGAATGCCCCAACGGCTACCGGGCCATCAATACCCGTTGGCAACACGAGTGCCTGCGAGTCAGATCCGACATGGAGCAGGCCGCATCCCGTTTGGAGAGCCGCCGCTACGCGGCACTGTTGGGGGCGACCACTGAGTTCAGCAAGATGGAGGGAGTGACCTACGATTCGACAACCAACCGTCTTTATATCGCCATGACATCGCTATCAAAAGGGATGGAGGACAACCGAAAGGGAAATATTCCCAACGACCGGTGGGACCGGGGTGGCCCCAACCATATCCGCCTGCCCTACAATCCCTGTGGTGCCGTCTACACTCTGGAGCTGGACGAGGCGTATAGGGCCCACAGCATGCGGGCGATGGTGACCGGGCATCCTGTCAACGGCGACCCGGACAATCGTTGCGATACCGCCGGCATCGCCAACCCCGATAACCTGACCTTCATCCAGGGACAGGAGACCCTGATCATTGCCGAGGATTCCTCTAAAGGTCATCGCAACAATGCACTCTGGGGCTACCAGGTCACCAGTGGGGAATTGACCCGCATCCAGACCGCCCCGCTCGGCGCAGAGATCACCGGCGCCTACCATTTCCCCGACGTCAACGGCTGGGACTATCTTTTCAGCGTGATCCAGCATCCACTGGATGCCGCTTCGATTACGGGATACATCGGGCCCATCCCCACCGGTACAACAGCTGGTAAACAAAACCAATAACCTGTTGTTGCGAAGCGTTTGGAGCGGCGCCTCGCCGCGATTTACCCATCTGCGGAGTCATCGCGGCGGGGCGCCGCTCCTACCCACCGCAGGCTCGCTAACCCGTAGTAACTCCCGCAACAGCATCGTTGCGTAACTGCCTGCGGGAAGAAAAAACGTCAACGCCAACACACCTGCTTCAGGAAACTCCCATTGCAGTTCATCCACACCGATCCGCAGGGTACGGCGATCCTGCTCCAACCCAACGTGTTCCAGGCTGTTGCGCCATTCACCGAAGGGGGCTAATACCTGCGCAATTTACGGTCGATTCGTCCCCTTTGGCCGGAAAAAAGCAGGTCGGCCTGTGCCAGATTGCCGTAGTCGTGGCCAAATCGCTGTGTTCCAAAGTAGTTTGGAAAACCCCGTTCCCGAAGCTGCCGCAGACGCTGCTCCAACAGGTCTGTATCGGCTTCAATCCCGCTAACCAACAGCCGGAAACGGTTGCCCCGCAGGGCGCCCGGCTTAAGCTTCCTGCGATGCCGCTCGTGGACAAGGACTTCGACCAACTCAGAGTTAAACGCCTCCCAGTCGGGTTCCGCTCGACCGGCCAGACGCACGGAAAACCACTGGGTCGTCACTGCATGCCGATCTTTAAGGCCCGCGTAACTCACATCCCTGGCAGGCACATCGGCAAACTTTGCCAGCTGGCGCGACAGCCAGACAGTGTTGGTGTCCCGTTTGCGCAGCTGGATCAATACATGTTCGCCCTCACCATCCGGAGAGAAGCCGAGGACCTCTTCCACCTGAAAATCCTCCGCCGAGCCGCGAATCAGGCCACCCCCCACCGGTCCGCAGTGAGCAAACGGCATCTCATCAAGTCGTTGCCAGGTCTGGCCGGTCACGCTGATCCCTCCTCCAGCAGCACTACGGCATAGGCTGCGATGCCCTCACCCCGTCCCGTGAATCCCATACCTTCGGTAGTGGTTGCCTTCACGTTGACCCTGGCCGGTTCGACCTGCAGATCACCCGCCAGTCGTGCTTGCATGGTATCGATGTAGGGTGCGAGTTTAGGCCACTGCGCCACTGCAGTAAGATCCACGTTGCCGACACGCAAACCTGCGTCCTGTATCAGTTCCACCACTCGCTGCAACAGCCGGCGGCTGTCGATCCCTGCATATTCGCTGGCGCTATCCGGGAAGTGGCGGCCGATATCCCCCATCCCGGCGGCACCCAGTAACGCATCGCAAAGCGCATGAATCAGCACATCTCCGTCAGAATGTGCCTTGAGACCCTGATCGTGCTTTATCTCCACGCCGCCCAACAGCAGCCGTTTTCCACTTTCAAAACGGTGGGCATCATAACCCTGGCCAATACGCATCACTTTCTCCTCGACAGAAAAGGAATCTAAAGAGTTTGCCTCTGCGGACGCTAACCAGTCAGAGAGCACCGGTGAATTCTAACGATCCCCGCTGCGGAACCCAACAGGAAAAGCGCAAACCCTATCCAGCGCAGGTTGAGAAAAAACAGATGAGTCATAACGTTGTAGCAGCCACTGCCAGTGAAATTCTGCGTTTTAATCCAATCAGGAAGCTTCCTGCGCGTGTTCTGGCGTATGTCGCCACTTTCGGCACGGTGGAGCACTTCAGCAAGGATACCCAGGTTGTTACAGAGGGAACAAAGGATCCATTTGTCAGCTACCTGATGCATGGCGATGTGGATATCGACTGCAATGACGGCACCCATCTGAATCTCAAGGCGGAGTCGAACCGCAGCACCTATCCACTCTCGGTGAAGCTGCCCCACGCCTGTAATGTCACGGCAAAAAGTGCGGTCGTCCTGTTGAAGATGCCACGGGAGATCATCCAGGGCATTGCCTCTCTGCCCACCGATGAGTCCGGGCGGGATTCACAATCGATAGAACTGAAAGAGAGTGGCGGCCCAGAGGCCCGTCTCTACTGGGAGTTTCACCAAGCAATGAAAGACTTGATTAGTACGAATGTTCAGCAGTGACTCACGGAATGAGCCACTGGTTGTTGCAAGATGATGCCACGATCCACAATAGGAGAGCGGACATGGCACAGAATCCAATCCAATTTCAGACAGGCATGAGCTTGAGCGATTT
>JAMJIN010000410.1:0-1672 GCA_036784775.1 Chromatiales bacterium | reverse complement strand
CTTTTGAGCGCGCGCGAAGACCGCCGCGACGACACAATAAAAGCAAGGCGCCACATTCGAATCGGGCATATTTGCAGTTTCAACTCGAATAGAAATCATGGCTCGTACAAAGCAGACGGCTCGTAAGTCGACCGGTGGCAAGGCCCCGAGGAAGCAGCTGGCGACCAAGGCGGCGCGCAAAAGCGCACCAGCTACCGGTGGAGTAAAGAAGCCACATCGCTACAGGCCGGGTACCGTCGCTCTTCGTGAGATCCGTCGTTACCAGAAGAGCACCGAGCTGCTCATCCGCAAGCTGCCCTTCCAGCGCCTGGTGCGTGAAATCGCACAGGACTTCAAGACCGATCTGCGTTTCCAGAGCTCGGCCGTCATGGCCCTGCAGGAGGCTAGCGAGGCTTACTTGGTCGGTCTATTCGAAGACACGAACTTGTGCGCCATCCACGCCAAGCGAGTCACCATCATGCCGAAAGACATCCAGCTGGCCCGACGAATCCGTGGCGAACGCGCCTAAATCAACGTGTAGCGTCACTCGCGAGCGACTCGCAAAAACAAACGGCTCTTTTCAGAGCCAACCAACTTCCCACAAAAGAGATTGCTACCTCAACGTGTGAACGTGTGGTTTTCTTGTCCGCTCAAATTGCACGCGTAACTTAATTTTTTGTGTGCGCGCTGAATTCACAAAACTGCCCCTTTCGCTGTGTCTTTTCTCACACGCGTACATTGCTTCGTCTTTCCGTAAAACAACGTAATTAACGTTTGATTGTCGTACGCATTACGTTACGAAATCGAGGCAGTATTGTGTTGCTTTGACGACTTGCGTCTGGCGTCGCGCAAATCTAATGTCCGACGTATACACTAGCTTACAAGTAGTTTCCGTACTATAATACGACAGCTCTTGGTACTACGGAAACTACATATGCGTGCGATACATAGGCATATAATATTATGATTTGTGTAATCTAGTTAATGAATCGACTCTAATTGCAGTCTACGTGTTCGGCAATGTCGTTTCTCAGTAAATATACTGGCGATGGAAGTTATTATCATTATTTTATCCTATTATGATTTAATGCCACCCGACACCGTTGTATGACAAGGCGCATCATACAGCTGAATGTAGCCAACAATTATAGCACGGATGGACTGAGAGCCAACACCATGGTGTTCACAATAAAGTGTGAACTCAACGAAAAGGCCAATAATGTGTCAGGTAAATGCATCGTACGCAACGCTAACCTGTTGTATGCCTGCCTAGGGTAAAAGCACCTGTCATGTACAAACCACAACCGGGTCACTGTTTATTGTTAAACTGGCGACAATTGTCCTCAACCATGTTATACAATTAACGTCTTTACAATATATCATGACAGTCTGTCTTACAAGAAGTTATGGTAACTACTTCTGCGCATACCGACGATAGTTAGGAAACGAAGTACATGTACTAACTTGTACAATGACACTGGCTGGCGGTGTAATCCAAATTTATTTTTATACAATGTTTTCAACTATTTCTTAGGTTGACAAACGTATGCCACAAAACAACGAAACAAAATACTACGGGTTAAGAACCTCGGTCGATGTGGTCTGTAATAAATACCGTTTCAATGTTGTTGCGTTTGTAATTTGAAAACAAATACATAAGAAAAACAGACGTACGTATACGTCGTTGCTGAAA
>JAMJIN010000053.1:0-20863 GCA_036784775.1 Chromatiales bacterium | reverse complement strand
GGATGTGACGTTCTGACGGAGGATGTATCGACGCAGCGAGGCGGCCTTCGCCATCTATGCGCGGTTTTACTCAGCCGCTAACAACCGGCAAAGAGATAACGTGTTTTGAAACTCTCCTGGACCCGTTGCAGACGGCGCTCCATACGCGGCAGACTACTATCAATACTGCGTTCTTTTTTGAAATAGACATCGACAAAAACAGCTCGCGCATTATATCGACCCAGGCGTTCCAAAATGACGCCATGGTCCTGATAGAGCAGGGGCCACTCGTTGGCACGGATGGCTCCCTGACTGTGGAGTGCATCGATTGTCCGGTCATTCTGCAGTACAACCAGAATATCCTTCTGGGCCGACGATTGGTAAAGGGGAGCCATCACTTTGTAGAAAGCATCCTGTGAGGCCTGATCGGCGACATCTCCAAGACCGAAAGGGTTGAGCGTCAAAATACCCACCCCGAGGAAGGAGTAAAACAACCAGCGCACAACAAACAGCGCAAATGTTTGTTTATCAGGCATCAGGAGTTTCCGCGAGCCGTTTGATGCGGCCGTTTCGACATACCGTGTCATCAAAAATCATAAGGACCGGCAGGCCTGTCAACACGCTTCCTGTCAGGCTCTCTATCACGGTGGATATTAATTTGCACACTGGAGTGGCTCAGGAACAGCGTCAACGCAATCATCACCAGTACTCCACCCAGTTTCAGCATGGCATCCAACGCATAGGTCACATCTTCTGCCTTCGTGGCACTGACGTTAATATCCAGCGAGAGACCATAAGAGAATAGTTTGACGATAAGTACCATCAGAATCAGCTTACCCAGCTTGCTCTTCAGGTGATCGATGTCGTCAATTTTGAGAATCTTACCTTTGATCTTCTGGTATTCAGCACCCTTTTTACCGGAATATTTTCCCGGCAGTCCTATCTCACTGATGAACAGCTCATAGATTCCATAGGTAAATACCATAAAAATCGAGGCCATCAATACCGCATCTATTGCCTCAACAGAAGTTTTGATTACTGTGATTTTCCAGCTGGAGGAGCCGATGTCACCAAGCAGCCTAACCAGGTGAGTGAATTCAACCAGCATGAGGCCCAACCATATGACAGAAACGCATAGAGAGACCAATACAGAGAGGATAGCAAGGTGCCGCAAGCCCCAAAGAGCGGGTTCAACTTTGCTGTCGAGAAAACTCTCCCAACGTTCCAGATGGCTCTTATCAGGCGCCTGACTTGTTTTTTTTGATTCCACGCCAGCACTCCCTAATTTATTGTTAATCCTTATTAAAGACACATCTTCGGGAAGGATTAAGTAATTGTCAATTCCGGCAGGGCGAAAAATCCAGACTTAAGCAGGAATCAAGACTATTTTGAGAAATGATTTGGGTGGTATTTGGCGCACTCCACCCTAGAGAAATTTCAGCAAAGAGGTGAGCAGTGCAGAGTCAGGATGAAAAGCGCAAGGAAGTCAGAGGGAGTAATCGATCAGTATGGAGTCGCAGAACAGGCACGAGTTACATCTGTGCCAAGGCATCCTGAACAAGTAACTCCAACTCATCGAGATCGGGAATAAGCGCTGATTCACCACCAACGATTACCGGTTTCTGTATCACAACGCCCATATCTTCATCTGTAGAGGCCGGCAGAATATTGTCACTGGTTACACGCACCAAACGGGGGATTGCCTGGGCAACCAAACCAATGTACTGCAGTTCCTCATCACCATTCAGGGTATGGGTCACGATAATTCTGCCACGATGACCGGGCGCTTGAATCGATTTGTCCAACAACCCGTCAAAAGAAACCACTGGAATGTCATACTGCCGCCACTCAATAAATCCAAGCAGCCAGTCCGGCAGATTCGCCTGTGGCTCAGGTTTCCGGTAGCCGACCACTTCCGCCACTGCGGCATTCGGCAGTAACAGCCGTTCCGATTCGAGCGGTATCAGAACGCTTCGCACCTCTGATGAGACAGCTTCACTCATGCACTGCCTTCCGCCAGTACTTCATTGATGTTCTCCAACAGATCGCTCTCCTGGTATGGTTTGCCGAGGCAGCGTTTTACACCAAGACCGAAGGCTCGCTGACGGTGTTTTTCACCAACGCGAGAGGAGATCATGATGATAGGAACCTTTTTGTAATCAGCTGAGTTGCGCATATGACGCGCCAACTCGAAACCATCCATACGTGGCATTTCGATATCCAGCAACATGATATCGGGCACCTGTTCCTGCAACAGTGCCACTGCATCTACCCCATCTTTGGCGGTCACCACATCCATTTCATGGCGCTCCAGGAGGCGGGTGGTGACTTTTCTCACCGTGATTGAGTCATCCACGACCAAAACCCGCAGTCGTTCTTTTTCAGCCCCGGCATCCGCAGCCTTGTCAGCATCCGGCACTGCAAGCGCGTGGGCAGCACCCAGGCGTACCAACGTACCGATATCAAGGATCAGGGCCACCCCCCCGTCCGCCAGAATTGTTCCACCGGTGATCCAGGGCACACTGCTCACTTGCTTGCCCAACGGCTTCACTACAATCTGACGCGTACCCAACAATCCGTCAACCTGCAGTGCCACCTGATGTTCACCTGTGTGAACAAGCAACATGGGGAACCACTTGGTGCTCTCATGCAGATCGGGGGCACCCGCCATCATCAACTGCCCCATGTTCTCGACTTTGTAGCTTCTGCCGGCGTAACTGTACCCCACCTGCTCATCAGCGTAGCAAGCACTCAATTCCTCGTAACTGATTCTGACCACACCCTCTACACTGCCGTGGGGAATGGCATAGACCTCTTCGCCGATCTGCACCAAAAGCGCATCTGTAATGGCCAGGGTCAGCGGCAGTCGAATGGTAAAACTGGTGCCGCGACCGGGTTGCGAGTCGATGCTAAGCGTGCCGCCCAGCTGCTTTACCTCACTGGTTACGACATCCAGCCCCACGCCGCGGCCGGCAATCTGAGTCACCTCGTCTGCTGTAGTAAAGCCTGGCATCAACACACACTGCATCAGATCATCGTCACTGATCTCCGCATCCTGGACAATCAGGCCGTGGTCAACAGCCTTGGCCTTGATGGCATCGATATCCAGTCCACGTCCATCGTCTGAGATTGTCAGTACGATGTCGGTCGCTTCCCTCGCCATGTAAAGCGAGACTACACCTTGTTCGCCTTTTTCAGCTTGGGCGCGTTCAGACGAATTCTCGATCCCGTGGGAAACCGCGTTGCGCAACAGATGCTCCAAGGCGGGAATCATCCGGTTGAGTATGCTTCGATCCATCTCGCCATCGGCGCCGAAGCTATCGAGACGCGCCTTTTTCCCCAACTGATCGGCAGTCTGCCGAACCACGCGCTGCAGCCTGGGCAACAACTGCGCAAAGGGAACCATGCGGGTGCGCAACAGTCCATCCTGTAGATCGGTGGAAATACGCGACTGCTGAAGCAACAGTGTGTCTGTCTCACGCTGAAGATCGTCCATCAGGTGATAGATACTGTCGAGATCGCTAACCGTTTCTATCAGGGCTCTGGAGAGCTGCTGCATATTGGAGAAACGATCGAGTTCCAACGGATCGAAAGCCGCCTTGTCACCATCATCCTTCTCGTAGTCGTCCCTTTCCCAACGATAGAGAATCTGGGCTTCCGTCTCTATCTCCAGCTTGCGCAGCTGATCGTGCAGACGGGACACAGTCTGCTCCAACTCAGTCAGGTTAAACCCGAGCACACTGTTCTGTTGCTCCAAACGGGTGCGATAGATACTGATCTCACCGGCATTGTTAACCATGCGATCCATTAACATGGAGCTGACACGCACTTGGTCTCGGGCCGGTCGAAAGATCGAACCGGACTCATCGGCCAGGGGCTCGACATCAGTCTCACCCTTAAACAGAGAGAAGGCTTTCTTCCAGACATCGGCTGGCGACACACCCTCCTGCAGAGGCTCCGCCTCGTCAGGCTGTGCTGCCTTCTCCTCAATACCCGGGAATGGCGCTTCAGCCTCCTCCGTTTCCGGCCAAGCCCGTTCGCCATCAAGCTCAGCCAAACCCATTTCCGACAGCAGGCCATCAAGCTCACCTATCAGATTTTGAGGTTGATGTACCCTGCCGATACTGCCCACCTCATCCACCTGGGTGGCCAATCTATCCAGTGCTTGGCGCGTCAGATCAGTAACTGTTTCGCTAGCCGGCAGCTGACGTTCAGCTACACCGGTAAAAACAGTCTCCAGCGCATGACTGAGATCCCCTACGGGCAGAATATCAGCCAGTCGCGCACTCCCTTTCAGGGTATGAAGTGTGCGTTGAATATCATCAATGAGCGTGTCGTTTTCAGAATCTCCCATCCACTGCTGGTAGGTGGATTCGATGGATTCGAGCAGTTCTCTCGCTTCCTCAACGAAAATCTCGATCAGCTCCGGGTCTTCGCCGACCTCGAACAGCGGCTCTTCCTGCATAAGCGGCAGAGAGATATTTTCAAGGCCGACCTCGGCTGCAATACCCTCTTCACCGCCTTCTGCGGAAACCGGTTCAAGCTCAATCGCCTCGGAGATTTCAGCCTCTTGAACATTGCCCTCCATCTGCCCATCCTGCTGGGCTTCAGACGTTTCCTCTCTGACCTCTTCTTTTTCGAGCAGTTCGTGAGCGTGGTCGAGGCGATGCAGAAAGTCCTCGGTCTCCGGTTCCTGCAGTTTATGGTCAAGAAGCCACGCCAGCAGACCACGGATATGTGAAGCACCATCATCAATAAAGGCAACGACCTCCTTATTGGTAACCTGATGGTGAGACATCAGCGAATTCACATAATATTCAAGCGCCTTGCTCAGACCCGCAATGGATGTGACACCTGCCATGTGAGCACTGCCATGCAGGGTATGCAAAGCGCGTGAAACCTTTTCGGTCAGCGAAATGCCTTTGGCACTCGCTTTCGCCTTTGTAACAAACTTATCCAGGGTTTTGAGATGCGCCGCCGACTCCGCTTCAAAAATCTCTAACAGCTCGGTATCGAGTTCAATTTCCAGATCCGCGGCCGGCACCCCTTCCTGTGGCACTTCGGCTTCGGCTTCGGCTTCCTGGGAAGCGTCGACAACTGATTCTTCTATTGCAACTTCGTATCCGGAAACCTCGTCTCCTGTATCCAAATGGGCCAAGGCTTCATCGATCTGATCCAGTGCCGGCGATTCCACCACGGGCTCGGTAGAATCAGCATCCTCTGACGCTTCAAAACCAGCCACTCCAAGCAGATCTGTATCGACGAGTATCTCTTCCTCAGCGGATGGGTAGTGCGCAGAAGGCGTGGACTCCTCCCCCTGCTCGGGCAGCGGTTTCACCTCTTCCGTTTTGGCAGTTGCAGATTCCGCCGCACGCCCTTCTGACAGTGCGAAAGCGCGATTGATAACAGCATCGACATCAACTGTCGGCAACACCGAGCGTTCCTGACAATCGATGAGCTCCGGCATTATATTCTGCACGGTATCGAGCAGATCGAAAATCTCGGGGGTAACCTCGATGGTCTCGTCAATCACCCGGTTGATCATATTCTCTACCGACCAGGCCAGTTCACCGATGATCTTTGCACCCACCAACCGCCCACTACCTTTCAGGGTATGGAACGAGCGGCGAAAAGTGATGAGGGCATCTTTGTCATCATGATTCTGCTGCCAACGAGGCAGGTATTCCTGAATAACCTCCAGCTCTTCCCGGGCCTCTTCAATAAAAATTTCCAGGATTTCCGAGTCGATATCCTCGAGCGCCGGCTTGTCTGCCGACGGGATCGGGATCTCCTGAGTCGACGCTTCGATATCAGCCTGTTCCACTTGCTGGGAGATGACATCTACAGGGGATGGGATCTCCAGGGCTTCAACCGGAACGGCTTCTTTAGTTTCTGACTCCTCGTCAGGAATTATCTCCGGGGATACTGGGAGGGAAACCACCGGTGCCGGCACATCGCTGACAACTTCAGCCTTTTCAGAGGGCAGTGCGCCACGCGTCTCAAGCAGGCCGGCCAGTGCCGCTCTTGCAATGCTGACTATCTCATTACGGTCACCCGCACCGTCGATCAGGGATTCGAGGAAATATTCAATACTGCTTATGACATCAGCCAATGAATTCAGCTGTTGGCGTTTTGGAATCTGCCCATCTTCTATAAGGTGAGCGCGGATAAAGTCTGCCGTCAGGCCAAGTATCCGTGCGGGCTCAACCAACCCAAGCAGATTCAGGGCGCCGTAAACCCGATGGAATTCATCATAGACACCCTCAAGTACCGAGGCATCATGTGCCGTTTCGGTATAGCTGATGATCGCCTCTTTGGCTTTCGCAATATCCACTTTTGCTTCGCGGACGGTCTGCCTGACCAGGCTTTCATATTCGCCCTGGGGCAGATCCTGTCCCCAGCCGCCATCATCGACTACGTGATCGATGGAGGCCTTTCCACTGTGAATATTGCTCAGAGACGATTCGACAAACAGCAGGTCGCCCGCCATTTCCATCAGTTCAAACTCTTCCGGCTGAGTCTCCCGTTCAACAATAGAGTGGACGCGGTCAGCCTGCCGAATCAGACGGGTACGAAGAGCGCCTTGGCCGATCATACCAAGGGTGTCCCCCAACTTGCGCAGGGGGGTCTCCATCTTCGCCAGCGCACCGGGTTGGGACTGCTCTCCGCGCATGAACAGGTCAAGGATATCCTTGACGTGGGTAAGTTCAATGTGGATAGCATCCCGAACCGACTCGGCGAGATCCTCATTCGCCCCGGTCAGGCCCTGCCTGCCCAGCGCCAGATCAGCCTCGCTGGGCAATACCTCATTCAGATGATAGGCCTCTTTGACCTCCTGAATACGAGGATTGCCGGAATCTGCGCGAGCAACATAGTAGAGAAGATTTTTTAAAAGATCTTTCGGTGGGTCATTCACTAATGACGACTCACCTTCATCCACGATATGTTTGAGTTGACGGTCCAGCTTGCCAAACAATTGTTTGACAGCGATACCGGAATCGATGGTGAATTCACGCAAACCCTGGATTAGCGCGCCGGCAACCCACATAAGGCGATGGACCTGCTCAGTCCCGGCACTGCGTTCCAGCTCGTCGACCACATCCTGTAGATAGCTCCAGCCTTTCTCAACATTCAGTTTGCGGTACCAGTTGAGTAGACCGAGATGGAATTTGTGCCGTGAACGGCGGGCCAATGCAGGCAGATCCTCATTGGGCTCCCCTGTGATACGGCCAGCCACCTGGACATCATCCAGGTCAGGATTGAACAGCGCAGCCTCAGAAAGCAGCGGTGCCTCCCGCACGGCGCGGAGATCATTCAGCAGTGGTAAAACGATGAACGGAATGTCCGAATCACCGGATTGCAGTTTTTCCAGATAGTCAGGCAGCTGTATCAGCGCCAGCATCAAGGCTTCGGCAGCGTCATCGATCTGCCGCACCTTTCCGCTATACATCGCCCGTGCGACCTGCTCCATCTCTTCCGCAAGCATGCTGGGGCCATAAGCCTGAACCATCTGCAACACACCAGATATCTGGTGTAGCCGATCGGCGCAAACTTCCAGGGATGAGGCCTCGCCCTCGCCTTCGATCCGTTCCTCAAGCGCCTGTCGCGCCTGACGAAGGGTCTCGTCAATCTCTTCTTTGACCCAGTTCAGGGCGCCAAAATCGTGAATGTTGGTCACAAGCGTACCTCAGTAGCCCATTCACGTATCGCAAAAAAAACTTTGCTCAGCATTTTGCCCCTAGTATCCCTAACCGCCATTGAACTGAATAGATGAAACGCCCCGCCTTTACGGGAGACGGAAACCGGCAACAGTTTTCTGCAGTTCATCAGAGAGATCAGCCAGCTCTCCGATGGATTGCGCGGTCTGGTTGGTGCCGTCAGATGTCTGGGTAGTGATCTCCTGAATAACCGCCATCGTGTCATTAATCCTGGCGGACTCATCGGACTGTATCTTGGCTGAACCTGAAATTTTCTCCGTTAAATCTGAGATATACTGAGAAACATTCTCGATCTCCATCAGGGCTTCGCCGGCATCCTCTGCGAGTTTGGCGCCTTTCACCACACCCGTGGTACTGGCTTCCATGGAGATAACGGCCTCGTTGGTATCTGCCTGGATGGTTTTAACCAGCGCTTCGATCTGCTTGGTTGCGTTGATTGAACGCTCAGCAAGCCGCTGTACCTCGTCCGCAACCACCGCAAAACCGCGACCCGCCTCACCTGCCATCGCCGCCTGCATAGCAGCATTCAGGGCCAGAATATTCGTCTGATCAGCAATGTCATCGATCAGCTCCACGATATCCCCGATCTCCTGGGAGCTTTCACCCAGTCGCTTGATTCGTTTCGAGGTCTCCTGGATCTGCTCACGGATCGAATCCATGCCTTGGATGGTGTTACGCACAGTGTCAGCGCCCGTGTTGGCAATATCAACCGAGCGTTTCGCTACCTCCGCCGTCTCCGCTGCATCCTTCGTCATCTGATCGATAGCGATCGTCATCTCCTTGATGGAGGCATTCGCCTGGGTAATCTGCTCCGCCTGATGCTCACTCGCTTCTGCAAGATGCATTGCGGTTGCGCGACTCTCCTGTGTCGAGGACGAGACCTGTTCCGAGGTGGCATTGATGGTGGTAACCAGCTCCCGCAAAGCCTCGATAGCATAGTTAATGGAGTCGGCAATGGCGCCGGTAATATCCTCGGTGACGCTGGCGGTCACTGTCAGGTCACCATCCGCCAAATCGCCCATTTCATCCAACAGACGTAGAATCGCCTTCTGGTTGCTTTCATTAAGCTGCTTACTCGCTTCTTCACGCCGGCGGGCATCAACAACGAGCTGCACGCCCAACAGGATTAGAAACAGTGCTGCTGCGGCGCCGAAAAGTGCCACTGCACCTGGACCGGCCTTGAAACCAAGCAACTGAAATCGTCCGGGAGATTCACCAAAGACCTTGGTCAGCTGTTCCGCTTTGTCACTGGTTCTATCACTGACCTCGTCGACCGTGGATGCAGCCTCAAGTGCCGGCAGTACCGCCGGAATATTGTCGATAATCTCTTCTGCATGATCGTTGATCGTGCCGAACAGGGTGGCAACATCCCGTAAACTGGCTTCTGCGGCAGGGTTCGTTACTTTTTCCACGCCCAAGTCAGGATCACCTTCCAACAACCCGTCCAACACACGGCCAAAACGATCGCCATCCCGGCTAAACTGGTCAATGGCTGATGCTGTCTCCTGTCCCCCAAGCAATACTGCATTCACCTTGGTATCGATTCGCTGTGCCAACATCAGCTGTTCAGTGGCGATATAAATTTGGCGTGGCGACGCCTGCTCGTTGATCAGGCCCTGCACAACCTCATTTGAAAGATCCTGCAGCTGAGGAATAAATTCTGAAATGACGCTGGAAAACTCGCCAATTGCCAAGGTGGGTTCTTTCGCGGCAAGAATTTCATCCGCATTCTGGCGCAACTCAAGCCAGGTATTTTCGACATCACGAAGGGTTGGGCGCACTTCGTCCGGCGCTGGAGGCAACCCTTCTGAGCGTGCACCATTCTTGAGTTCCCACATGATCTGCTCAAAGCGGTCCCGGACGCCCTGCAGGGAATTGAATGCCTGTCGCTCGCCACGAGCGGCCAGGAGGGAAAATTTAGCCAGTCGCTGAGCCAGAATCCTCTGTTCAGCGGCTCTTAACAGGTACTGTTCGTCAAACGACTCTTGCCTGGTGGTATGCACAAAGGTCAACAGCGCCAGAACCAATGACACCAACAGTAGTACGGAAAGTACCGTTATGGCCCTGTTTGACGGTGATTTAGCACCTCTTACTTTCATTACTCTTTCTCCTGAAAGCGCATCTTCCAGCCCCGCTGCAAGCGGTGCATGACACGGACTTACACGGCCGCAACCTGAAAAGCAGGATCCTGCGCCAATGAAAACAGACTTAAAACCGGCCAGACTTCACCATCCAGGTCAAATCCAAACCGTACATATTTTTCCATATGACCAACAACACCATGATTGGCAATTGCCATCGTTTCGCTGAAATGGCGCATACCCACCATTTCACCCACCAGGACACCGGTAAAAACGTCATTATGAGCAAAAACCAGTACCCGGCTGCGCCGACCACGGTCTGTTTTATTTCCGACAAGATAGGATTGCAAATCGATAACGGGAATCAAATAACCGCGAACATTTGCCACACCCAACATCCAGGATTTCGTTCCAGGGACCGGGGTGATATTGCTGGGATAGTTAAGGATCTCTTTTATCTCATCGAGTGGAGCGACCAGTCTTTGCTCACCAACGAAGAACATTACGCCTTCCCACTGCGCCTCGGCCTGCTCCTGCTGGGGAAGCCCCCGGGCAAACTCTCTGCTACGATGTTCGATAACCTGTAAAAGCTGCACCAGCTCTTCAGGATCATCAAACATTGGGTCAGAAAGCATTTCAGCCATTCAGCAACACCTTGATCTTGGCCAACAGGTCTGCAGGCGCCACCGGCTTGACCAGGTATTCACTGGCCCCCTGACGTTTCCCCCAGCTCCGGTCCGTCTCCTGATCTTTCGTAGTCACCATGATCACAGGAATTTTCGCGGTCCCCTCATCGTTCTGCAACTGCCGGGTCGCCTGAAAACCATTCAGTATGGGCATCACCACATCCATCAATATCAAATCCGGATGTGTGCGCTTTGCCGTATCGACACCCTCCTGACCATCACGCGCCACCTGAACCTGAAAGCCCTGCTTTTCCAGGATCTTCTTCAGAACATGCACCTCCGTCGGGGAATCATCCACGATCAATATCGTAGCCGCGTCTGCCCCAGGTACCACAGTAGCCTGATCAAGCTCTTTTGGAGTCCTGTCTCTGTTAAAAAATCTTCTTATCATCAATATAAAGCGCCGAAAGCTCTTATGCTCGCTGGCCGCAGTCTATGCGACCCCCATAATTATTACTCTGATCAGGCTGCCTTAGTGGCATATCGCCTTATCGCACCCAAGAGTTCATCCTTTGTAAAAGGCTTGGTCAGGTACTGCTCAGAACCAACAATACGCCCACGCGCCCGGTCAAAAAGGCCATCTTTACTGGAGAGCATGATGACAGGAATGTCTTTATAAACTTCATTATGCTTTATCAGCGCGCAGGTCTGGTAACCATCAAGACGCGGCATCATGATATCGACAAAGATAACGTCGGGATGATGGTCGGCTATCATCGCCAGCGCCTCAAAGCCATCAATAGCGGTCATAACTTCACAACCGGCTTTTTTCAGAAGACTTTCAGCAGTACGTCGGATGGTCTTACTGTCATCAATGACCATCACCTTGACCCCTGAAATATCCGTCTCCGTATCTTCAGCACTCAACTTGACATCCTCTCGATAATGGGGCGGGCGCAGCACATAATAGGCCAGCTATTTGTTAGGAATCACAGTTGTCAGGCCCCACAACTGCCACAACTGCATACCTCCCCGGTAGTAAAAAAGCCTTTCCGGTGGATATCCCACCTTCAATAGCCCCTTTATCGCTCTGGGAGACTGACCACAAGATGGGCCATTACACCACAACACCAAGTCCTTGGCTTTGGAAAAATTCCATTTACCGCTCTTCAACTCCCCATCCATGAACCCCATCTCTTCCATTTTACGGGTAAAAAAACCTACGCTGGAACGCCGTGTGACACCAAATGACTCCAGCGCCTTCACCATTTCAGGGGCATCCACCTCTTTGGAAAGGGTGGTAAAAGGGATATTGACCGAGCCGGGTATAGTTCCACGCTGATGCCACTGGGGCGTTCTGGCATCGATCAGCAGCCCCTCTCCATCCCGCAATTTTGTCTCCATAAACTCGAAGATCTCGACTTCACCAATGGTCGACACCCGTGGATCTGCCTGCTCCGGCCTGATACAAAACGGCGGACATTTACGCACCGTCTTGGCAAAATAACCCCTGAGTTCGTAGTCGGCATCCTGAACCCGCTGAACCTTTACGGAACGTCCCTCATGCATGACATGAAGATAGGGCTTGTCGGCAGTCAAGCCAACCACACCGCTGCTTCCACCTACCTCTAACTCATCTGCCGAAGCGGCTCCCGCCATAATCAGCAGGAGAAAGATGACAAAAGTATATTTAACGAATAATTTCATGCCTGTCCCCGTAATTCTATTCTTATTTTGAGAAATTCAAGGCCGCTGCCCCCGGTATTCGAAAGTGCCCTGCATGTTTAACGATGCAGGAACCGGTCCATGATCTTTTTGCGAATATCTCCGATGGAGGCTCCACTCTTGTAATCAAGATAGATCTCCTCCTGACTTCGGCCAGGCAACTTTCTGTAAAAAGTAAAGCTGCCCAAGTAGCGGCTCTTCAGGTTAGCCTCAAATTCCTCCTGGGTTGGCCCACCTTCAACCGATGGCGCCGGCTCACTCTGCCCACCAACGTCGCCCCTCTGCTCCACCTTGTTGGCTTCTTCAGCAATGGCGGAGAGGAAGGCATCGTCCTCATCCTCCGCTGTAGCCAAGCCGCTCACAAATATGGGAATAAGAAAGAGCAACCACAAAATACCCGGTCGCAGCATCGCCAAACCGCTCTGACGGCTGAATCCTACCGGCATAGCGCACCTCAAATATAGTTAATGATTTAACAATTGCGGACCGCTGCCCTTCTCACACTGCCAGGATGAACAACGAATCTCTATTATTATACGGTCGAACCCCCTTCAACCTACGCCAACCATCCTGTATTCACTCAAAATAGCAAGATGTTCACCCCGCATCAAGGTTAGCCTTCCTCGCATCAGGTTTGAAGGATCTTTGTCGATAACCGTGACGACCTCGCTGTTTTATTGCATGAAAAAAGCAAAGTCGCTTAAAACCATCCCAAATCCAAAGTAAACTGTGACACCATGAAGATCAGAATCGGCGTAGTCATGGACCCTATCGAGTCCATCAATATCAAAAAAGACAGTACTTTTTCCATGCTGCTCGCAGCTCAGGCCAGGGGCTGGGAACTCCACTACCTGGAGCAGTCCAGCCTTTTTCTGTCAGGGGGGCGCTGTTTCGCTGAAACCCGCACGATTCGGGTCAGCGACGATCCATCAGGTTGGTACGAAGTTTTAGAGAAACGGACACTGCCTCTGGATCAGATCGATGTTGTGCTAATGCGCAAGGATCCACCCTTTGACATGGAGTACATCTACACCACCTACCTGCTGGAACAGGCGGAGCGTCAGGGCTGCCTGGTCGTCAACCGCCCTGCCAGCCTGCGTGACGCCAACGAAAAACTCTTTACCAGCCTGTTTCCCCAATGCTGCCCGCCCACGCTGGTGAGTCGCAGAAGCGATGATTTCCGTGCTTTTCACAAAGAGCACAGGGACATCATCCTCAAACCCCTCGGCGGCATGGGCGGCGCCTCAGTTTTTCGCGTCAAGGAGGATGACCCAAATGTCAGCGTCATCATCGAAACCCTGACCAGCCACGGCACTGAATACACTATGGCACAGCGCTTCATCCCCGAGATCAGCGCAGGCGACAAACGTATCCTGATGGTGGAGGGCCAACCCATACCCTACGCCCTGGCCCGCATCCCGGCCAAAGGTGAGACCCGGGGGAATCTGGCCGCCGGTGGCCGTGGTGAGGGAGTACCACTGTCGGAACGGGATCACTGGATTGCCGGCGAAGTCGGACCGGAACTGAGACGGCGCGGCATTCTCTTCGCCGGACTCGACGTAATCGGCGATTTTCTCACCGAAATCAATGTCACCAGCCCCACCTGCATTCGGGAACTGGACAGACAATACAATCTGGACATCGCCGGTGATCTGATGAATGCCATTGAGAGGAAACTGCAGCAATGAGTCGCGTCTGGAACAGGCTGTTCCGACAGCTTACGCTTATCATCCTGTCCACACTCGTGGCTACGGGCTGTCACGACGAGCACCAACCAATCCACCACAGCCGCTTCCTCGCCTTTGGCACCCTGGTCGACCTCGACATCGTCGGCGCAGATCGAAAAACAGCAGAACAGGCCAGCGCAGCCATCCAGGCCGATTTCAACGCTATGCACCAAGCTTGGCATGCCTGGGATCCCGGCCCACTGAAACGAGTTAACCTTTTGATCCAGAAGGGGGAACAGTTTTCCGTCCCGCCGTCAGTGCAGCCCCTGATCGAACAGTCCAGTCTGCTCTCCGCCCAGAGTAACCACCTTTTCAATCCCGCCATTGGTCATCTGATCGATCTCTGGGGTTTTCAAAAGAGTCCCAAACACTGGGAACCGCCACAGCAGGAGGCAATCGACAAACTGCTCTCAGCCGATCCGCGCATGTCGGATCTGCAACTGGACGACATTCTGCTGCAATCATCAAATTCGTCAGTCAAACTTGATTTCGGCGCCTTCGGCAAGGGATATGGCATCGATCTTGCGATCGAACATCTGCGCGAACTGGGTATCCACAGCGCCATCCTCAACTCCGGGGGGGATCTGCGGGCTATCGGCAACCGTGACGGACGCCCCTGGCGCATCGCCATTCGCCGACCCAGCGGCCACGGTGTCTTTGCCATGGTTGAGGTGGATGGGGACGAAAGCGTTTTCACCTCCGGCGATTACGAGCGAAACTTCACGTATGAGGGCCGTCTGTATCACCACATCGTCGATCCCCGCACCGGTTACCCTGCCACAAAATCCCATTCTGTAACCGTCATCCACCAAAATGCCGCCACCGCCGACGCTGCCGCCACCGCACTCTTTATCGCCGGTCCGGATGAGTGGCATGAGGTCGCACAGGCTATGGGGATAAAATTTGTCCTTCTGGTCGGCAGCGACTACCGTATTCATATGAACCCGGCAATGCAGAAACGGATCATACTGGTGGACGAAAAGCATCAGGAAATCGTCGTGAGCAAGCCGCTCTGAACGAGGGAGCCCGGAAACCAAATAACCTATGGGTATGACCGCATCACTCCCACAGACTGACCGCCTGGGGATCACCCTGTTTTTAGCGGCCTGTCTGCATGCCCTGCTCATCCTTGGCGTCACCTTCAAATTCGAAGATAGAAAACCACCGGATCACCGCCAGCAGAGCCTTGAAATCATGGTGGTCAGACAACCGAAGGCGCCACCGGAGAAAGAGGAGAAGGCCGACTTTCTCGCTCAAGTAACGCAATCAGGCGGCGGCAGCGAAAAAACGCCCAAGAAGCCAGCTACCGAGGCACTAGTGCAGCCGACGCCGGAACCTGCACCTAAACAGACCCGATCCGCACCAATGACGAGTCTGCCCCAACCCTCCCCAAAACAGGAAAAAAAACTCATCACCCAGGTGAAATCAAAAATCAAACTCAAAGCCGAGCAGGCTCAGCCTGAACCCAAAAAACGTCTGACCGCTGCGCAATTGCTGGCCAGCAAAAACCTTGAGATCGCCCGCCTTACCGCGGATCTGGAAGAGAAATCCCAGGCCTACGCCAAACGGACCCGGCGCAAGGCGGTCAGCGCCAGCACAAAGGAGTATAAATATTCGGCCTACCTGGAATCCTGGCGGCGCAAGGTGGAGCGCATCGGCAATCTGAATTATCCGGATGAGGCCAAACGCCAGCGGCTCTACGGCAATCTGGTGTTGCATGTTGCGGTCAAGGCAGACGGCACCATAGAGCGGGTCCGCATACTGCACTCATCCGGACACAAACTGCTTGATGACGCGGCAATCCGCATCGTCAGACTGGCGGCACCCTACTCACCTTTTCCCAACAACATCAGAAAAGAGACTGATGTGCTCGACATCACCCGCACCTGGCAATTCCTGCGCAGCAACAGATTGGGTTCGGAATAGTCCCTGTAGCGAAAAAAACCTCTTCTATTTTGTTGCAGACAGGACGCCACGATCAGATACTATGGGGATGGATCCTAAAACCAGTCTGACAAATCACTTCCTCATTGCGATGCCGGCACTGACCGATCCCAATTTCTTTCATGCCGTCACCTATCTCTGCGAGCATAATGAGGAAGGGGCGATGGGTATCATGGTCAATCGCCCCATCGAACTGCAACTCACCGACGTCTTTAAGCAGTTGGATATCAAGGTCACCGACGAAAACCTCTCCGAGCAGCATGTCTATATCGGCGGCCCGGTTCAGACCGACCGTGGCTTCGTCCTGCACACCGCCGCCACAACCTGGGACTCCACCCTCAAGGTGGCGCCGGAGATCAGCGTGACGACATCACGGGATATTCTGGAGGCCATCGCTACCGGCAAAGGCCCCGACCAGGCATTGGTCGCACTGGGTTATGCCGGCTGGGGACCGGGGCAACTTGAAGGCGAAATTGCCGAAAACGCCTGGCTGAGCGGCCCGGCAGACAACAATATCATTTTCCAACTGGAGAACGGTGCTCGCTGGCAGGCTGCAGCGGATCTACTCGGTGTGGACATCAATCTGATGAGCGGTGATGCCGGCCATGCCTGAAAAATGATCAACCGTGTACTTGGCTTTGACTATGGCACGCGTAAAATCGGTGTCGCTGTAGGACAGACCATCACCGCCACCGCCACCGCGCTGGAGACCCTCCTGCCGGTAAAGAACAAGCCCGACTGGCAGCGCATCTCACAGTTGATCGATGAGTGGAAGCCGGACGCCCTGATCGTGGGCCTGCCGCTGAATGTGGACGACACCGAGACCGATGCCACCGCCCCGGCCAAACGCTTCTCACGGCAGTTGGAGGGACGCTACCGATTGCCGGTAGTGATGACGGACGAACGTTTCACCTCCTTCGAAGCCAGAGACCGGCTCGGTCACAAGGCAAAACGTATCGAGGAGTATGATGCCGTGGCGGCAAAACTGATCATTGAGACATGGTTGAGTGAAAATTCGTAGGCGGCCAGAATACCAGTCAGGTGGTAAGCTACAACAGAACGATTTTCCAACAGATTTAGAGAAAGGTAAAAATGCTGTCAAATAGCTTTATGAACGCAGATGCGGTCGAATCGCTGGTAGATGAAATGGCGGGAAAACTCTGGTCCCTGATGAATGAACGGGGAATCCAGGCGCCTCTCCTGGTGGGGATTCGCACAGGTGGCGTCTGGCTGGCCGAGATGCTGCATCAGGAACTGGGTCTGGAAGAACCTCTCGGCACCCTGGATATCTCCTTCTATCGCGATGACTTCACCCGCATCGGCATGAACCCGGAAGTCCACCCCTCCGACCTGCCGATACCTGTGGATGACCGCCATATCGTCCTCATCGACGATGTACTGCATACCGGCCGCACCATGCGCGCGGCTCTCAACGAGATCTTCGACTACGGCCGACCCGCCTCCGTGATCCTTGCCTGCCTGGTGGAACGCAGGGGCCGGGAACTGCCGATTCAACCCGATGTCGTTGCCCTGCACAAGGAGATGAAGCCGGGAGAACACATCACCCTCACCGGCCCGGAACCACTCGGCCTGGTAATCGGCACCGAGTCCAACCGGGAATCACGCAATGGAGAGAGTGGAGCCGAGGCATGAGCAGGGGACCCAGTCTGCAACTGGACGACACAGGTAGGCTGCGACACTTTCTCACCATCGATGGGCTGAACCGGGAGCTGCTGACCGAGATTCTGGATACCGCTGAGGGTTTTGCCGGCGTCTCTGAACGCACAGTGAAGAAGGTCCCGCTCTGCCGCGGAAAGATCGTCGCCAACCTTTTTTTTGAGAACAGCACCCGCACCCGGACCACCTTTGAGCTCGCGGGTAAACGTCTCTCCGCCGACGTGCTGAATCTGAACATCACCGCCTCCTCCACTTCCAAGGGGGAGACCCTGCTCGATACCCTGCGCAACCTGGAAGCAATGCATGTCGACATGTTCGTGGTGCGTCATGCAGTCAGTGGCGCAGCCCATTTCATCGCCAGGCACGCGGCCCCCGGCGTCGGCGTGATCAATGCCGGTGACGGACGCCATGCCCATCCAACCCAGGCGATGCTGGATATGTTCACCATCCGCCGCCACAAGGGAGAGTTCACCGGTTTGCGGGTCGCCATTGTCGGCGACATACTCCACTCCCGGGTCGCCCGCTCCCAGATTCTCGCCCTCAACACCCTGGGCGTCTCCGAAGTCAGGGTCATCGCCCCGCGCACCCTGCTGCCCGTAGAGGCCCGCAGCCTCGGCGTCCACATCTATCACGACATGGACGAAGGCATCCGCGATGTGGACGTGGTGATCATGCTGCGGCTGCAGAAAGAGCGCATGCAGGGAGCGATGCTGCCCAGCGAACACGAATATTATCGACTCTTCGGTCTGACTGAAGCACGCCTGGCCGCAGCGGATTCAGAGGCCATCGTAATGCACCCCGGCCCCATCAACCGGGGCGTGGAGATGGCTTCGGAAGTGGCTGATGGTTCCCGCTCAGTGATCCTGCAACAGGTCAGTTACGGCATAGCAGTACGCATGGCGGTGATATCGATCATCATCGGCACACAAAACCAACAGGGCCAGGATAACAAGGGATGAACAGCAGCAATAAGATATCCATCCTCCAGGGACGCCTGATCGACCCCGCCAACGGTGTCGACATGGTGACCGATATCCATATCGAAAACGGCAAAGTCGCGGCGATCGGAGAGGCACCAACGGGTTTTCAGGCAGCCACCATCATCGATGGAAACGATAAAGTAGTCTGCCCCGGCATCATCGACCTCTGTGCCAATCTGCGGGAACCCGGAGCGGAATACAAGGCGACTATCGCCAGTGAGACGGCAGCTGCAGCCCATTCCGGCATCACCACCCTCTGCTGCCCACCGGATACCCTGCCGGTGATAGATACCCCCGCGATAGCGGGCCAGATCAAACACAAGGCCCGTAAAGCAGGCTACTGCCGGGTGCTTCCCCTGGGTGCTCAGACTCAGGGACTAAAAGGCGAAAAACTGAGCGAAATGGCAGCCCTGAAAGGGGCAGGGTGCATTGCCATCAGCAACAATTACGCCCCACTGGCGAATACCCTGGTACAGCGCCGCACCCTGGAGTATGCCGCCACCTTCGACCTACTCACCATTATCCGCTCCAATGACAGGCACCTGAGCGATCAGGGCTGTGCCCACGAGGGAAAAGTCGCCGCCCGGCTCGGACTGCCGGTAATCCCTGAAGCCGCTGAGACTGTAGCCGTTGCCCGCGATCTGGCACTGGCACAAACCACCGGTGCGGCGATCCATTTCCACACCCTCTCCAGCGCCAGCGCCGCCCACACCCTGGCTTGGGCGCGGCGGGAAAAACGCCGGGTCACCGCCGATGTCGCCATCCACCAACTCCATCTGACTGAGATGGATATTGAGGGATTCGACAGCAATACCCACGTACTGCCGCCACTGCGCTCAACTGGAGACCGGGACGGCCTGCGCCAGGCGGTGGCTGAGAACATCATCTCTGCCATCTGTTCCGACCACCAGCCCCATGAGGCCGACGCCAAGGCGGCACCCTTTCCGGCAACCGAGCCAGGTATCTCCGGGCTGGACACCCTACTGCCCCTAACCATAAAGCTGGTTCACGAGGGCGTTATGGATCTCAGTACCGCGATTGCCCGTCTTACCATTGGGCCCGCCGAGATACTCGGACTGCCGTTGGGCAGGCTGCAGGTAGGGGCGACAGCGGATATCTGCATCTTCGATCCGGATACCTATTGGACGGTCGTACCGGATCAACTGACGAGCCAGGGGAAAAACACACCCTTTGGCGGCTGGGAGCTGCCCGGCATCGTCACCCATACACTGTTGGAAGGCCGCATTGTCTATCAACGAGACTAGCCAACCATACCTACGGATATCAGCCGAGTTAGAATAATGAACAAACCCCACCGCGACACCCTCTATCTGGAAAATGCTGAAATCCTCTCTCACGAGGCCTTTGCGGGCGAGCAGTTCATCCTGCGGATTGTGGCACCTGAGTGCGCCACCAAAGCACAGCCCGGCAGCTTCGTACACCTACAGTGCGATCCTCTACAGCCGATGCGCCGTCCCATCTCCATCATGCGGGTATCGCCGGAAGATGGTTGGGTCGACCTTCTCTATAAACGGGTGGGAACCGGCACCACACTGCTTTCCAGGCGTCAGCCCGGCGAGAGCATCAGCCTGCTCGGACCCATCGGCCTGCCTTTTCGCCCCGACCCCTCCCGCACAAAACCGCTCTTGATCGGTGGCGGTGTCGGCATGCCGCCAATGGTCTTTCTGGCGGAGTCTCTCTACCAGGAACGAAAGAAACAGCCCTTTGTGATACTCGGTTCCGAAGTCCCGTTCCCTTTCAACCCCCAACCCTCACAGCTGCTTTTACCGGAACTGCCTGCCGACGTGATTGCAACAATGCCGCTGATGGACGACTGGGGAATCCCTTGCCGTCTGGCCAGCCAGCAGGACTTCGCCGGCTGCTTCCAGGGTTATGTTACCGAGCTTGCCAGACACTGGCTGACATCTCTGAATGAGCAGACCAGGGGCGAAGTGGAGATCTTCTCCTGCGGCCCGCATCCCATGCTGGAGGCAGTGGCCGAACTGGCGGCGGAGTTCGATCTGCCCTGTCAGGTCTCACTGGAAGAGTTCATGGCCTGTGGCGTCGGTGGCTGCGCCGGATGCGTGGTTGAGGTGCAAACAGCAGAAGGTCCGGTTATGAAACGTGTCTGTGTGGATGGGCCGGTATTTGAGGCCAGTAAGGTTTTCTGACTTATCTCCCTCCAAACCTGTTCAACAATGTTCGGATAGGATTTCAAGTCCCTAATAATCTTGCGGATTTAATGCTATAAGTTTACTGTTGGGGTGAAGTTGCAGGAATGCTGATCCGGCGCAATTGATGCCGCTCAGCAAAACAAAAAACAACCTGATTACCCCTGAGGCTCAGCTATTGAGTCAGTGGGTGGCGCATACTGAACCTGAAGCCAAATGAGGAGACCGCCATGGC
>JAMJIN010000409.1:0-1674 GCA_036784775.1 Chromatiales bacterium | reverse complement strand
TCTCAAGCTGAAAATCGTTGCAGCATTTCTTCCGCCACTACCCAGGAATGCTAATATCAACCCACACGCTTCCGCGTAGACCCTATTTTTTTATGATGCATGACTACGCACACTATCTCGAACTGATCGCGCAGGGCTGTCTATATGCGCAGACGAGATTGCCTCGTCTATTGTCTGATGCCGAACCATGCACACAGAAATCACTACGCTAGTTTCCTGTGCGGTATGATAAAAGTCGAATCGATATTCGCATCTGTACTTTTCGAAGGAATCTATTGTGCGCTGGATGATATCAATTGTTGTGATTCATACATTGATGAACAGTTAGTGTTGAGCGAGCATGCAGCTACTAAAAAAAGGCATCCCAAGCATGCCAGACTGTGATATAGATACTGTTTTCTGCTGGTCCAAAAGCGTAATCCAATCCAAGATGCAGACCGAACTTTTTGGCCATGTTATAGCGAAAGCCCACACCCTTTGAGGCGTGCCAGGCTGCATCAGTGAATTTTTGATCACGACCCAAAACATCACTTCCAAACGCTTTTCCAAATCCTGCGAACCCAACCAGACTCCATCGGTTTGAGATTGCCCATCTGGCCTCCATCTCGCCAACAAATGTATGTTGTCCTTGATAGCGTGCATGGGCGATGCTGCGCATATCAACAGAGGGATACATGTAATAAGGTGCCGACCCGTCGACGGTTTGAGCGTCTGTACGCAGACCGAGAGTGACTGAGTCACTGACAGGATGAAAATAGAACACTTTTCCACGATAATTCCAAAAGTTGAAATCGGAGCCAAAAGCATCGTCATAACGTGCGGCAACCAGTTTGGCATAGATGCCTTTTTCTGGAGTGAAGATGCTGTTGCGGCTGTCATATTCAAGAACCGCAGAGAGTGCAGCTGTAGTGAGTTTTCGGTTTACCAGTTCATCTGGAATAAATTCAGGTAAATCATTTGGTGACGATGTTGCCCCAAAATAGAGATAGTTGCCCCCTAAAAAGAAGTTGCTCTCTCCCAGGCGGTATTTAACTTCCTGATAGGCAGCCCATCCTTCCAGGTTCATACTGATTTTCCGTTCACCGATAATCGGAATGTCAGGGTAAAAGTCGAGGTTGATATCTGGACGGCCGATAAATGTTGTGGTGCGGATAGTGTCCTGCTTCCAGAATCCTATGTGATAACCCGCACCTATTTTTATTCCGTTTTCGGTGACAGCATATGCGATACCGGAGATGCTGGGTGGCAGATAACGACCCGATGCCGTGGAATCATTAGAAAACTGGTCATGCAAAAAGAGAATATTAAGGCCTCCACCATATCCAAATGTTGGCCCGGTAATGACGATTGGTGTAGGCAGGAATCCATACTGCTTCCCCAGCCAGTCGCCGACATCAAGCTGGCCGTCTTACTTATCAATAAAGGCATCCAAAAATGATTCACTATCTGCGTGCACACTTCCTGCAAGAAATAGCCAGAGAGCTAAAAACAGGCGCTTATCATAAATTTTGTCCAAATCAACCCGGTAGTTGCATAAATTCCGGTGCTAACAACCATTCCACCGTATAAAAGACAGGGAGAAATAAAAAATATGCACTATCTCTGGAGTTCACTGCTGGTGAGATCCAGAAACCATGAAAAATCCTACATTTGAAACGATAAAAATGAGAAAGC
>JAMJIN010000408.1:0-1679 GCA_036784775.1 Chromatiales bacterium | reverse complement strand
GGATGTGACGTTCTGACGGAGGATGTATCGACGCAGCGAGGCGGCCTTCGCCATCTATGCGCGGTTTTACTCAGCCGCTAACACACGACTCAGGTCCATGCCGGATACGGGCGCATGAGTTATGATATCGACTGGTACCAGCACCCGGACTACCCAAGCGAACGTCTGCGTATTTATCTGGTCGTTAACACACCGGATGCCCGCAGGATCGAGGCGAGTCTGAGTGAGCGTCGGCAGCGTGCGCTGAAGGTATACGTCTCCAGGCTGGAGCAGGGTCGTTTTGGTCTTTGGGTGGAGACGCGGTCGGAGGAAAACCGGCAGCGAAAAGAGGCCATCGCTGATCAGATTGAGGCGTCCATAGTCGCACGTGCAGGACAGCTGCCCACTGGAGAGCTGTAGGGATCTCCCCTTTTTCGTCTGCAAGCGGGTATTAGCAAGCCTTTGGGTTTGGGCCCGTCTCGGTTAAGAGAGGTTCAGTTCGGCAGCATGTACCAGGCGGATGGAATAGGCGCGGCGGGCTTCCAGCAGCTTATCATCAAATTCCTGGATGTTGGATTCTATCAGTGCTACCAGCTCTCCCTGGCTGAGGATCTCCCGTGCATTTGTCGCAAGGTCCACGTGGAGTGCCTCGATTCGCTTTTGCGCCCTTTTCTCCGCCAGATTGATGATTTGGGCCTGCCCAAAAACCTTAGGAGCAGTGGTTTCAGTAGCCAGTATCGATTCTTCAGTGTCTATCAGCTTCTCAATGGTGTTGGCTTGTTGTTCCAGTTCTTCGATGCGTTGATAGATATCCTTGCGGATCTGGAACAGGTTGCCGACACCCTCTTCTGCCCACTGCTGGATCTCTCCAAAATACTCTGTCTTCACCATCTGCACGGCAGTAATGGAGTCGGGCATTGACAGAATATGTTCGTAAACGGTTTTCCAGCTGCTCTTCCGCCCTTTGTACAAATTGCTCATGTAGCGCAGCAGTTGGCCAAGCGCCTCACTGTAGTCGTAGTTGGGACAAGCTTTACTTATGGCTTCAATGACATCGGCGTAGTCAGCGGCGGTAACAAGAAATGCATCACTGGAAGTCTGTGAAAAACCCTCCCCATAGAGATGGATCAGTCGCTGCAGAAAATTACTGTACTCTCCAGGAATCAGTCGAGCATTCCTGCTGCGGATAACGCAGGAGAGTTCCAGCAGCATCTCCTGAATCTGGCTGATATTGGCCGTAGGAGTCTGGTTCAGGAGTTCTGACTCAAAATAGTCCAAATAGTCCACCAGGATCTGTTGCGATTTACCTGGTGCGAGGAAAGGCTTCTGGCCGCGATAGACCTGCTGCAGATCTTTTCTATGCCGCAGGATCTGGCTTGGCGTCCTCAGTTTGAAGTTAGGCATGTTCATGGTTCAGTAATATAGCATAAACTAATATGCCATGTTGGAACCACGCCACATTTATTGCATCAAGACCACTCTTTTCGAGATCAGAACGCCTTCCCATGATGTTTTACCTCTAAGCGATGTTAAGGTATTTATGATGGTTATAGGTAACTTCTCAAAAACCCGTGGCAAGAGCAGCCCGCTCGGTGATGATATCGGGTAATGGAGCAATGGTCTGTTCACCAATACCCAAACGATCTGTTAAGTAATGCCAGAACGAGATATCCAGCTTACGGCAGGTTTTTTTCAAGCTG
>JAMJIN010000289.1:0-3011 GCA_036784775.1 Chromatiales bacterium | reverse complement strand
CATAGTGCGCGCTACAAGATCAGCCATGACAGTTTCCAAACCAGAGTTGTACCATGACAGGATTTTTAGTTTTTTGCCCCAAAACCCTGTCAAGTGCTTTTTGTAATTATTTACTGCTTGCCACGGGTTTTTGAGAAGTTACCAGGAAAAATTCTAACTCTTTGTAATAACAGTAGATTAACTGCATGGCACAATAAATGCCACATGAATATTATGGTCTTTGTTGGGAAGACCAGACTGTGTTTGCGTGTTAACGGGGAGGACATAAAATGAAAAGCAAAGGATTAGTTGTCAAAACACTCGGTATAGGATTGTTGACCCTAACCATGGGGAGTGCAAATGCTTGGCATGTGGATGGTAACGTGCTCTGCGATGTAAACGGAAGTGGTGGAATTGATATTGCGGATCGACCACTGAGCGACTTTGGATTCCCGGATGTAGAGGTAAACGTTGTTAACTCCGGCGGATACCGAAGGCTACTATTACATAGGGTTGCCCGATCCTGTGGATAGTTATACCGAAACCCTCAATGCATCAACGCTTCCTAGTGATGCGATTTTTGTCCAACCGCCTGGTGCCCAGTATGACTTTACGCTCACCAACGATGTTCGTTGGGTTACTCGTGACTGGCTCGTCGACAGTGATGTCTGCCATCCGCCAGGTAAGTGCTGGATGACGGGGGGCGGGGTAAAGTTCAGCAACCTCACAGGAACAGACCTTGCGGAGGCAAAACCGCATGGCCCGATGCACAACATGGGAGGCAACGTCTTTCCAAGTTGCGATCCTGATCCGGGTGAGGGTGGGCAGTGGAATCACGTGGCACACTCAGACAAGCTGCACTTCCTGGGAAGAGTAATCCACACAGTGAATTGCGGCAACGTTCCTGGAATTGAACCCGGTTCTGAGTCACCTGTCACTCCGTACAATTACATTGAATACGAAGGAACAGGAAGCCTTAAGGGCATCAAAGGCAACAAGGTGGATCATGGCTCAGTGCACTTCTTTGCAAGGGTAGAAGACCGTAATGAACCGGGCAGCAGAGGTGCAAAGGAAGGTGTGGATATTGATCGTTACTTTATCCATGTATTCTCAGATCCAGGAGACCCACATGGTACAACCTTGTTACTCGTCGATGTAGACGGCGAATCATCGACTGTCGATCCAGTGACAATTACTGGTGGAAATCTACAGCTGCATATCAGTAGCTGTGATAATCCCCCAGCTTTTTAAGTGGCTTTATAAATGCAGTGTGCGGGACATTAGGTCCCGCCCTGCATGGCAGATCCCCTCAGTTTCCCTACCAAAATTATTATCCACCAGCTAGCGGCTCAACCCGTGAGTCCACTGAGCTTTGTAACTATTCACCCGCAATCTGACTCTCATTCCTATAAACCATAGTTTATTAAGGTTTTGTTGATTCGTGTCAAGCGATTCAAATGTTGAACTGTACAACTGTAATAATGGCAATAAGCTGGTCGACGATGCTTCTTCTTTGGCTTGATTGTTCATCTGAAGGCAGTTCTTCGTTTGGTGTCTAGCCAGCTGCATCTTGGTTTTTTCGCAAACGGAGATGTGAACAATGAATAACAAATGGTTGCCCGTTTTTTCGTTAGCTATTGCAATCCTCTTACTACCGCTTACGGTCAATGCGGATTTTGCAGATGAACTAAAGCTGATGGCTTCTGACGGCGCAAGTCAAGACCAGTTCGGCTGGTCGATTTCGCTCAGTGGCGACACGGCAATAGTCGGGGCGCCAGTAGACGATACCAACGGTGCGGCCTATATCTTTGTGCGTGACCCTGGCACTGGTGCCTGGACGCAGCAGCAGAAGTTGCTGGCTACTAACGGCGCGTGGAATGATCGTTTTGGTGAGTCTGTTTCGATCAGCGGCGACACGGCAATCGTTGGGGTAAAGGGGGATGATGACAACGGAGAAAGTTCTGGCTCCGCCTATGTCTTTGTGCGAGACCCTGCCACCGGCACCTGGACGCAGCAGCAGAAGCTGACGGCCTCCGACGCCGACAGATATCATATATTTGGCAAGTCTGTTGCGATCAGCGGTGACACGGCAATCGTCGGCGCAGATTTTACTACTCTCATCACAGTTGGTACCGGCCAGGCCTATGTCTTTGTGCGAGACCCTGCCACCGGTTTCTGGACAGAGCAGCAGAAGCTACTGGCCTCCGATGGCGCGCTCAACGATTTCTTCGGCTACCGTGTTGCGATCGATGGCGACACCGCTTTCGTTGGGGCGGTTGGGGAGGGTGTTAGTTTTGTCGGTGCGGTCTATGCCTTTGTGCGTGATCCCGCCACGGGCGACTGGGCTGAGTCACAGAAACTGCTGACATCCAACGCATCGAGTTTCGATCGGATCGGCGAGTCGGTTTCGATCGACGGTGACATGGCAATAATTGGGGCCAGCGGGGAAGGCTCCGCCTATATCTTCGAGCGTGACCCTGCCACCGGTGACTGGACGGAGCAACAGCAGCTCTGGGACCCTAACGGCGTGTTTCAGAACGATTTTGGTGTGTCTGTCGCCATCAGCGGCGACTACGCGATAGTTGGCGAAAGCAGTGCCGATTCCGCCTTCGCCTATGTGCGAGACCCGGTCACTGGCCTTTGGACAGGGCAGAAGCTCGTGGCCTCTGACGGCGGTCGTCGATTCGGTAGTTCTGTTTCGATCGACGGTGACAGGGCAATAATCGGGGCATTTGGGGCTACTGGCATCGAAGATTTTGCCGGCGCTGCCTATGTCTACACCAACTCCGTGGTCACAGCTCCTGACATTACCGTTACCGACTCGGTGGCACCGACCGATGATCTCACGGTGGCTTTTGGTGATGTCACCGAGATGACCACCGCCGATCAGACCGTGACCGTCACCAACGATGGCAACGCAGATCTGCTTCTCGGCAATCTCGCCCAGGCTGTTAGCGGCTGAGTAAAACCGCGCATAGATGGCGAAGGCCGCCTCGCTGCGTCGATACATCCTCCGTCAGAACGTCACATCC
>JAMJIN010000052.1:0-21007 GCA_036784775.1 Chromatiales bacterium | reverse complement strand
GGATGTGACGTTCTGACGGAGGATGTATCGACGCAGCGAGGCGGCCTTCGCCATCTATGCGCGGTTTTACTCAGCCGCTAACACCACCTTTAGCCTTTCACCTTTCACCTTTCACCTTTAGCCTCATTATCAATCCCGCTCATGCAGATGAGTGTCGTAACGCTCCATGAGATAACAGAGGCAATCCTGACGCACCACCGCTCTATTGGTGGTCAGCATGGAGGGCATCACCGGGGTGCGCAGTCGCAACTCCCCCTCCTCCACGGCAAAGAAGCGTGCAGTCACATCCTCGCCGCGCTCATCCCGCACTTCCAGAATCGGCCGGCGATCAACAAGAACCCGACCCAGGCTGGTACCCCGGGGCAACTCCCGGAAGTTCATGTGGTCGAGATCCGGTGCAAAAAGGATATCTGCCTCCCAATCGCCAAAACTGAAACTCAGTGTCTCCGGCACCTTTACCTGGGCCACAGTGTGGAAGAGATCGATATCCTGAGCGGCAACAGGATGGAGCGGATGCTCCGACAGATGCAGGCAGGCATCGAGATACTCCAGCGCATGATCCACTCCCCTGGCCTGTCCAACCTTGCCGCACTCCAGCGTGACTGCGGGGCAGATCTCCGCCAGCGCCATCGACTGCACCCCTTTGGGTCGCAGGAAGTAGACCACGGTGCGGCCAAACAGATTGGCGAGATGGAGAAAACTGGCATCCAGCCGGTTGACGCAGGCGTAGTGGGGATTGAGGCCCGTGTTGTTGTGCACATCGACACTGGCAAACGGCTTGAGTCTGGCGATGATCTCGGTCACCCGGCACATCATGGCGTGCTCCTGCGTGCCATCTGTCTCGCAGCCGGGCCAGACCCGGTTGTAGTCCGGCTGTCCCGGTAGCCGACGCAACCCCAGGGCCGCGGCGGAAACATTGCCGATAAAGAGGCAGATCGCGCGCGGTAGATCCCTGTCCCCTTCATAGCGTTTGAGCAGTCTGCGAACCGCCTCCCAACCCACCGTCTCGTTGCCGTGCATCAGTACAGAGAGAAAAAGGGGCGCCGGGCGTTTTCCCGGCAGATGAATCAGAACCGGACCACCCAGCGCCGCTTCAAGCTGATCCGCAGGAAGGCCAAGCAGCCCTTCCGGAATAGAGGTCAGTTCCTGCAACATCCCGACATTGTACCCGTTAGAGCCCCCATTCGTGCACCGGCAGACCGCTCTCCTGCCGTTCAAGATAAGCCAGACTCAATGCCGTCATATCACGGCCATGGCGCGCCACCCATGCGCGTTGCCAGGCTGCACCATTCATCTTCGTCCTGACCCTGGCCTTGATGATACCCAGCCAGTGATCAATCTCGGCCCGATCCACTCTAAGCAGCGCAAGCCCACGGCGTGCATTGGGCAGCAACTGATGCAGAATCAGTTGATCAATAGACAATTGCTTCCGGTCAAGCCAGTGCAATTCCGCCTCCAGACCCAGACGGGCCGCCGCATAAAAATTACTGCGCGCCTGAATAAAACCCAGAAGATTCTCCAGCATCTCATCATTTTCAATCAATCCACTTATCATACCGAAGTAGAAAGCGGCATTGGCGATGGTGTCCTGCACGCTGGGTCCTGCCGGCACTACCCGGTGCTCGATACGCAGTTGGGGGCCACCGGTTTCATCGAAGGCGATCAATGGGCGGTTCCAGCGCCAGATGGTACCGTTATGCAGCCGTAGATGTGCAAGCCGCTCAACCGGCTCATCCATCAACCGGGGCAGCAGTACCGGATAGCGTTCGAGGTTGGCGCTGAAGTTCTCCATCATCGACTCACGCACATAACGGACACCGAAACTGACTCGCTTGGTCAGGTCTGAAGCCCCGACAGAGATCGCCTGTTCAAAAAGGGGTATGCGGGTTTCATCCCAGAGATCATAACCAAAGAGATAGGGGGAATTGGCGGTTGCCGCCACCATCGGGGCCGAGACTATTTTTGAAAGGTTATAGGCACGGACAGCATTGGCCGGGTCGACCTGCAGATGTATCTGAAACGAGGTGGTGGCGGACTCAAGCATCACATCGTCATGACTCAACTTCAGTCTGTCACGACCCTCGATATCGACTTCAATCGGCCGCCCTTCGCGTAGCCTGAAGACCTGTTCATTGAGCGCCCGGTAGCGATTGAGAGGAGACATGTTGGCCAGGGTCAGGTGCGGCTGGCGCAGACTGGGAAGAATTCCGATCATCCCGAGCCGCGCCTCCAGCGAGGCGGCAGTCTGGTTGCACGTGGTCCAAAGCTGACCCAACTCCTCTGCCATGCGGGTAAAGACACTGCCTTCCAGATGGCGGGGTGTACTGTTGAGTTCCAGGTTGAAGGTTGCCAGTTCGGAGACCACCAGGGGATTATCCAAGCGCTGCAGGAGCACCTGATTCAGTGGCGCCGGTTCCGCATCGGGTCCGATCAGCCAGGCCTCCAGCTCAAAGCCACCGGTCGGCGGCTCTTGGACAAAACATCCCTCTTTGAACCAGTCCGCCAGCAGGCTTGTCTCCGCTTCCAGCCGCGCATGAAACTCAGCGAAGTCATCGGGGCCAAAATGGCTTGATGAGATCTCCTGTCCCATATCCCTAGGGAACCTCTTGATAAGTCATGATTGTTCAGCGGTTCTCTAATTATCCAGACAAGGATTGCTCCAGCGCCGCCAACCGCTGCGGAGTACCCACATCGGACCAGCGTCCCAAAAAGGCCTCACCGCTCACTTCTCCTGCCGCCATTGCGCTGCGCAACAAGGGTCCCAGAGGAAAGGCACCGGAATCACATCCGGCAAACAGTGCCGGAGCGTAGAGTCCGATACCGCTAAAGGTCAAACGTCCACTGCCGGCATCCACCAGCGCATCACCCTCCAGCGAGAAATCCCCCGCCGGATGGTGTGATGGGTTCGGCACCATCACCAAGTGGGCCAGCCGGCCGGGGGGCAGAACCAGTCCCGCAAAATCGATTTCGCACCAGACATCACCGTTCACCACCAGAAAAGGGGCCTCTCCCAATAAGGGTAGCGCACGAAAGATACCTCCGCCGGTTTCCAGCGCAGGAGATTCGGCTGAGTAGTGGATAGTGACGCCCCAACGGGAGCCGTCACCCAGCGCCACTTCGATCTGTTTTCCCAGGTGTGCGTGATTGATGACCAGTTCCCGGATACCTGCTCCCGCAAGCGCTTCGATGTGATATTCGATAAGGGGTTTGCCAGCCACCGGCAGCAACGGCTTGGGAGTGTGGTCGGTCAGGGGGCGCATACGCTCACCCCGACCGGCGGCCAGGATCATGGCTTTCATGGGGGCACCGGACTCGGATGGAGGGGTTGTCGGGAAGATGCTAGCGGAATTTGGGGGGAGGGGCTACTGGGTAGAAGGTTAAAGGTTAAAGGCGGTTATACCACGGGATAGGCCGAACGTTGTCGTTATTACTATTGTTGGCTGGGTGTCTGATTCCGGCAAAACTTCGATGCGCTAATTTTTTCTGTAGGCCCGATCAAGCGTAGCGGATCGGGCATCCAGGCTTTGGCAGAGCAATTGAGGTTGCCGGTTCCGCTACGCTTGAACCAGCCTACAGGCTTCCAACGACGGCAACGACAAAGCTCGGCCTATCCTTTGGCACGGTCCCCTTTAGCCTTTGACCTTTGACCTTTGACCTTTAACCTTTCACCTATATCTTTATCGCTTCATCGAACTAAAAAACTCTTCATTCGTCTTGGTGGCCTTGAGCTTGTCGTAGAGAAACTCCATGGCAGCCAGCTCATCCATGGGATGGAGGATCTTGCGCAGGATCCACATCTTCTGCAACTCGTCGGATTTCATCAGCAGCTCTTCACGACGGGTGCCCGAGCGGTTGATATTAATCGACGGGAAGATGCGCTTCTCGGCGATGCGGCGATCCAGGTGAACCTCCATGTTGCCGGTACCCTTGAACTCTTCGTAGATCACATCATCCATGCGCGAACCGGTCTCTACCAGCGCGGTGGCGAGAATGGTCAGGGATCCTCCCTCCTCTACGTTACGCGCGGCACCGAAGAAACGTTTCGGACGGTGCAGGGCATTGGCGTCCACACCACCGGTCAACACCTTACCGGAAGAGGGAATCACAGTATTGTAGGCGCGGGCCAGACGGGTGATGGAGTCCAGGAGTATCACCACATCCTTCTTGTGTTCAACCAGGCGCTTGGCCTTGGCGATCACCATCTCGGCCACCTGTACGTGGCGGGTGGCCGGTTCGTCGAAGGTGGAGGAGATCACCTCGGCACGACTTACCGAGCGGGCCATCTCGGTCACCTCTTCAGGACGCTCATCGATGAGCAGTATGATGAGATGGCACTCCGGATGGTTGTGGGCAATGGACTGGGCGATGTTTTGCAGCATCATCGTCTTACCGGCCTTGGGCGGGGAGACAATCAGGCCACGCTGTCCCTTACCGATCGGCGCACAAAGTTCGATGGTGCGGGCAGTGATATCCTCGGTACTGCCGTTACCCTGTTCGAGAGTAAACTTCTTATTGGCGAACAACGGTGTGAAGTTTTCAAACAGAATCTTGTTCTTTGCGTTCTCCGGCTTGTCGAAGTTGATCTCGGCAACCTTGAGCAGAGCAAAGTAGCGCTCACCATCCTTCGGCGGGCGAATCTTACCGGAGATGGTATCACCGGTACGCAGGCTGAAACGCCGAATCTGGCTGGGGGAGACGTAGATGTCATCGGGTCCGGCCAGATAGGAGCTGTCTGCGGAACGCAGAAATCCAAAACCATCCTGCAGAATCTCCAGCACCCCGTCACCATAGATATCCTCGCCCTTCTTCGCATGGGCCTTGAGGATGGCAAAGATCAGATCCTGTTTACGGGTGCGAGACATACCCTCGATTTTCATTTCTCGCGCTAGGCCGGCCAATTCAGGGACCGGCATTTTTTTGAGTTCAGTAAGATTCATAATGGTTTTTTGGGGTTTGTTTATTCAGATAGGATAGGGGAAAGGAAAATCGCACCCGCCCGGCAGGTGCATCAAATCGTTTGAAAACTGGAATCAGGCTTGAAAGGGCTGCATTCAGAGACGCGTTTTGATTATTTACTAGAGTGTAGCAGACGCGCCGGGGACAGCCAGTTACAGATTGCTGTCGATGAAGGCAATCAGCTGGGATTTGGATACTGCGCCCACCTTGGTTGCCTCTACCTGACCGTCCTTGAACAGCATCAGGGTGGGAATACCCCGGATGCCATAACGAGGCGGTGTATTGGGATTGTCATCGATATTCAGCTTGGCCACGATCAGCCGATCACTGTACTCACCGGCGATATCATCGAGCACCGGCGCGATCATCTTGCAGGGACCACACCATTCGGCCCAATAGTCGATCAGTACCGGCTTGCCTGCCTGAAGCACGTCTGATTCGAATGAATCATCCGTTACATGAACAATCTGCTCACTCATTCTAGGAGTCTCTCCAATTATTTCTGCGGAAAATACACCGGCTCATGCAGAATTGCATCGGTGTCTCAAGCTATGGATCCAAACGCCGCTTGGTTCTTGTTTCGGCAGCAAATAGAGTGCTGCCCACGGCACAAAGCCCTATTTGATCGAAAAATTGTCTCTATTACAAGTCCCAAGAGCAAAAAAAATAATGTATCCTAGCCCGCCATGAGCGAAAAACACCTGACAGACACAAGATTTGACTCTTTCGATCTGGCCCCTGGAATTCAACAGGGCATAGCGGAAGCCGGATTCACCTACTGTACTCCGATCCAGGCAGAGAGCCTGCCCATCGCCCTCACCGGGCAGGATCTTGCGGGACAGGCCCAGACCGGCACCGGTAAAACCGCTGCCTTTCTGGTTGCGACCCTGCAGCATCTGACCGTCCACCCAGCCGATGAGTCACGCCGGGCCAATCAGCCCCGGGCATTGATGGTTGCGCCTACCCGCGAACTGGCAGTGCAGATCCATAACGATGCGGTGACCCTGACCAAACACACAAATTTCACCTCGGCGGTGGTCTTCGGCGGCACCGCTTATGAAGAGCAACGCAGGCAACTGCAAGAGGGTGTGGACATCCTCATCGGCACTCCCGGCCGGCTCATCGACTATCTCAAGCAGGGTGTTTACGATCTGAGGGCAATCCAGGTCATCGTGCTCGACGAGGCGGACCGCATGTTCGACCTCGGCTTCATCAAAGACATCCGCTTCATGCTGCGGCGCTGCCCCAAGCCGGAAAAACGTCTGGGGATGCTCTTCTCCGCCACCCTCTCCTACCGGGTAAAGGAACTGGCTTACGAGCACATGAACAACCCGCAGAACGTGGAGGTGGAACCGCAACAGGTGACTGCCGAGAATGTGCGCGAGGTCTGTTACATGACCGCCAACGAGGAGAAGATCCCGCTGCTGATCGGGCTGCTGCGCAGCCTGGAGAATGCCCGCACCATCGTCTTCATCAATACCAAGCGCACTGCGGACAAGGTCTGGGGTTTTCTTCAGGGCAATGGTATCGAGACGGCAGTACTCTCCGGCGATGTGCCACAGAAGAAACGTCTCAGCCTGTTGAAAAAGTTTCAGAACGGCGAGGTCTCGGTCCTGGTGGCCACCGATGTGGCCGCCAGGGGTCTGCACATCAGCGACGTCTCCCACGTGGTCAACTTCGACCTACCGGAGGATGCAGAGGACTATGTCCACCGTATCGGCCGCACTGCCCGGGCCGGCGCCAGTGGCGACGCCGTCAGCTTTGCCTGCGAGACTCACGCCTTCTCCCTGCCTGACATCGAAACCTACGTGGGTCACCGCATCCCCTTGGAGTCGGTCGATCCAGCGCTGCTGGCGGAGATCGATCCAAAGAGCCGCATCTATCCTGAAAAGGGCAGCCGAAATCAGCGTCATCAGAAAGATGGCCGCAAGAGCCACGGTAAGGGCCATCACCACAGGGGCCACAAAAGACCGGACGACTCAGGCAAACCGCACCACCGGCGCCGCTCCAAGCCACCTGAGGGTGGTGAAAAACAGTAGCTGAAATGGACGATAAATGTGGCCGCTGCACAAATACCAAGTGCTGCACCTACATCACAGAGGCCTTGGGGGTCGCCCCCCGCGCGAAGTCCGATTTTGAACATCTATTGTGGCAGGTCTCCCACCAGGGCGTGGAGATCTACAAGGATGAGGATGGCTGGTTCCTGATCTTTCAGGGGCGCTGCGAACACATCCAGCCCAATGGAGGCTGTGGCATCTACGACGAACGCCCGCAGATCTGCCGCGATTACGAAAACGACTGGTGTGAATTAGACGCCTCCGCCGAAGAGGGGTTCGAACTCTACTTCCGCAACTATGCTGAACTGCTGAGCTACTGCAAGAAACGATTCAAGACCTGGGGCAGATAGATGAAACCCTACGCGGAATCCTGCGATCAAAACAGGGAGCCCATCCTGGCCGTTATCAAACCCCTCTTCGTTGGCTGCTTAAACGTACTGGAGATCGGCAGCGGCACCGGTCAACACGCCGTTTTCTTTGCCCGTAAAATGCCCCACCTGACTTGGCACACCAGCGATCAGGCAACCCATCACGAGGGCATCCGCCTCTGGCTCGACGAGGCAGGTCTGCCCAACACCCGTCACCCTCTGCTGCTCAATGTGTGCCAGCCCGACTGGCCCTCACTGCAGATCGACGCAGTCTTCTCCGCCAACACAGCCCACATCATGCACTGGCACGAGGTCGAGGCACTGTTCTCCGGGGTAGCGGAACTACTACCTGAAAATGGCCTGTTTGCACTCTACGGCCCCTTCAACTACAACGGCAGCTATTCCAGCAAAAGCAATGCCAGCTTCGACGACTGGCTCAAGGCACGCGATCCGGAGAGCGGCATCCGGGATTTAGAGGCCCTCGAAACCCTTGCACACAAAGGGGGAATGGTATTGCTCAATGACTATGAAATGCCGGCCAACAACCGGATACTCTGCTGGATAAAGAGCGGTTAGCGGCAGTATAACCCCCGTATCACTTCCGAAAAGTCATGAATCGCCGGGAAATGGCCCGCCTCCCGCAAGGGTCCTTTTGAGTCCGCCGCCACCACTGCCAACAGCCACTTGATGCCGTAGTTTTCTGCCGACTGAAGCACCGAGAAGCTATCGTCCACGAACAGGGTCCGCTCCCGGTCGAAGGGCTCCACCTTCTGCAGCTTGCCCCAGAACGCTGGATCCTCTTTCGGCAGCCCCAGGTCGTGGGCACAGATGATCCGGTCGAAAAATCCCGCCAGATGGGTACGGTCCATCTTCAATGCCAGCGCCTTCTGATGAGCATTGGTCACCAGCACCCGGCGCTTGCCGGCGCACATCAGTTGATCCAGGAAGTCGATCACATGGGGGTGGACGGCGATCAGATGGTCCACCTCAGCCTTCAACAGCGCGATGTCCAGCCCCAGCTCCCGACTCCAGTGATCGACGCAGTACCACTCCAGCGTGCCCTCCATGTCTTTATAACGCCCCAGCAACTCCGCTTTCGACTCGTCCAGAGAGAGTCCCCGCGCTTCGGCATAACGTTGCGGCACATACTCCAGCCAGAAGTGGTTGTCGAAATGCAGATCCAGCAGGGTACCGTCCATGTCGAGCAAAACGGTATCGATTTGGTTCCAGTCGATCATCGGTGTGATGTGTCCTCAATGATTAAAATGCGGCCAGACGAGTTTTTCTGGGAATCCAGTGCTGACGCGGATTCGCCCCACGCTCAGTGATTCCGGTAAGATGGCAGCCCAAACAGACTGTCGAAGCAATATGCCGCAAAAACCAAAAATTCTGAAGCAGAAAATTGCAGCCCAATCCCGGATCTTCCGGGTCGAGGCACTCGACCTGGAGTTTTTCAACGGCGAGTTACGCAACTATGAACGACTGCTCGGCGGTAGTCGCGGCTCGGTGATGATAGTACCCATGCTGGATGACGAAACCGTACTGCTGATTCGTGAATATGCCGCCGGCAGCCACGACTACCAACTCGGCCTGCCCAAGGGCCGTATCGAGGAGGGGGAGGATCCGCTGCAGGCCGCCGACCGTGAAATCCGCGAGGAGGTCGGCTACGGCGCCAATCGACTGGAACTGCTGCGTACGGTAAGCATCGCCCCGGCCTATATCCAGCACTTCACCCACATCATTCTGGCCCGGGATCTCTTCCCCGACAAACAGGAAGGTGACGAACCTGAACCCATAGAAGTCGTTCCCTGGAAACTTTCGGCCTGGGATGAACTGCTGGCACAACCCGACTTCACCGAGTCACGCTCCATTGCCGCCATCAGCCTGATACGCAAAAAGTTTGGCTATTGATTTAACCCAAGTTTTGGAGTTCAAATCATCCTGAGAAGACGAGGGCAATGTTTAATTCATTACAGGGACATCCGGTAAGGTGCGCCGCGCGCACCGGAATAAGCAGTTACAGCAATTATGGTGCGCGCGGCGCACCCTACGTTCTGTTTCGCTCAGAATAAATCAGAGGCCACTTAACATGTCCCTGCCTATTCCGGTCCAGACCCTGCTCGACCTTGCCAAACAAGCGGGCGATGCCATTCTGGCTATCTACAATTCCGGGTTCAGCGTCACCGAAAAGACAGACCACACGCCACTCACCGAGGCGGACCTCGCCGCGCACCGGATCATAGTCACTGCACTCAAAGAACTGACACCGGAGATCCCGGTGCTCTCGGAGGAGTCACAGGCGATTCCTTTCGAGACCCGGCAAAAATGGTCGCGCTACTGGCTGGTCGACCCCCTTGACGGCACCAAAGAGTTCATCAAGCGCAATGAGGAATTCAGCGTCAACATTGCACTCATCGAAGAGCAGCGACCCATTGCCGGAGTGATCTATGCACCGATGCTCAACATCGCCTACTACAGCACTGGTGACGGCAGGGCCTGGCGTATCCGGCAACAGCTACCCCCTGAAAATATTCATGTGACCCGGCAGCGCAGGCACCCACCAATCATCGCCGGCAGCCGCTCTCACGCTGGCCCGCAGTTGCAGGCATTTCTGCAACGAATCGGGGACCACAAACTGATCCCGATGGGCAGTTCCCTGAAATCCTGCCTGGTTGCCGAAGGCAGGGCCGATCTCTATGCCCGTCTCGGCCCCACCTCCGAGTGGGATACCGCCGCAGCCCAGGCAATTGTCGAGGCGGCTGGCGGACGCATCACCGATACCCACATGAGACCGCTTTTGTACAACACCAAACCTTCGCTATTGAATCCTCACTTTTTTGTCTTCGGCGATCTTTCGGAAGACTGGTCAGCCTATCTGTAGTGCGGTTAACCGCCATACGGATTAGACCAGCGCTGTACTTTTCCGCCAATACCATATAATTCAGTCAACGATAGCGACCTATCAAATAACAACTACCCGTTGCAGACTCCGGGCTCCATCGTCGTCATAACCCGCGAAGGGCCAACATTTATGAGAACCTTCATCCAGCGCTTGCTGAGCAGCATCGTCATCCCGTTGCTCTGCCTGCAATCCACGCTCCTCTGGGCGGGCGCACAGGATGACGATGCCTTCGAATTCGATGACTTTCCTCTTGAAGAGCCGATAGATCACCCAAACTGGTTCAAACACAGCTTTCTCGATCTGCAGGAGGATCTGCAGGAGGCCATCGAGCAGGACAAACAAGGCATCATCGTCTATTTCGGGCAACGGCGTTGCGCCTACTGCAAGATGCTGCTGCAGGTTAACTTTGGCCTCTCTGACATCACCGCCTACACCCGCAGCCACTTCGACATCATCCCCATCGATATCTGGGGCATTGACGAGCTCACTGACCTCAAAGGTGAGACACTCACTGAACGGGAATATGCGATCAGGGAGAACACCAACTTCACCCCCTCCCTCATCTTCTACGGCCGGGAGGGCCATGAAGCATTGCGTCTTCGAGGTTACTACCCCCCCTACAAATTCCGCGCCGCCCTGGAGTATGTTGCGGATGACCACTACCGCAAGGAGTCTTTCCCCGACTATCTCGCAAGGGGTGACGAAGGGCAGGTTTTCGAACCAGGGGATCTGAACGAAGAGGATTACTTCATCCCGCCGCCCCACAACCTTGATCGCACCCGATTCAAAGGCGAACGTCCACTGGTCGTCTTTTTCGAGCAGGGAGAGTGTCACGCCTGTGATGTTCTGCACGGTCAACCTCTGCGGGATCCCGCCATCAACAAACTGTTCCGTAAATTCGACAACGTTCAGCTGGACATCTATTCTGAATCACCAGTCATCACTCCGGATGGACGGCAGACAACCGCAAAAGCCTGGGCGCAAGAGCTGGGGCTTTTCTACACCCCTTCGCTGATCTTTTTCGATGAAGGGGGGAAAGAGATCATGCGGGTCGATTCCGTGGTTCGCTTCTATCGCCTGCGCAATGTCATCAACTACATCACCAGTCGGGGTTATCTCAGCCAACCCAGTTACCAGGATTGGCGTATTGAAAACCTGAGTAATTAGCGTCTGTAGGGGGCCGCACACTGCGGCGAAAAGGCACAGGCGCACTGCCAAACCACGAATTCGCGCCGAGGCGGCGCACCCTACCAGATGAATTAAACGCTACCTCCCATCTTTTCAGGATGGTTTGAACGCCGAAACATGAGTTTTATGTATCGCAGAACTGCTTCATATAATCCTCGTAGTCAGCCTGCTGACGATGCAACTTGTCGCTTTGACTCGCTTTATAACCGGCACGCAGATGCTTTTCGACCTTTTCCAGCTTCTTCCGCTTTGCCCAGCAACGTTTCTCTTCACTGCGCTTGCGGCGGGATTTCGTGGCTTTTGAGCGGCGTTTGGACGCCTTTTTATGTTTTGTTCTTTGCAGCCTGAGGGCCGGTTTGGCGGGACTCAGCCCTGCACTCCGGTTCACTATGCGGGTCTGTTGCTGCTCACCCGAAACACAAGGGATCTGCTGAAACGTCACATCCCCCTCCGGCTGTTGACATCGATAGACCGTCACACCACCGCTGGATGCAGCGCCAAGCTGCCCCACTGAACCTGCAAGAGTGAGCCCCAAGAGGACGCCAAAAACTGTTTTTCTGAATAAGTTCACTATCCAACCTCCCTGTCGGATCCACTTACTCAATCATAAAGGGAACAATATTCCCATTCAAGTTTTTCCGGGAACTGCCGATAGGCACTTAATCACTTGGGGAGAAAAACAGAAGCGTCACCATGAGGAGTCTGGAACAGGAAAACCGGATGTTGCGCCAGCGGCTGCTGGAACTGGGACGCGAAGCCCTGCACAACGAAAACACCTTCAAACGTTTTCACCAAAGAGAGCTGGAACTGCTCTCGGCCAACTCCCTGCCGGAACTGCTGAACAGCATGACCGACGGCCTGCAGGACTCTTTTCAGGTAAAGGCGATCCAGCTGATTATCGAAGATCAGGAGCACGACATCCGCCGCCTGCTCTATAATACCGGCATCCCGGAAGATGCCTTTCCTCTGGTTCGCTTTGTCGATCAGATCGACTCGGTCAACAGAGAGTATGCAACCCTGCGACTGCCCCGGCTGGGCCCCTACCTCAGTCCCGACCATGATTCGCTCTTCTCTTCGAGAAGCGAGTTGCGCAGTATCGCGATATTACCGATATTCTGTCGCAACCGACTGATCGGCAGCCTTAACCTCGGCAGTACCGACAGTAAAAGGTTCACACGCCACCATGGCAGTGATTTTCTGCACCGGCTGGCAGCGATCGGCGGTGTCTGCCTGGAAAATGCAGTAAACCGGGAACGCTTGATCATCAGCGGCCTCACCGATGCACTGACCGGGATGCACAACCGCCGCTATCTCGACAAGCGGCTCAAAGAGGAACTGGCCAGGGCAAACCGCTATCGCCAGCCCATGAGCTGCCTGTTTATCGATGCTGATCACTTCAAACAGGTCAACGACACCCACGGCCACCAGGCGGGCGATACCGTATTACGGGAGTTGTCCAGCCGCATCCGCTCCCAGCTGCGCGCCAGCGACGTGGCCACCCGCTATGGCGGTGAGGAGTTCACCCTGCTGTTGCCGCAAACCTCCCTCGACGAGGCCAAACTGCTGGCTGAACGCATTCGCCTGGAGATCTCAAACCACCCCATTACCCTTGATAGCGGTGAGCAGATACCGCTTACCGTCTCCATCGGCATCAGTGAGGCCCTGCCAACGCTGGGCAAGGCTTCGTTGGAACAGGTCGGAGAACATCTGCTTGCCACTGCAGATGAAGCCGTTTATCGCGCCAAACACAACGGCAGAAACAGGGTGGAACACTGCCGCGAAGATGTCCGCCAACAACTGCCGGTAGATGAGGTCAGTTAGGGATAATCGGATTAATTTGGATTTTGTCATCTCGACCCTGGTGAGAGATCTCAAACCACCAAGACACAAGGAAACAGACCTCTTGATACACGAAGAGCGCGGTCCGTTTCTCTCCACGTAATCAGGGTCTAAACTTACTTATTAGAGGTACCCTCCACTGAGTAAGCGCAACCTATGAACGTGCCCCAAAAAAACCTTGTCGAGCGTTTTTTTAACGAAATCAAAAACCGACCGCTGTTGTCCACCCTGATGGTGCTCGGCTCGTTGCTAATCGGTTTGAGCCAATTCACCACCGCCACGCAAATACTGGTCAACCAGGCCAAAACCCTTCTGTTCACTCCAGAATACCGGCTGCTGGCGACGGTGCCGGACGCCAACCTGCTGCTGCGCTGGAACTCACTGACTCAAAGCTGGCAGCATCCGAGGAAAGACGTCTGGTTCGAGACGGAGATGAGGCTTCCGCTCTCCCTCAGAAACACGGGCGAACGGGTGGCCGGCATCGAGGGGCTGAAGCTATTGTCTCAGGGCGAGGGGCAGTCCATCACCTGGGAAGCGGTCTGGATCGCACAGGAGTTCGAGTGGGAACGCTGGGCCTCGATCGAACCCCAGATCCAGAAACAGCGGGACCGGCTGGCACCGATCATGCTCGAACCGGGCCAACCGGCACTGCTGGAAGATATCGACTTTGTGCCGTTGGACTTTTCCGATGAACTAGCCACCGGTCGCTACACCGCCCAATTGCAGGTACGCGTGACCGGGACAGAAGGCTGGACCGAACTGCTGCGTTTCTCCTTCACCATCCCGGAGGATTTTATGCTGGCTTCCGACCGCGTTTCGCGCTATCAGTACTGGCAGCGCTTTGCTGTAAAGGAGACAGCAGCATCGACCCAATAGGGCGACCCCAGACAGTCAACCCACATTGAGATGCGAGTGGAGAATATACTCTCCTGTCTAATCAAATCTGAGTTTTATCCGCAGCACTTCATTCAAAGTCCAGCAAAGGAGAGATTACTTGAGGTTTCTCCTCCCCCTTTGACTCATCCTTCTGCTTTTGTTCCAGGCCCAGAATCTTTTCCAATGGACTGAATACCTTTTTGATAGTCCGCTCGACACGATCCAGCTGATTTGTCAGGTCGGCCTCAACCTCTTCAGTCAACCCCCCCTCTCCCTGCTTCGCTTTGGCCGCAATCTCCGTTTGCCGGACAGCCAGCAGACAAGGATTCTCTTCACTCACACCGACATCACCGAAGGCAAGCAGTAGATAGGCAGGGTTGGCGATACCCGCAGCCACACCGGCAATAGTTTTCAATGTTCCCAGTTTTGTTGGTTTGATAGACGGGGCATGCAACCTGCCCTCCAGTTTCACCGGGTTGGTGAGTGAAACCAGAGTCAGTTCCTTTGGTCGGGGATTGAGGATCATATGGAGGGCCTCATCACGCAGATCAATCTCCCCAGCACCCGCAATGGTCAACTTCGCGGTATCGATCAACATGCTGCGGCTGTATCCAACCCCCTTGTTGAAATCGAGCCGGTCAACCAGACAGTTGAGATCAATCACCGGTTCATCTTTGAGCCCCATTTGAGGTAACAGGGTTCCCACAAAGTCTTTAAGTTTGAAGGGCAGATCCTGATTTTTTATACGCCCCTTACCACCAACCAGCACCAGGTGACCATCCAACCCTGCCGCCACCTCACGCAGACTCCATCCCGACCCGGAAATATCCATCGAGAAATCGGCACTGCCATCCACATCCTGTGTAACATCCAGCCTTTCCAACAGAACGCCATAGTCAAACCCGCTGACTTTTAGTTGCAGAGCCAATTGCGGCGGTGTTGTAGCTGCATTGGCGCTTGCAGTGGCATTTAAGCTACCTCCGCTATCCAGTTTTAAAACAACGGGGTTTAGGTGCAGTTCACCTGCACTGAGATCGACGGATGCATGCAGGCTGCCCACTGGAGCGTTGCCATGTACCAGTTTTGGCAACTTCAGCTGCAGGCTCATATCGAAATGTGTCAACATAGAGAGCGGCAGCGAATGCCCCGAAAACAGCCAATCGCTTTCCGACAAATCTTCCTTAGGTTGTGCCTCTCCCGCAAAAAAGGGCTGTAGATCTGCAAGATCAATGACCTCGGCGCGCAACGCTCCCCGTATATCTGGCCTGTCGCCCTGCAAACCGATCTGCAGATCCCCGACTATCCTGCTCTTGCCGGCTTCCACCCGGAGTTTGGAAAACACCACCCGCTCCTCCGAGGCCATCGCTGCACCTTCCAACCGATAGGCCGGGGTTTCCGGCAGCACCACTCCCGTCAGTTTCGACAGTGTTTGCAACGATGGGCAGTGGATCGAAAAAGAGAGGGGGCCTTTAAGCTTGCCGGAGGCCCCGTCCAGATGCAGTGACAGCGCTCCTACCGTTTTCCCCAAGTTGATTTTTGTTGTGACGGGCAGAGAAGATTTTCCCTGTACCAGCGCAGTCAATTCAGGACCTGTCACTTGTAAATTGAAGGATTCACTCCGCAACCCGCCTTCGGCATTCAGCGTCACGTTTTTTCCATTCAGAGAAGCGAATTGCAAACGGCTGATTGCAAAATCCAAGGGAGTCGAACCGTCTGCCTTTCCAAAAACGATATGTCCCGCCAACGTTTCAACCCGAAGCTCTCCCTGCGCCAACAACTCTCCCAGGGTTCCACCGTTACCGGCAAAGCGCAGCTGTATCTTTTGCAGATCTCCGCCCAACTTCTCATCCACCCCCAACCGGGAGGCGATTTTTTCAAGTGCGACGGGGCCACTGGTCAGGTCAGCAGTCAGCCTCTCGCCATTCGTCATCTGCAGGCCGCCTCGTAGAGACACACCGTCCAGGCGCAACTGCAATCCGCCAATCCCGACTGTTTTCCCTTCAATCTGCAGACGCCCTTTGAGCTTTTTAACCGGCAGGGCCAGCCCAGCGATCTGCTTGGCCGAGAGCTTCAGATCCAGCGCCAACGACTCAGGCCAGGACACCTCCAGCGGCAGGTCAAGCAGGCTTTCCTGAGGCGCCTTTTTCTCCCCGACTTGCGCTTTTCGTGGTTTCTGCTTTGGACTGATAAATGGCACAAGATCGAGCCGTTTCGCCTGCAGCCCGCCCTGAATGCGGGTGACCGCCTGATCCAGGTGCAGGGTCAACGCCCCGGAGATATCACTGTCACCGAACTTGGCGTTAATCCCTGTAAACGCCACCTGTGCCCCCTCCGCAGACATCTGCCCATCGATTTGGAAGGCACCAATCTTCTGCACTTTTCCCTTCAGCAACGGCAGATGCGACAACTCTTTGCCTTCAAGCCTGATAGCCAGGTTAGTGACCGTTTTGTCGCCCGGAATTATCGCCCCTGTCACCGTCAATCGAGCGCTGTCCGTCTGCGCCCCGGCCTCCAGTGGCCAGTTTGCCGCTTCAGCAAAAGTCTGTTGACCCTCCCCCAGAGAGAACTGCAGTCTGGTTTCACGCTGTTCGAGCAGACCGCTCAAGTCAACTTCGACCCGGCCACCTGCAACCTTCACACTGCCATCGGCAACAGTGAACTCATCGAAACCATAGAGGTTGCGAAGCCAACCCTTCAGGTCGAAAATCTGCACCCCAGACCCGGTCAAACGACTCGCACCCTGCAGGTCGGCAGAGGCGCCTTCCGGCAGGTAAGCGCCAATCAAACGCGACAGTTCATCACTCGAGTTGGCAGTCACTTTCCAGGTCACCTGCTCACCTTTCAGCTCGGCATGAAGCTCGTTCTGTTCAGTCTTCAAATCGAGACTGGAATTTGCGATACCTGCCGCAGTGATCAAACCGCTGAAACGCCCCAACAGATCTACCGAGTGATAATCAAACCCGGCAGTCGCCTGCAATTCCCCTGTTGCTGAGAGACTGGCTTCGGAGCGCTTTACCTGCAATATCTTCGGCGTGGCCCCACCAACCCGGTAACCCAACTGCAACTCCTCCAACTGCAGTTTGTCTATCACCGGCAGGCGCATTTCACTGGGAACAGCAGAGGTTTCCGCCGCCTTTCCGCCGGCAAATACCCAGTTACCACCCTGTTTCTCAGTGGACTCCAGCATCAGGTCGCCACCCTGAAGCAGCAGTCGCTTGACCACCAGCTCGCCATTCAACAAGGGCAGCAGTGCCAGTTGCAGCTCCAGCCTCTTCAGTTTCAGCAGGTTAGCCCTGGATGCCCAGGCAGGATTGGCAATGGAGATATCTTCCGCCACCAGTGTGGGATGAAGGGAGAGGCCCAGTGCAAGTTCACCATTCAGGCTGACCTCACGCCCAAGGGTTTCACTGAGTCTGGCAGCAAGGACGTCACGATTGACATTCAGCCAGTAAGAGGCCGTCAGCATCAAACCCATAACCAACAACAAAAGGATGGCCGCCACACCGACAGGCCAACGCCAGACTCGTTTCATCTCAGTCATGTTTAAGACTGACACACTGCGCGGAAACATTTACATTGTGTGATATATCTCATACGCCAATAATAGACTTTAAACCTTGCCGGATAAGGAATAGATGGCTCTCACGAGATTTTGCTTCATTTTGTTACTCTTGTTCTGCACTTCATCGCAGGCAGCAGTGCAGGCATTGCAACAGGAAGAGCTGCCAAACTACGCCTTCGCCCCGTTTCTCGGCTCGGGAATCTACGCCACCCGGGACCGCACGGTCACGGTATTCAACATCCCCCTCTCCTACGATTTACGTACCATAGAGGAAGATGGTTGGGGGCTGGAGATCACCACACCAGTCACTATCGGTCTGTTCAACTTTGACTTCAGAGACCTTGAGATCCCTGACCTGCAGGAGCAACTGGGAACCCTGAGTTTCGTACCCGGCCTCCACTTCCATCTGCCGGTTTCAAAACAGTGGATTCTCACCCCGCTTGTCGACCTGGGCGTTGGCAAGGCCAGCAGTGGCAGCGACTTCGCCTGGATCTACTCCATCGGCCTGGAAAGCCGCTACAATTTTGACTGGCGCAGCTATGATCTTCTGCTTGGCAACCGCTTCCGCTATGCGGGTTATCAGCTGCATGAAAGCGATATCCGGGATGACTATTACGCCTTTGAAACCGGCCTTGATGTTTTACTTCCGACCAGCCTGAATCACTTCGGATGGAAGGCCAGATTCAATGCCTATGCCATGAACCAGCTCTATTTCGGCGACCTGGATTTTGTCAATCCCCTTGGACAAACTCAAGAGGTGGATGTGTTATGGGAGGTCGGTTTCACGGTTGATCTGTCAACGAACACGGACACCGGTACATTCAAACTGCCCCGCATTGGGCTGGGTTATCGTTTTGGCGATGGCCTGGGTTTGATCCGACTGGTATTTGGCAGGATGTTCTGAATCCACACGAGGAAAGATTCAATGGAAGCACCACATAAAGTCTGCGACCTGGCGGAACTGGAGCCCGGACACGGTTTTCACGTCACGGTTCGCGGCAGGCCCCTGGCCCTGTTCCTCGACCAGGGTCAGGTCTATGCGCTGGAAGATCGCTGCCCCCATAGGGAGGGGCAGATGTCCCGTGGGCATGTGGAAAACGGCGAGGCAATCTGCCCACTGCACCAGTGGAACTTTGATCTGAAGACCGGCGTCTCCCCCTACAATCCACAGGACCGGATTGCTACCTATCCCGCAGAGATTCGTGACAATTCAGTCTACGTTGATGCCGCTGCGGTCGATCCCCTGCCAAAGGCCAGTTTTGCGGGCTACCAGGGAGAGTGGCGGCGCTGGCATCAGGACGCCCGTGGCCACCACCTGATCAAACGGCTGGCGAAAGGGCTAAAACCCGGTATTGAGGCGATGGGCGCCCCTACACCGATGCTGCCTTCACTACCGGACTTCGACCATTTTCACCTGCGTGCAGGACAGCTCCAACGTCCCCCCAGACTCTCCGGGCAGACAGTAAACACCTCTGTTACCATCGGCCGTGGCGCCGGCAAACCCCTGCACATCACACTACCGGCCTACGTCTCCCATATGTCCTTCGGCGCCCTCTCGAAGGAGGCCAAGGTCGCACTGGCTAGTGGCAGCCAACTCGCCGGCACCCTGACCTGCTCTGGTGAAGGAGGCATGCTGCCCGAAGAACGAGCGGCCACCGCAATATATATCCTGGAAATGGCAAGCGGTTACTTCGGCTGGAATGAGCAGGTTATCGCCAAGGCAGATGCCATCTAGATCAAACTGGGACAATCCGCAAAACCCGGTCTGGGTGGTGAACTGCCTGGAGATAAAGTACAGGGGGATATCGCTGAAGTTCGGGGATTGGTGCCAGGTACCACTGCTCATTCACCAGCCCGTTTTCCCGACATCGAAAACTTGAAGCAGATGCAGCAGCGGATTGAACAGATCCGTGACCTGGATGGTGGCGACCGTCCCATCGGCATCAAATTCGCGGCTAACGACGTGGCTGCCGACACCACATCCGCCCTCTCCCTGCTGCCCGACTTCATTACCATTGACGGCTTCGGCGGTGGCACCGGCGCTGCTCCCACCCATGTGCGCGACCAGTTCGGCATGCCACTGACAGAGGCGCTCCCTATCGCCCGTCATCTTATCGACAAACATAACCTGGCCCATCCGCAACGGCCGGTCACCCTCATTGCCACTGGAGGCGTGCGCACACCGGCTGACATCATGAAAGCCCTGGCCTTGGGTGCGGATGCCTGCGCCTTGGCCACCGCCGCCCTGTTTGCCCTGGGTTGTGAATACTATCGCGCCTGTGGCTCCAATGAGTGTCCTGTGGGGATCACCACCCAGAAAGGGGAACTGCGTCAACGCATCGATATCGACAAGGGCGCACAGAGAATCGCCAACTTCTTTGGTGGGACTCGTGAGATGCTGCAGGACTACCTGCGCATCATGGGTTATGAGACGATCGACCAGGTCAATGCCGGGGACCTGATCCCACTAAGCGATCAGGCCCGTAAGCAGCTAAAGCCCCTTGAGGAAAAAATGGATCCCTGTCATGTTCAAACCCAGGTTTCGGAGCTCAAACCACCCTGAAAAGATGATGGGTCGCGTTTAATTCATCCGGTAGGGGGCGCCGCGCTCACCATGATTGCTGAACAGAGGCCAATAGGATCAATCCGTCTCTTCAACAATATTCTCGTGGCTGTCGTCACAATAGGGCGGATTGGCCGTCTGCTTACACATACAGAGCCAGGCTTCCCCTGATTTCTCCGCTCTGAATCCCAGTGGTGATATCTCCGTCCCCTGATGCGAGCCATCACAATACGGCTGATTTTTTGACCGCCCACAGGCACACCACCAGTACTCTTTACCCGCCTGCAACTCCACAGAAACCGGCTCTCTTGCTGCAACTTTTCCTTTTTCCATACACCTCACTCCCGAAAATTGATTCGTCACCTATGGCGTCATTGTAGCAACGCTCAAAACAGAGAACGCGTGCCTCGTATAGGGATTAGGCTCACCATCAATATTTCCTTTGATAAATATACGGTAATTTAGTAGGTTGTTTCACAAGGTTACAGGCCTTTGATCATAATGGTCATTTCAATAAAAACGCTATAAAAATCAATAAATTACCAGCTATAACCGTAACTTCTCAAAAACCCGTGGCAAGCAGTAAATAATTACAAAAAGCACTTGACAGGGTTTTGGGGCAAAAAACTAAAAATCCTGTCATGGTACAACTCTGGTTTGGAAACTGTCATGGCTGATCTTGTAGCGCGCACTATG
>JAMJIN010000407.1:0-1686 GCA_036784775.1 Chromatiales bacterium | reverse complement strand
CAGTCGTCATTGGTCAAATATCACCAAACCTGAAAGTGACAGGTCGTAATAAATTAATAGAAGGTGCGTGGGTGACATCACCACTTTTGTGATCTGCCACCTTGGAGTACACGCGTGGAGTACTAGGACTGCTCGCACTGTGAATGCTCAGTGTTGTTTACTGTTGTTTAATGTAGCATTGCACCACAATTAGCATTTATTTGATTGTACTGAGTATCTTTGTTAAAATAGTTATTAGTGAAGTATGGTTAACTTTTGTAGCGTATTTGCTTGTGGGAAACGATCTAGTCATTTGACAGAGATAGTCATTTGTTGTACTATTGACTACCGACAATTCGCCTAACCCAAGGGGAACAGACCCAACAGCTGTCAGAGGAACGACAGCGTGCCAGGCTTTCAAACATAGGATGGAGTGATATTAAAATGTTTAACTATCCATACACCCGTGTCTGCTAGTATCACTTTGTGAACTGTAAGTAATATCACTAAGTAAAGTATTTAGAGTTGCACAACAAGTAAAAATAAGCGCCCTGTAAAGTTAACATATGTCACTGTGTATAGTGCCACTGGTGACTGGGCTTATTTGTTTTTAAATGTAGGTCTGCATATGTGTCAGTGACTGACTAGAAAATTTATAGACACAGAATCACCGGCCTGGTTAATTATTGCTCAGCCTCAGCATAACAGCGGCATGTGATAACTCCAGGACTGGGGTCAATTCAATTTAATCAATTCAAATTCCTTTCAATTCAATTTAATCAATTCAAATTCCTTTTTTAAATTCAAATTCCAGCTCAAATCTTTCAATTCCGATTCAATTCCGAATTAATTCTATAGGAGATTTTTCTTTTAAAAGGTAATACCTGTAGTAATAGATCCTAAAGTAATAGATAATAGTCTATTACACATAATATTATTGCTGCAAATTTACAAAATATCAGGTTTGTTGCTTGTTATTCCAACAGCTAGTAATTGTAAACAATGACTGAGCCGTCATTCCACAAAAAAGATTCCATGGAACCTCATGTTCAAGATTGAACTGACCATGACTTGTGACTTTCTATTGAAAGATCAACATTATTTGTTCCTTCTTTCCTTTCCTCCCTAGTCTGTCTGTTATGCTATCTGATGCTTATTTACTTACTATCTATAATTTCTACCTTCTTAGACTTGCTTTGGCAATTTTGACAATGACAAGTACAAATTTAATAGGAATTGAAATTTGTTTCTGTACCTGTATTAATAGATCCTCATAGTCTATTACAAATATTGCTGCAAATTTACAAAATATCAGGTTTGTTGCATGTTATTCCAACAGTTAGTAATTGTAAACAATGGCTGAGCCGTCATTAAAACATGAAAATACGAGTACTACAGTACACACGCCCGCCCGCCCGCCCGCCCGCCCGATACACGATAATTATAATTTGAAGCATATTAACGTGGGCGATAATGGGATGTTTCACAAACTTAGTTAATGACTTTATCCAGCCAAAACCCTTGGCAACCAAACTTCAAAGGCAAAGTGAGCGAATAAAACGAGACATGACTGTAAGTCGAAAATTAATACTCACTGTTAATGTGAATTATACAAAACTTCAGTTACGAAAGAAGAACTTCACATGTTGGCCTCTAAACGCACACATGATTCAGTTATTAACGCCTTGACCGGATTACCGTAAAGTG
>JAMJIN010000051.1:0-21061 GCA_036784775.1 Chromatiales bacterium | reverse complement strand
ACTGTCGAGGTCGATACACCCGGTACCACACCTTCTCAACGGCTCCCTACATCTTCCCGATTTCTTTCTCGATGTCACTCTTTGTCGCTGGCTGTTTCTTCTGACTCGCTATTTGCAGCTATTTCATCCGGTTACCGCTGTTCGCCAATTATGTTCGGGTTTTTACCGCCATCTACACCCGCTCATACGGGAAGATACCCCATATTGGATCACCCTCAATCGGTGGTGCGAAAAGAATCTCACCCCATCCGCCTACAATCAGATCCACCATGCCTGGCAGAATAAACGGAACCATGCGAAGAGAAAGGCTGTGCTGTATCTGCTCAGTCCCGAGGGTCTGTCTCTACTGCAAGCGGTCTATATTCATAAGGATATGCATCGGATGGATGCCGAGATGCTGATTCTGAAAGTGGGAATAGATATGGTTGGCATGAATGCCGTGGAGAGGATGTTGAACAGACTTTCGGTAGACAGTTTGTATCCGGAGAGTAGCCTGCAGGGAGTCTGAGGAAAGCGGGTAACCATCGTGCCCCATCGATACCACTGCACATTATCGTAATGCTGCACTGGTCGCCAATACAAGACTCACCGAGACCCCATCCCCCGACTTCAGGTTTTCGGCGCTGGCACATCCCTGGTGAAACTCACCGATCAATCGCACAAGATAGAGACCGAGGCCGAGATGGGTCAAATCGCTGGTGTGGGGACGGACAGAAACCATGGAGTCGAAGAGATGATACTGCATGGTCTCAGGCAGTAGTGGTCCCTGATTGATGACGCTGAGACGGACGCTGTCGTCGGTCTCCTGCGTCACCGTGAGTGTCAGAGGTGTACCTCGCAGGTGGAAATCCACTGCGTTGCTGACAAGCTTGTCCAGGGCCTGCACGATGAGTTCCGGAGCGGCGTTGATTACCACCGGATTGTCTGGGAGTCGGGTTTCGATGGTGACTTCAGGATAGGTGGCGGCATAATTGTTCCGCATCACCCGCACCAGCTCCGCCAGATCCAGAGGTATTTTTTCCGCCTGCTGCAAGGTCTGCTCAAGCCGGGTCGCCTCACGCATGCGGTCGAGAATCAGGGTCAGTCTGTCGATGCCCTCTGTGGCGCGTGACAGATAACGTGTCCGGGCCGATGGATCCTCATCGTGCTGCAGGTTCTCCAGGGACGATTTCACCATTGCCAGCGGGGTGCGTAATTCGTGGGAGAGCCGTGATGCCATCGCCTCGAGGTAGCGGTTGTACTCTTGCAGCCGCTCCAGCACACTGCTGAAACTGCGGCCGAGATCGCCGATCTCATCTGCTGTTTTCTCATGCCTGAGACCGTGCAAAATACGCCCGTCAGGACTGACGGCATCCTCCACCCGGTTATGCAGGCGGCGGATGCGTCCGGTGAGAAGGGTGGCAAACCCGAGCAGTAGACCGCCGGTGATCAGGAACAGAATCAGGGTGATCTGAAATATCCCCTTCAGGGCCTCCTGCTGCATGGTGAGGATGCGCTGGGTGGTCTGTTCCATGACCACTGCACCGGTCACACCGGTGTCTCCCTTGATCGGGTAGGCGGCTGAAAGTACCACTGTCGACGCATCACCGGCGCGGCGTCGATGCACTGTCGGATTGCCCAGTAGTGCCTGGCGGATTTCAGGGCCATCCAGTCTTGCGGCAAACTCCTGGTCGTCCAGGAAGTCGCTATCGGGTAGTGGCAGGATCAGGTTCAATATGCCGGTAAGCAGGCCCTTTTGCTGGGTGTTTGGTGTTCTCCCGGGAGCCAGACGACCGTTCTGTCCGATTACCCACTGTTGCCGGTTGATGACGCGGATGCGGCTCTCCTGATAGACGAAGCCAGCCAGCACTGTTTCCACATCTTCATATGACGTGACGACAAAAGCCAGAGACTCGGGGTGCATCAGGCCGGAGGTGGAGGCAGTCGTCGCCGATGTCCCGTCCGCCTCCCCATCCCGATCAGACAAAGCCAGAGAGAGGCGCTGTTTGAACAAGCTGTGTGGGATGCGCAACTCAAGGTTGTAACCTGTTTTCGTCTCCTGCCACTCCCCCCTGATGAGAGGCTGGTGGGGGGCGCCCGCCAGCGGTTCAGCAGTCACCCAGCCAGGGGCGGCGGTGCTGACTTGGAAATATGCGATCTCTCCACTATCACCGATAAGGGCGATCCGCAGGTGGTCTCCCGCGTCTACGCGATTATCCGTTGGGGATGGGTAGATCACAGTCTCGTCTTTTGCCTGCAGCATCAGATAGAGATCGCCCTCATAGATGCCCATCAACAGGGAGAAAGCAGCGGCCTTTGGGTCTGTCTCACTGGAGCGGAAATAGTGCTTCTGCTCCAGCAGGGTTCTCCAGTCGTCTGTGTAACCGTCTAGCAGGATCGGCTGTGTGAGGCGATGAGCGTAGAGAATCGAAACGGGATTTAGCGGGTCTGCGGGAATGGTCGGTAAACTGGAGGATTGACTGAGCAGATTGGCAATGAGTTCGGCCCGGCCCAGTAGCACCTCTTCCTGGGAGGCGCGGAGAAAGGACTCGGTCTCGATGACATAGCGGTATCCAGCCCAGGGAATGGCCAGCAGGGTGAGGGAGACAAGCAGCAGTTTGAAACGCAGTCCCTGATAGAATCGCCGCCGCATTTTTGATCAGCTGCCTGGCTGATGCCAGCGGTAGCCGGCGCCGTAGACTGCCTCGATAGCGTCGAACTGGTCATCCACCTGCTGAAACTTGCGGCGTATGCGTTTGATGTGAGTGCTGATACTGCTGGCGTCTACCAGAATGCTGGCGTCATCCATCAGTTGATCACGGTTACGCACATGACCGGGAAAACGTACCAGAGAGTGGGTAAGCCAGAACTCCGTGACGGTCAGGTCGACCGCTTGCTCCTTCCACGCTGTGGTCAGGCGATCTATATCCAGTTGCAGATCCCCGCGTTGCAGAATCTGGTTTTCAGCCACCGGTTTCTCCATGGCGCGCATGCGGCGGAAGAGGGCGGCGATGCGGGCCGACAGGTGGGGCAGGCTGATCTCTTTGGTGAGGTAGTCGTCGGCGCCCAGACGTAATCCCGCAACCGTATCGAAGTCGTCATCCCGGGCGGTGAGGAAGATGATGGGCAGCGTCGATGAACGGGCACGCAGTTCGCGGCAGAGTTCAAAGCCGCCATCGATCTCATCATTGAGGCCGATATCGAGAATAACCAGGTCGGGCAAACAGTTTGCAAACGCGGTTGAGGCCGTCTGCCGGGAATCGAACCCTGTCACCTGATAACCCTGCCGGGAGAGAAAGTCGACATAGTTGTCCCGGATGACGGTTTCATCTTCGACGATGGCGATCTGTTTTGGCATCTGCTTTTCGGCCTTAGGTGATTACCAATGAGGGGTTGGGTTATTACGCATAGACATCCTGACCTGAAAATATATCCTGATTAATAGGACTTTCGGTAATAAAAAAGATACCACGAAAGCGTGTACTCAGGCTCTTGACGAAATCACCGCCGGAGAGAGGCTTGGACTGGGGGATAATCGACATGATTGAACAAACCACCGGCCATCAGGCATCGGTATATTGGGTCAGCTCGCTCTTTGCGGATGCTGGTTGGTATTTCAAGGAGGAGGGCAGTCCAAGCCACGGGCCGTATATCGATGAGGCCCATGCGCTGGAGGCGGCCCAAGAGGGTGAATTCTCGCTCGACTCGGTTCCGCCAATTAACGTCTGACGACGCAGAATATACCAGATACGATTGCTGGTATTGATCCAAAGAGGGTATTCGTGCGGGTGAGACGGGATGTTACTTCCGTTCTTTGAGCATGGCTGCCAGGTCCGCAAATGGATTATGGGTAGTGCTCGTTTTCGTATCGGTCGAGGTATCGCCGTATTCTGAATCGATGTGGCGTGAATGTTCGTTGTCGTGGCAATAGAGGCAAAGCAACTCCCAGTTGCTGCCGTCCAGGGGGTTATTGTCGTGATGGTGATCGCGGTGATGGACAGTCAGTTCCCGCAGATTTTCGCGGGTGAACTCGCGCGCGCAACGGCCGCAAACCCAGGGATACATTTTCAGTGCTCTCTCGCGGTAACCCTTCTCCCGCTCTTCACGAGCATTGCGAGCCTGGGCAACGATGCGGTCGAGCTTGTCCGAGGAATTTTCTGATGTCATGGTCGCAGTCCAAAAATAGATGATTTGTGTTACAGCCTCAAAATAGAGTTTGTGGCTCCTTTCAATTTTCGTCAAGCAGAACATCATAGTCACCAAGTTACCATCACCCCTGATATTGAACCGCCAGACGGGAGGAGTGACCAACCCCGTTTGAGAAAAATCCAGGGAAGCCCTAAAAGAGCCATTCCCCCACTGCCACCCTCCTGCCATTTTTCGCCATGGCTTCGCCTGTTTTGTGCAACCGGCCTGTCACTTCACTCGTCTGTAATACCCTCAACCCGGCGCAGGCAAAGGTCTGCCGTTCTCCGCCAAGGATGGCGCGCTGGAATAATCAGAGGGAATTATCATGAAAAGAAAAATACTCAGCTTAGCAATTGTGGGATTGCTCTTTACCACGCCTCTGCTGGCCAATACGGTTGAAAATGCTGCCGTAGACGATACCGGCGAACTGAAGGGGCCAGCTATCGGTATGCTGATTGGTGGTGTATTTGGCGGTCCTCCCGGTCTGGTCGTGGGTGCTATCGGTGGGGCCTTGATCGGAAAGATCGACGGGCAGAAAACAGTCTTGAGTCTACAGCAGGATCAATTGGCCGCTACCCGTCAACAGGTGCAGCAGTTGCAGCAGCATAGTGGTAGTCAGTCAGAGCAGATCGAACGGCAGGTGCGTCAGCAGCAGGAGCGGCAGCAGGCAGTGGCAGAGGGTTTCTCCTTCTGTCTGCAGTTCCGCACCGAGAGTGCCGATCTGGAACCCCGGTTTCAGCCGCAGCTCGACGCCCTGGCGGGCATGCTGAATGCCTTTCCCGGTCTTGATATCGAGATCCTCGCTTCAGCTGATCATCGAGGCAGTGACGACTACAACCGGGAGCTGTCAAAACTGAGGGCCGAAACCGTTTCCCGAAGGCTGGTTGCTGCCGGAGTGGATGCAGGACGCATTCAACAGCGGGTTGAGGGTGAAGGGATGGCACTCTATCCCGCGGTAGATCTGGAGGGGCTCGGTTTCGATCGTTTCGTGCTGCTCTCATTTGTCCCGGTATCGGGACGATGAAACGCTGCCCGCAGCCTCTGAGTGAGGCATTTCTTTACGGGTCGCCGGAACGGATCTCAACCCAGTCGGCCAAGTGGTTATCAGAGGAGGAAATCCGGGCGATAAAAGGAGACAACCAGCGGCGGGGAGGGTGCAAAGATGAGTCATTCACTCATGCAGGCGGGTGATGACGTTGACGGGCCGGTCAGGATCGATCTCCGAAACCGGGAATTCGTCAAGGATATGCTGCTGACACTGGTTGCCGCCATCGGCGCAGGTCTGGCGGGATCGGTGTTCTTCGTCCTGCTGGTCCTCAGTACCAGCGGCAGTGTGCTGGCGGCAGCCGATGAGGTGACTCGTGGCACCCTCAATCTCTACTCACTGGATGGCCGGCGCATAGATGATGCACCCAACCTGAGCACCGATGTGGAGATGCGGATCAGCGGCATGCTGGCACGGGTAAAGGTGGCGCAGCGCTTCAGAAATCCCAGTCAGGATTGGGTTGAGGGGATCTATCAATTCCCCCTGCCGGAGGATGCGGCGGTAGACCGGCTTTGGATGCGTATCGGCGAGCGGGTCATCGAGGGCGAGATCCAGGAGAAACAACAAGCCAGGGCGACCTACGAAAAGGCCAAGTCGGAAGGGCGCAAGGCGAGTCTGCTGAGTCAGCAACGGCCCAATATGTTCACTACATCGGTGGCAAATATCGGGCCGGGGGAGTCGATTCTCATCGAGATCGAATACCAGCAGAGCCTGGGTTATGACCAGGGACGATTTCAGATCCGTTTCCCACTGGTCATCGCACCGCGTTATATCCCCGGCATCCCGATGGTGCCGGAGGAGAGCCGTGGTTTCAGCGGCACTGGCTGGGCTGCGGATACCGATCAGGTGCCCGATGCCAGCCGGATCACGCCCAGTGTGGCCGATCCTGCGTTGGGGCGGATCACCCCGGTCTCTTTCAATATCCATCTGGATGCGGGCTTGCCGCTGGCATCTCTGAAGAGCCGCTATCATCCTATCGTCCATAACCAGGATGGCAGAGGGCGATATCAAATCGGCCTGAAGTCGAAACAGGTTCCAGCGGATCGGGATTTCGAGTTGACCTGGGTGCCGAAGATCGGCGTTGCGCCTCATGCTGCTCTCTTCACCGAGTTGTGGGACAACGAGGTCTATGGATTGTTGATGGTAATGCCGCCCCAGGGAGATGCTGTGATGCCGACCCAACCACGGGAAGTCATCTTTGTGGTCGATACCTCCGGCTCCATGCATGGGACCTCCATCGCCCAAGCCAAAGCCGCGCTCAAGCTTGCATTGCGGCGTCTGCGGCCGGATGACCGTTTCAATATCATCCAGTTCAGCAGCTACACCCGCGCCCTCCATCAGCATGCGGTGGACGCTACACCGCGTAATCTCAGACAGGCGTTGGATTATGTTTCGTCACTGGCAGCCGATGGCGGTACTGAGATGCTACCGGCGCTTGAGTTGGCCCTCGATGGCAGGGAATCCCACGACCGTTTGCGCCAGGTGATATTCCTCACCGACGGCAGCGTCGGCAACGAGGATGAGCTGTTTAAGCTGATCCATCGTCGTTTGGGAGCGAGTCGTCTCTTCACCATCGGCATAGGTTCTGCACCCAACAGCTTTTTCATGCGACGTGCGGCGGAGTTTGGCCGTGGCAGCTTCACCTATGTCGGGGATCTGGAAGAGGTTGAGTCACGTTTGGCCGCACTCTTTCTAAAACTGGAACAGCCTCTGCTGACCAATATTCAGTTGCAGTGGCCTGATGGTGTCGAGGTAGAGGGCTATCCCAATCCACTGCCTGATCTCTATGCGGGAGAGCCGATCCTGCTGGTGTTGAAGGCAGACCAACTACAAGGTTTGTTGAGCATCAAGGGTGACAGGGCAGGGGGGTCTTGGCAGCGGCGTATCCATCTGGGGGGTGGTGGCGATCGAACCGGTGTGCATCTGCTCTGGGCGAGGGCGAATATCGCTGAACTGATGGCCCAGCGCAATCGCGGCAAGCCGGAACCGGAAGTTCGTAAAGCAGTCCTTGAAGTCGCACTGAAACACCAACTGGTCAGCCAATACACCAGTCTGGTCGCGGTGGATAAAACCCCCGTCCGCCAGCTCGAAGAGATGCTGAAAACAAAACCGATGCCGACCAACCTGCCTCACGGCTGGACGGCGAACAAGGTGTTCGGGCGAATGCCTCGAACAGCCACTCCCGCCACACTGCATCTGTTGATCGGCCTTTTCTTACTGCTGAGCGTACTCGTTCTGACATGGAGACGCAGGACATGAAACGGCTGCTCGTGATAACCCTCCTGTTGGCAGCCGCCTGGCAACTGGCTGCCGGAGGATGGATTCATGCCAAGGCATGGCTATCGGAAGTCCTGATTGCAGATGCCTGGGAATCAACCCGATCGGAAACCGATCATGTGCCGCCCTGGGACTGGGCCGATACCTGGCCGGTGGCAAGGCTCTCGGTACCGGGACTGGAGATAGAGCGCTACATTCTGGCGGGAGCCAGTGGCCGCACCCTCGCTTTCGGGCCGGGCTGGATCGAAAACAGCGCTCGTCCCGGCAGCGCGGGTAAAAGCATTGTCAGTGGCCACCGGGACACCCACTTCCGCTTTCTGCAACAGCTCAAGAAAGGCGACCGGCTGGTGATAGAGCGTCCCGATGGGGGGTTGGTTCACTACGCCGTTTTGCAGCAGAGCGTGCATCACGAAAACGAGACCGGACTGCTGTTATCCGATGCGCGCAATCAGCTATTGCTCATCACCTGTTACCCCTTCGATGCCCTGGTGCCGGGCGGGCCTCTGAGGTATGTGGTCACGGCTGAAGAGGTGGTGATGTGATCTGACCCATATGTCTGTGGAAGTCGACTTTATTTAAAAAGTAGGCCGGTTCAAGCGTAGCGGAACCGGCAATCCAGACGTTCTGCCAATTTGAGGACGCCCGATCCGCTACGCTTGATCGGGCCTGCGTCCTGTCTATTTATGGAGGTTAATAATCGAGATCATCGTCCTCAAAAGACCGCTTCGGTTTTTTGCCGAGGATGGTTTTCAAGATGTCGTTCATGGTGGCGAGGTCATTGTCGAAACCGCCGTGGCTTTCGCTGTTACTGCGTTTTCCGCTCTCGTTTTCTCCTTTGCTGATGATGATTTTAAAATTCTTATCCTGGGGGAGCTGTTCGTTATGCTCAACCATACCCACGATCTGTTCTCCCAGTTCCTCTTCGCAGGCGAGTGAGACGTAGTAGAGCAGCGATTTGCGATAGACAAAGGCGACGTTGTCATCCAGTTCCAACTCTTTGGATAGGCTGTAGATGCGCAGTTGCTCGATCAGTTTGCCGATCTCGGGTGAGAAGTTTTTCCTGAACAGATCGACGGTGGCGGCGGGGGCCATCAGGCTGCAGCTGGCGATGGATGTGTTTTCGCTGGCCTTCGGTAGTGCCTTGATCAGCCAGGCCAGCAGGATGGCGCCGGTGCTGTGGCCCACAAGATGGATCTTCTTGGGCTTGTCGCTTTCGGACAGAGCATCGAGAAAGAGATTGAGGGTCTGCATGCCGCCACGGGCATTGCTGCTGAAGGGGCGTTTGGCGCCGAGCTTCATCTCCCGCCAGAGGGCGCGGCCGAGGGGGCGGGTCGACTTCTCAAGCAGCTTGTCGGTGTAGTCGGTAAAACCGGCAACTTTCTCACCTCCTTCCCTGTGGCGCCGCAACAGGATGTCTTTGAGCTCCTCCAGCAGTCCGGTGTCGTACATGAAGTGGAAAGGGTAGATGCGATTTTCCTTGAAGACCTGCTTCATCGCCTTGATACGACGTGCTGAGTCATAGATGCTGTTCAAGCCGCCGTGGGCGTAGAAGAGCAGGTGGTCGTAATCCTCGCTGTCTACGACCAGATCAGCGGTTTGACGCAGGTCTACCCGTTTGCTCCAGTAACGTCCCTGGTCGTGCAGGTCGCCATCATCGATATGCACGAAATGGCCGGCGATCTCTCCCCGGGTTGGACGTTTTTTGAAGAGGGAGAAGTTCTCGCCGGTCTCATTGCCATTGGCATGCGCCACCCCAGGAAAGATGTTTGGCGTGGGCAGGGCGAGCCGGACCACCCAAGCGTCTTTGATATTCGCCTGCCAGTCCTCATAACTCCAGAGGGCAAGACCGTCTTTTCCCCAGCCCGGGCCCCAGGAGTTCTGCACCAGAAAACCCGCTTCGTTGTAGCCGACGACGGCAAAGGCATGTCCGCCCTGGGGCTGGTCCCGGAAATGTATGCGGCCGCCGCGGACGTTGCGTGGCCACCAGCCGGAGTGGACGTTGGCGGAGACGAAGATCACCCCTGTTTCATTCAGGGCGGCGTGGAAATCAGCAATGTTGTGTTTCAGACGGTAGTAGGCGCCAACGGTATTGTTGCGTGCGTTTTTGGCGCGCTCGATGGTCAGGTAGGAGCGGTCTTCACTTCGATAGGGCCAGAGTTCATCACTGCAGACACCCATACTCTTCCAGCCCTGAATAGCACCCCGGCAACTGGATCCGGAGTATGCCTCGCCTGGCCAACGGTCGAATTTTTTCGCCATATTGTAGAGCATGCGGGCGCTGACCCTGATATCGCTGTCCCGTTTCTGATTCAGCATGTTGATGACTGCCGCCAGACCGAAGCCGGTGCAGGCGCCCTCCTTGCCCTGATCCAGAATTTTCAGACTGACGTAGTCGGGTTCCACTACCGGTTTGAGTTGTATCAACGATGGTTGGTAGAAGTGGTCTCGAGAGTCCGGGGTGTCATTATCGGCATTGAGCTTGTAGCCATCGGGTGTTTCGAGAATCTCTGTGGACATGGCATTCCCCTTTAATAGTTGTGTTTTATCCATTTGGTGGTGAGCGAGGGCGGAAATAAACGACTCAACAGATAATCCATAGTTCAAGAATATCGACTCTGCAAGGTTGGAAATCCTATTTTTCAGCTTGTGATGGATTATTCCTAAAGTGGGCTGTTTAGATGGTTTCTAATCCTTGAATCCGTGGTTAAAATGGAGTTCTAAACCCCGCTGTCCGAGTCAACGTGAAACCGATCCGCATCTTTCGTCATATCGCCTGTGAAGGCCCCGGTTATCTTGGGGAGTTCCTCGATCGTCATCAGGTTCCCTGGGAACTGGTCTGTATCGATGCGGACCGCCCGGTGCCGCCGCAGGTGGATGATGTCTCCGGGCTGGTTTTTATGGGGGCTCAGGCGAGCGTGAACGATTCGATGACGTGGCTGGATGCCGAGCTGGAACTGATCCGCAAGGCACACCAGGTCGGGGTGCCGATGATGGGGATCTGTTTTGGTGGACAGTTGATGAGCAAGGCGCTCGGCGGTGAGGTCACCAAGGGAGATGGGATGGAGATCGGTTGGTATCCACTGCAGCGCATCAATGGTGAAGAGCACACCGGCTGGCTTGATGGACTTCCAACCTCCTTCGATACTTTTCACTGGCACGCCGACACCTTCTCCATGCCCCCCGGCAGTGAACCGTTGCTCAAGAGCAAGTGTTTCCGCAATCAGGCCTATATTTTTGGCGACCACATCGGCATGCAGTTCCATCTGGAGATGACCGAGGAGATGGTGGAGGCCTGGTTGTCCAAGTATGGCAGTGATCTGATGTTGACCTCCCGCTGTGCACAATCCTCCACGACCATTACCGATGATCTGTCGGCAAAGATAAAACAGCTGCATCAGGTTTCTGATGTGATCTACGGCAACTGGCTTGAACGGGTTCGACGCAAGTGAGACTGCCGCTTCTGTTGTTGCTGCTGTGGAACAGTCTGGTTCTGGCAGAGGTTTCGGCAATCATCGATCCTGATCTTAAACGCGCGCTTGAGCGTTACGCTCCTGCCGCCGAAGCGGTACTGGAGAGACGTTTTTATCACGCAGGAGTCGAATACCCGCCGCAGCAGATCCAGTTTATAGCATTGAAGGATCGCCGCATCGTGGAGTTGTGGGTCTTCAGCGATACTCAGTGGAAGCATATCCACGATTACCCCGTGCTGGCCGCCAGCGGAGGGAGCGGACCCAAACTGCGGGAAGGGGACCGGCAGGTACCCGAGGGTTTCTACCGCATCGAGGCCCTCAACCCCAATAGCGCCTTCCACCTTTCGATGAAACTCGACTATCCCAATACCTTCGACTGGGCCAACGCCTCGGTAGAGGGACGGATGCAGCCTGGGTCGAATATCTTTATTCACGGCAGCACCTGGTCTGCCGGTTGTCTGGCAATGGGAAACCGGGGGATCGAGGAGCTTTTTGTGCTGGCGGCACGCATCGGCATTGAGCAGGCCGGTGTGTTGATCGCCCCACGGGATTTCCGGCAGCACTCTGCCGCAGTCAAACAGGGAAGTACACCTTGGGTCAGGGAACTCTATCGCTACCTCGCTGCACGTTTGCAGCAGTTCCCCTTGGCAGCCAAGGTGGTCCCCTGTAACAGCGAGTGCGATCGTCTGGCCGCGGTACACTGACTCTCTGATGGCTAAACGCAGGAAAAAGCGGGGCAGACGGAACGCCCGGCGCGCTGCAACGTCATGGAGACGATGGATCTGGCTGGGCCTGGTGGCGTTGATCTTCAGCACCACACTCTATGTACTCTATCTCGACCGGATCGTGCAGGTTCGTTTCGAGGGCCGCCGCTGGGCTGTGCCGGCACAGGTTTATGGACGACCGCTGCTGCTCCGGCCCGGTGTGCCGCTCACTGAAAAACGTCTGCGTCAGACGCTGGACGGATTGGGTTATCGCCGGATCAAACACCCCGACAATGCCGGCAGCTACTCCAGCTATAAAGGGCGTTTCCTGATTCGTACCCGCTCCTTCCACTTCGCCACAGGCCAACGGGGTTCCGACTATCTGGAAGTCCGTATCGCGAAGGGGCGTGTCAAAACCCTCAAACAGGCAGCGAACGGCAAACGTTTCGACAGTTACCCCCTCGAACCAGCATTGATCGGCAGCCTGCATCCGGCCCACAGCGAGGATCGGGTGCTGTTGCGACGCAGTGAGTTGCCGGAACTGCTGGTGTCGGCCCTTTTCGCCGTGGAGGATCGCCATTTCCAGTCCCATTTCGGTCTCGACCTGCTGGCCATAGGCCGGGCGCTGATAGCCAATATCCGCGCCGGTGGGGTCGTACAGGGGGGGAGCACATTGACCCAGCAACTGGTGAAGAATTTTTTCCTTACCAGAGAGCGTTCCCTGCTGCGAAAAGTGAATGAAGCGCTGATGGCGGTGATTCTGGAGTTTCACTACAGCAAGGATGAGATCCTCGAAGCCTACGCCAACGAGATCTATCTGGGGCAGGATGGCGGCCGCGCTATCCACGGTTTCGGACTGGCAAGCCGCTTCTACTTCAACCGTCCATTGGCTGAATTGGATCTGCCGAGGGTAGCACTGCTGGTGGCGCTGGTTCGGGGTCCGTCGGCCTACGATCCCAAACGTCACCCCGAACGTGCGTTGAAACGCCGCGCACTGGTGCTGAATCTGATGCAGGAGCAGGGTCTCTTCAGCGCGGGCCAGGCAGCTTCGGCATTAAAGGCGCCCTTGGGTTTGCAGAAGGGCCGGGCGGGGGCGGGTAGCTATCCTGCGTTTATCGACCTGGTGCGAAGGCAACTGCGGCGGGACTATGACGAAGAAGATCTCAACAGTGAGGGACTGCGCATATTCTCCACCCTCGATCCCTGGGTACAGGAACGGGCGGAGCAGGCGCTGAGCAGTCAGTTGAAACAGATCGAGAAACGTCCTGGAATCAAGGCCGACACCTTGCAGGGTGCGCTGGTGGTGGCCGATGTGGAGACGGGGGAAGTCAGCGCGCTGGTGGGTGACCGCAATCCCCGCTACGCCGGTTTCAACCGTGCGCTGGATGCAATACGGCCGGTGGGTTCACTGATAAAACCGGCGGTCTTTCTCACGGCACTCTCCGAGCCCGGGCGTTATACGCTGGCCACTTCGCTGCAGGATAGCGCCATTCGTCTTAAAGGCTCTGACGGTAATATCTGGTCGCCCCGCAACTACGATCGTAAGAGTCACGGTAAGGTCCTGTTGCAGGACGCGCTGGCCCACTCCTACAATCTGGCGACCGTGCGGTTGGGCATGGATGTCGGTCTGAAAAAGGTGACGGCAACCCTGCGGGATCTGGGTGTCGAACGGCCGTTGAATATCTATCCATCCATGCTGCTGGGGGCGGTCTCCCTCTCTCCCCTGGAGATGGCTCAGATGTATCAGGCGCTGGCGACAGGTGGCCTGCTGGCCCGACTGAGGGCGATAAGCGCAGTGACGGATGCGCGCGGCAGACCGCTCTCCCGCTACTCCCTGTCCGTGTCTCAGGTCGCCGACAAAAAGGCGGTTTTTCTCCTGAGCAAAGCCCTGCAGCAGGTGATTTTCGAGGGGACGGGCCGGGGGCTTGTGAACCAGCTCTCCAATGTGGGGGGATTGGCCGGAAAGACCGGGACTACCGATAAGTTACGGGACAGCTGGTTTGCTGGGTTTGACCGCAGGCGGGTGGCTGTCGTTTGGGTGGGTCGCGACAACAATAAGGGTGCCGGTCTCACTGGCTCCAACGGAGCTATGCGTGTATGGGGAGACCTGATGCGGCGTATCGGTGTGTCGCGCCTGGACGAAAAGATGCCGCAAGGCATTGTGCCGGTTGCCATCGACCCGCAATCGGGACTGCTTGGCGCTGGATGTGCGGAGGCGAGACTGGTGCCGTTCATCCGTGGTAGCGAACCGACGCGACGGGCTGAGTGCGCCTCTGCACAGAGAGGCAGTGAGGCTTTTGTCGATGACAATATCGACTGGTTTCAGCAGTTGTTTCGTTAGCTCGAATACCCAAATAGTAGGCCGGTTCAAGCGTAGCGGAAGCGGCAGCCAATGCGTTTGATCAAAACGGAATCGCCCGATCCGCTGCGCTTGATCGGGCCTACATCTGACAGATAAAGACCTGTGCCACAACCCCCACATTCAGATACAATTCCCCCTATAAAATGCCCATGAGGAATCCGGCTTGAGTGTCTACGCCGCCGACAAACTGATCGCCCAGGCCCGTCTGCTCGCGGCAGAGTATCGTCGCACCATGGGCAAGCCACTGCCCGGCATCAGCAATGAGATTGCCGAACATGACGCAGTAAAATTGCTGCGGCTGCAACCGCGTCCCGAGGGCGAGACCGGCTACAATGCCATCGACCCGTCACGGGACGGCTGGCGGGTGCAGATAAAATCCCGCACCATCTTCGACGAGAGCAAGTCAGGACAACGTATCGGTCAACTCAAACTCGATCGGGAGTGGGACAGCGTGGTGCTGGTACTCATGGACGAGGATTATGAACCCTACGAGATCTACGAGGCGGATAAGGATGAGATCCTCGAGTTCGTCAATGACTCCAGCAGCAGCCGGGCCAAGCGTGGCGCCATGTCTGTGGCCCGTTTCAAGATCATCGGCCGCCTGGTCTGGACCCGCGAGGATGGGTTCGAATCCGAGGTCTGGGACAACCAGTCCGGCTGAAATCCTGATTGTTATCCAGGTGCATCCGGGAAATGCTTCATGACCGATATTGCCGAGATCTTCGGGCCTGACGGCTGGCTCGCCCGGCGCATCGACGGCTTCTCTCACCGTCCGCAGCAACAGGCGATGGCGGAAACCATCAGCCGCATCCTGAACGATGGCGGGGTTCTCATCTGCGAGGCGGGTACGGGGACGGGCAAGACCTTTGCCTACCTGGTACCGGCGCTGATGTCGGGTCTCAAGGTCATCGTATCCACGGGTACCAAGAATCTGCAGGATCAGCTATTCCATCGGGATCTGCCACTGGTGCGGGAGAGCCTCTCCAGCCCTGTCTCTGTCGCCCTGCTCAAAGGGCGCGCCAACTACCTCTGTACCTATCGCATGGAGACGGCCATGCTGGAGGATCGGCGTTTGACTGCCGAGCAGAGCGATCAACTGCAGCAGGTACGCAGCTGGTCGGGACAGACCAGAAGCGGCGATGTCGCCGAGATGTCGGCAATCCCTGAAGATGCCGGCATCTGGCCGATGGTGACATCCACCACTGAGAACTGCCTGGGTCAGGAGTGTCCTGCCCACAGTAAATGCCATCTGGTGGAAGCGCGGCGGCGTGCCCAGGAGGCGGATCTGGTGGTGATCAACCACCACCTGCTCTGTGCCGATATGGCGTTGAAGGACGAGGGCTTTGGTGAGCTGTTGCCGAGTGCAGACTGCTTTATCCTGGACGAGGCGCATCAACTGCCGGATGTAGCGGGTAACTTCTTCGGCATGAGTCTGAGTGGCCGCCAGTTGCTCGATCTGGCCAGGGACACAGTGGCGGAGTATCACCGTGAAGCGGGGGATCTGCCGAAGATCGTGGATCAGGCCGATCGTCTGAAACAGGTCACCCGGGATCTGCGCCTCGCCTTTGGTCTGGAGATGCGGCGTGGCGCCTGGTCCGATGTGGAAAACAACCCGGCAGTGGAGGCCGGGCTGGAACGGTTGCGCAGCGAGTTATCGATTCTGGGTGACATGCTCGAAGCCATCGAAGGACGGGGCAAGTGGCTCGACAGCTGCCGTGACCGCTGCAAGGAGTTGGCATCGCGTCTGGATCAACTCTTTGATGAGAATGAGACACAGGATATCCGCTGGTTCGAGACCCAGCGCCAGAGCTTTCGGCTCAACCGAACGCCGCTGGAGATCTCCGCTATCTTCCGGGAGCGAATGGCGAACAATCCGGCGGCCTGGATTTTTACCTCAGCAACCCTGGCTGTGGGGGGCAGTTTCAGCCACTTTGCCAGTCAGTTGGGGCTGGAGGATGCCGAGACCCACTGCTGGGACAGCCCCTTCGACTATCCGAAACAGGCGCTCTGGTATGTGCCCAGTGACCTGCCGGAACCCAACAACCCCGAGTTCAACCGGGCTGTCTCCGATCTCTCCATCCCTATTCTGGAAGCGAGCGGTGGCCGTGCTTTTCTGCTCTTCACCAGCCATCGCGCCCTTCAGGAGGCGGCCGATTATCTGCAGGATCGCATCGAATTTCCCATGCTGGTGCAGGGAACCGCGCCCCGTAGCGAACTCCTGGAGCAGTTCCGCAGCCTCGGCAATGCGGTGCTGCTGGGAACCTCCAGCTTCTGGGAGGGGGTGGATGTGCGGGGTGATGCGCTCTCCTGCGTGATCATCGACAAGCTGCCTTTTGCCTCGCCGGGCGATCCCGTCCTGCAGGCGAGGATCGATGCACTGCGGGCACGAGGCGGCAACCCCTTCATGACCTTTCAACTGCCCCAGGCGGCGATCGCACTGAAACAGGGTGCCGGACGACTGATCCGGGATGAGAAGGATTGTGGTGTGCTGGTGCTTTGCGATCCACGTCTGCTCAGCAAACCCTACGGAAAAGTCTTTATCAAAAGCCTGCCACCGATGACAAAGAGCCGTGATTTCAATAATGTGAAACGTTTTTTTGCCTATCACGATGGTGTGCAGGAAAATCCGACGCCACCGGTTTCAGACAACCAGTGAAGCGTAAAAGCATCGAACCGGTGTGCGGCGATCCGTGCAGAAAAATAATCAAGAAGACCCGACAGGCTCAGCAATTATGACCGACCAAAAAATCAGGAAGATCCCCTATCCCTACCACGCGATGCTGGCAATCTGCAGCGATCTGGATGAGACGCCAACAAAGCGGGAGTATTTTGAAATCGCCAGATTTCTCAATACCGAAGAGGAGACGGCAATGGGACCGGGTGTCGGACTGGAGATCGGCAATACGCTCTATTTTGATATGCCCGATAACCAGTTTGCCTATTGGAACACTGATGATGAGGGACGGGAGAACGCACGGCGGTTGATCCGTTCCGGTCATATCGACTGCTTCCACTCCTATGGCGATCTTGCGGTGGATAGAGGTTATGTGGAACGGGCGCTGAATGAGCTGGAGTCACACGACTGCTGCATCAGGGTTTGGGTGGACCACTCCAAGGCGGCCACCAACTTCGACCCCGGTATTATGTTTGGCAAAGGGGATCTCGAAGGGCATGAGGCCTTCCACTCTGATCTCACCTATCGGCACGGCGTGCGTTATGTCTGGCGGGGCCGCGTCACCAGCGTCATCGGTCAGGATTGTGCGAAGGGGTACGGCGGGCTTTGGTCGATAAAACATGCGGTGCCGGCGGCAAAGACGATCCTGAAGGATTTCGTCAAAAGCCTGCTGGCGCTCAAGAATCATCCCAAATATGCGCTGCACAAAGGCAACCGGTTGATCTATCCTGCCAGCCTGCGCAGCGGTGAATCGGTGACCGAGTTCATGCGCTGCAATCCCCACTGGGGCGGTGTGAGTGCGGGGGAGACCGCCCAGGGTATTCCCGAGGTGTTGACGGACAGGGTACTGTCGACCCTGACGCGCAAGCGGGCCAAAAGCATTATCTATACTCATCTTGGCAAGATCGCAGACAGGGCAGAGATCTTCTCCGAGGTGACCCGTAACGGATTTCGGCGGCTCAAAGAGTACGCCGACCGCCAGGAGATTCTTGTCGCCACGACCTACCGGTTGTTGCAGTACACGAAGATGACGGAGCAGATCCGTGTCGAAGAGACCGGGGACGGTGGTCTGGTCCTGATCAATCTCGTTACAGATGGAGCGGAATATGATCTGTCGGGTCTGACTGTCTACACTGAAAAACCGGCATCCATCCGACTGACAATCGATAATCAACCGGTGAAAAACTTCGAGATCAATGGCCCGGATGAAACCGGCAGGGTCAGTATCTCCATCCCCTGGAATAAGTTGACCTTTCCTGATCTGGACTAGTGTGGATTCGTAGGCCTGATCAAGCGCAGCGGATCAGGCAACAGACTGGCGTGTTTGCCGGTTCCGCAAGCTTGAACAGGCCTACGGATCAGCCCTTCGTTATTTGACGGTGCTGGCTGAAGACCAAGATCCCGGCTGTTGAAACGACGATGCCCGGCACTATCTCATAGAGATCGAAGATTCCTCCTGACAACTGTTTCCAGATGACCACGGTCAGACCACCTAGGATGATACCGGCGAGTGCGCCATTGCGGGTCATGGGTTTCCAGTAGAGTGAGAAGAGGATGGCGGGTCCGAAGGCGGCACCGAATCCCGCCCAGGCGTAAGAGACCAGGTCGAGCACACTGCTGTCGGGATCAAGTGCAAGCAAAAAGGCGATGGCGGCGATGCCGGCGACAGCCAGTCGGCCGGTGATCATCAATTCGCGGTCGTTTGCGTTACAGCGGAAAAGGCCTTTGTAGAGGTCTCCGGTGAATGCGCTGGAGGCCACCAGCAGTTGGGAATCGGCGGTGCTCATGATGGCCGCCAGGATAGCGGCGAGACAGATGCCTGCAATCAACGGATGGAAGAGTAGATTCACCAGGTGGATGAACACCCGCTCCGGGTCGGCCAGCGGAGTCTCAAAAGCCGGGATACCCGTCAGACCCACCAGGCAGCCTGCCGTCAGGGTCAACAGCACCCAAGTGATGGCAATGCGGCGGGCTGTTGGAATCTGCTCCACATGCCGGATCGCTTTGAAACGGGCCAGGATGTGAGGTTGTCCGAAGTAACCCAGACCCCAGGCAAGCAGGGAGACGATGGCTATCCAGCCGAGGGGCGCACCCTTGTTGTCGGTAAATGGATCAAGCAGTGCCGGGTTAAACTCGGAGATGCGCTGGATGGTATGCGCTGTTCCGCCCAGCTCTCCGAATGCCATCAGCGGCACGATGATCAGTGCCGCCGCCATCATCAGTCCCTGCAGCAGATCGGTCCACGAGACTGCGAGGAAACCGCCAAAAGAGGTATAGAGGATAATGGTGAGGGTTCCTGCCGCCACGGCCCAGAGATAGGGCAGACCAAACACTGATTCGAAAAGCTTGCCGCCGGCCACCAGCCCGGAGCTGGTGTAGAAGAGGAAAAAGAGCAGGATAAAGAGGGATGAGATGGTGCGGATAAGGCCGCTCTTGTCGTCGAAACGGTTGGAGAGATACTCCGGCAGGGTCAGGGCGTTGCCTGCCTGCTCCGATGCGACTCGTAGCGGAGCGGCGATGAAACGCCAGTTGAGCCAGGTGCCGATCAACAGACCGCCTGCCAGCCAGATGGATTCCAATCCGGAGAGATAGGCGTAACCCGGTAGACCAAGCAGTAGCCAGCCGCTCATATCCGAGGCACTCGCGCTCAGAGCTGTCACCCAACTGCCGAGTTGGCGTCCCCCGAGGACGAAATCGGAAAGGTTGCGTGTGCGCTTCCAGGCGTGGATGCCGATCCCCAGTATGGCGACCAGATAGAGCACGAAGGTAAGGCTGATCAGTAGTTGGTTTTGTGTCATGAGATTTTCTGGTTAGCGCAATCTTCAGCGTAGGCCGGTTCAAGCTTGCGGAGCCGGCAACACCATCTGTTTTTTGTATCGGTTGCCTGATCCGCTACGCTTGATCAGGCCTACGGATGGCAAGACCCTTGCCGGTGCTGCTCGATCTTTGCCAGATAACTCGCTTTCATTGCATTCTCAAACTCATCGTTGCTCGCATATTCAAAACCGAAGACCGGTTTCCACAAGCGTTGGTTCTCCATGCAGAGGTAGAAAAATACTTTATCGTGCCAGGGCGCAAGCTGCCGGTAGGCGTGGGAGAACATCTCCAGTTTTATCGCTTCGGGATAGGAGAGCTTGCCGTCACTCTCCACCATTGGCATCTGCAGGATCTTGCTGTGAAAGTCACTCCGGCCCCGCAGCTTTTTGATCACCGGTTTGATGTAGGTAAGGGTGCCGATTGAGACCAGGGCCACCTCGTCCGGGTCGAACAGCGATGTCATCCGTTCAAAGAGTTCAGTGTAGTCTTCACGCCACTGGGCGTAGTGGATCATCGGGTGGAGATGAAAGCCCACGACTATGCCTTTGTCCGCCAGACGTCGGGCAGCCATAAGGCGATCCTCCAGTGATGCGCTCAGATGCTCTTCATGGGTAATCAGGGTCTGGGTATTGAGAGACCAGGTGCAGATGATATTCGCCGGTAGCGGATTCTTTTCAAAGTAGCTGGTGTTTTTCGACTTGGTCTTCAACTCCAGAATGACATTGGGATGTTCAGCGGCAAAACGGCTCAACGCATCGAGAATACCCGCCTGGTTGCCCCACATCAGGGAGTCGGAAGATTGCCCGGTGCCGATGTGGTAGATCCGGTCAGGATCTATCTCGAGCTGGGCCAGTTTTTCGGCGAACCGGCTGTCGAAGCGGACCTCGTCTCCATGATAGAAGGATTGGATGCTGCAATAGCTGCAGTCGAAGCCGCAGTTCTCCACCGCATCCAGTGTCAGCAGATTGCAGCAGCGGGTGCGGGACGATGCCACCGGGCAATAACCCAGACCGAGTTTGGGTCTCTCCACCATTACCCGTTTGATTCTGTCCGGCTGATATTCAGTCTTGTCAAAAGAGACGGGATACTGGTTTGGCTGTTGGCGAAGATCTTCCCAATGTTGCCGAATCAGCCCCAAAATCTCTTGCCGTTTCTGTTTTGGTGCCAGATCTGAGGGCGCATCTGTCGGCCATATCTGCTCGATAGGGTCTTCTCCCCACATATTCAGATCGAGGCAGATCTCACCCAGAGTTTGCAGCTCCTGCAGAGTGAAGCGATAGATCAGCGCCTGGGACTGCAGAAATTTCCTCTGTACCTCAGGCAGTTTTCCGATGCCTGTCTGATCGATCAGGCGGGGGAGTTTTTCGGCGTAAGCGGATTGGCTGCTCATGGCCGTAGTTGTACGCAAGCGGGGATTGGCATGCAAGCGAGAGATGATGCAGAAATGTAGGCCCGATTGTAGATGGCGGTAAAAACCCGAACATAATTGGCGAACAGCGGTAACCGGATGAAATAGCTGCAAATAGCGAGTCAGAAGAAACAGCC
>JAMJIN010000406.1:0-1697 GCA_036784775.1 Chromatiales bacterium | reverse complement strand
GTCACTGTGTGAATTCGCATGGAAAGACATGAAAAGGTTCGGTCTTGGAAGAGTCTCTCGGCACCGCGTTTCCCCGTCCCTACTCAATAAGTCATTTCATGCAACAGCAGATATTGACTGACGTGCGAGACGGTACTCTGTTCAGTTTACTCGAATACGACATCCACATACTGGAGGAATTGTTCGTTGGTAGTTATCGTGGCGATAGGATCCTGCTCGCTACGCCGCTCCTGGACTGGTATCTGGAACATGGATTCGAGGTGACGTCGGTGACTCGGTGTCCGCAGCCCGACGCGAGGGAGACGCTAACGCCCACAAAGCCATAGTGGCGGACACCATGAGACTATTTGGTAATTGGGGTTACTTGAAGACGATCACAAACGTGGATCGATACAGTGACCTGAAATAATGCACGGAAGTTGGCGCATCCACTTTGATCAACGATCGCCGATTTCGTCAGCTAGACGTCGTCGTCCACAACACGTACGAGATCGAAAAGAACAAGAGAAGCGTGAAATGCACGTTGCCCATCCACATGGTTTTTCATCTTGCATTACGCCAAGCTGCGCATGCTGCAGTTTTACAACGACTTCATCCACAGGTACCTAAAACGTTCTCTGCTCCAGTACTGCGAGGTAGACACAGACATTGCGTACACTGCATTGGTCGGTGAGTCCATAGACGACTTCGTGACCTCGGAGCTCCGACTGGCTCCCGTCGGACCGTAGACCGTTGCCGACTAGTGCTGCGTCGCCCGTAAAGCGTATGACAAGAAAACGCCAGGTCTGTTCAAAGTTGAGTGGTGTGGCGACGGATTCGTCGGGTTGTGCAGGAAGACGTACTTTTGCTTCGGAGACATTGACAAACACACCATGAAATGTCTGAAGAAGCGTCCCAATGGGGTCGACAATGAAACGTTCATCGATGAAGAGTCCCAGCAGAAGAGGGGTAACAGGTTGAATCGCGGCTTCTGAGTGAAGCAGTCTTCGGTGTTGACGAACGTGGAAGAACGGGCCGCGCTCATGAGTTTCTATGCAAAACGTGAGGTGCTCCATGACGGATCCAGCACTGCGCCGTTAGACGTGTCAAAAAGGAGTGTTCTATTGGATGTGTTCAATCGTCGCGATGGACACGCGAAGGACACATCCTTTTACGTGCATCATCGCCGGTAAGTCCACGAAAACGTTGTCGTCATAGACAATCTGATGGCAGAAACGGACGGTAGGTTCACGACTTTGTTCACCAAAGAGAGTCATCACAGAAACGCACACGGCCTCTACCTCGTGCAGAGCCTGTTCCCCAGAAACAAAGAAAGTCGCACCATCAATCTGAACGCGCAATACATGGTGTCGTTCAAGAACCCACGCGACACACAGATAATCCACTTGGCCCGACATATGTATCCAGGACGCTTAAACTTTGTTCAAGAAGCCTTCAAAGACGTGACAGCTTTATCGTACGCCTATCTGTTGATCGATCTGAAACATAAAACGCCGGAAGATCAACGCTTGCGTATGAATATCTTTCTGGAAGATGCCGTTCAATACGTCTATCTACCGAAAGCATAAAAGTATACATGCGGCGCTCGTGTCGTCGTTCCCAAGACAACGATACGCTTGAAAAGATACAACTTGTGTAGTTAGAGATCGACACAGCGGAGAGCGTTCCGAAAACCATGAAGGTCAAGGCCAAGCATT